>NZ_JBOBRE010000003.1:0-393521 GCF_050586525.1 Massilia sp. BKSP1R2A-1 | reverse complement strand
GACGCAGCAGAGGCGGCACCGTGAAAGGCCTGGGCGTCTCGCCCAGCTCGGTCATCGGGGCGGCAGGGGCCGCGGGCGCCGCCTCTGCTGCGTCGGCGGCCGGTGCGACGGGCGCAACCGGCGCAACCGGCGCGGGCGGGACCGCGAACGCGCGCCGCTCGCGCTCTTGTTCCAGGCGCGCCAGCTCGGTGGCGATCCAGCCGCGTTTCGCCTCGCCCGCAGGGAGGAAGCGCCAGCCCCCCTGCGCACGGTAGCGCGCGGCCAGGGCGGTCGAGAGTTCGTCGAGACGGTCCAGTTCGATGCCGACGGCGTAGTCGCCGAAACTGGCCAGCACGTTCTGGCGCAGCAGGTAGACGGCGCCGGCCGCCACCGTCAGGATGGCGAGCAGGACCGATAAAAAGAGGCGATGGCCGATGGAGAATTTCACGATTGGTCGTCAGTGCCGGAGTCCAGCGGCTTGGTCGATTTGTTCTAAAGCGGAGTGCTGAACGTTCACGATGTTCTACGCAAGGGGCAAGGCAGCCAAAATATTCTCTCCTTATTCTCGGTTTCTTACCAGGCGCCGGACCAGCCCTCGCTGCGTCGTGTGCCCAGGCATGCAACACTGACGCCGAATTTCCGTGGCTGCCGCCTGCGGGTTTCGGCACGGACCCGTCTCGGCCACTTCCGGCTGCGCGGTCATGAATAAACAGGAGGCAACTATGGCATCGAATGAGCAGGGTGGCAACCTGGGCGGCAAGCAGGCCGGCGGCGGCGTGCAGGGCGGTTCGCCCGATCAGCACGCACGGGCCGGCTCGCGACGCCACAAGAACCGGAAGCAAGTAGTACACGGGGCGGCCAAGGCGGCCGCCCTCTCGCATCAATAGACGTCGCGGCGGTAGCGGCCTTCAAGCGTCATCGCCTCGACGCGTTCCGCGCCGAGCACCTCGACCAGGGCCTCGTGCACGCCGCCCGCCATCCCCTGCAGGCTGCCGCACACATAGATGGCGGCGCCTTCCTCGACCCAGCTGCGCAGCACTTGCGCGTGTTCGCGCACCAGGTGCTGCACATAGCGCGGTGTCGACTGGTCGCGCGAGAAGGCGAGGTCGAGCTGGGCCAGGCGGCTGGCGGCCAGCCATCCCTGCAGCTCTTCGCGGCACAGGTAGTCGTGGGCGGCATTGCGCTCGCCAAACAGCAGCCAGTTGTCGCCCTTGCCCGCATCGATGCGCGACTTGATCAGCGCGCGCAGGCCGGCCAGGCCGCTGCCGTTGCCGATCGCGATGAGCGGGCGCGCGGCGTTGCCGTTCAGGCGGAAGCGCCCGTGCGCGCGCACGCGCAGCTTGATCACGTCCGTTTCCATGGCATGGTCGCAGAGCCAGCCCGAGGCCGCGCCCAGGCTGCCGTCTTCGCGCCGCTGCCGGCGCACCATCAGGGCCAGCTCGCCTTCGCCCGGCAGCGAGGCGATCGAGTATTCGCGCGGATGGTCCGGGTCGAGCGGCGCGCTGACCTGGGCCAGGTCGCCGGCTTCCCAGTCTGGCAAGGCGCCGTCGAGCGGCACCAGGCCCAGGCGGTAGAGCGGGGCGCCGGCGCTGCCGGGGTTCATCAGCACGCGGCTGGCGATGCGCCAGTCGCCGTAGCCCGGCGCTTCCCAGTCCGGCGCGTCGCTGGTGCCGGCCAGGCGGCCGACGTGGTGCTGCCACTCGGCCAGCGCGTCGCCATTGCCGCGATCGACCTCGATGCGATCGAACAGGGGCGTCGCGCCGTGCGCGGCCAGCCAGCCGTCCAGGGCGCGGCCGAAGCCGCAATAGTTCGTATAGCTGCTGTCGCCCAGCGCCAGCACCGCGTAGTGCAGGTGGGAGAGATTGGGCGTGGTGCCCATGGTCTGGGCGGCGAAACGCGCGCCGCTGTCGGGCGCGTCGCCTTCTCCATAGGTGCTGACGATGAACAGCACCCGCGTGGCGCTACCCAGGGCGCCGGCGTCGAGTTCGGACATGCAGGCCGCGCGCGCCGACAGGCCGCCCGTGCGCATCGTCTCGGCGGTGCGCTCGGCCAGGTATTCGGCGCTGCCGGTCTGGGTCGCGTGGACGACCAGCCAGTCGGCAGTGCCGGTGGAAACGCTACGGCGCGCGCTCGCGCGGGCGCGCCAGATGGCGGCGCACATGGCCAGGTAGCCGCCCGACAGGGCAAGCGCGCTCCCCAGGCGTACGGGATCGATGGTCAGGATCATTGCAGCAGTTCGCGCCAGGCGCTGGAAGTGGATTCCTGCAGGGCGCCGTCACGGCGGACCAGGTAGCGGGCGGCGATGCCGCGCGCGTCGGCAAAGGCCAGGCCCGCCTCGACGCCCATCACGGTGAGCGCGGTGGACAGGGCGTCGGCCGCCATGCAGGTGGAGGCCACCACGGTGGTCGAGGCCACGTGGTTGGCGATCGGGCGTCCGCTGCGCGGGTCCAGCGTGTGCGAGACGCGGCGCGGGCCGTGGTGAAAATAGCTGCGGTAGTCGCCCGAGGTGGCGACCGCCAACCCGTGCAGGGCGACGATGGCCTGGCTCGGGTTGTCGCCCGCGTCCGGCACGCCTTCGATCTCGACCCACCAGGGTTCGCCGCCCGGCTTGACGCCGGCGCCGCGCAGCTCGCCGCCCACCTCGACCAGGTAGTGGCGCACCCCGAGGCGCTCCAGGCACAGGCCAAGGCGGTCCACGCCATAGCCCTTGGCGATCGAGGACAGGTCGAGCACGGCGCCGCCCGGCTGCAGCAGGCGGCGGCCTGCGCGGTCGAGCTGCGGCGTCGCGCCGGCCCGCCGGGCGAGCGCGGAGGCGACCTCGCCGTTCCCAGGCGTCGAGAATCCGGCCTGGCTGTGGCGGCCGGTGGGACCGAAGCCCCACAGGTTCACCAGCAGCCCCGCGGCCGGGTCGTAGGCGCCCGCACTGTCATCAAACACCCGCAGCGCGAAGTCGATCACCTCGAAGAATTCGGGCGGCAGCGCATGCCAGCTGCCGGCCGGCGCCCGGTTGTAGCGCGCCAGCAGCGAGTCCTGGTCCCAGTGGCTCATCTGGTCGACCACGCCATCCAGCTCGCGCTGGAGCAGGGCGGCCAGGTCCACGTCCACGTCGGGCGGGACCACCATCTGGGCCGACCAGCTCGTGCCCATGCTGCGGCCCTCCGCCTTCGTCAGGCGGCTGCCCAGCGGCGGCATCGCCAGGTCGATCGTGTGGGGGACCAGGACGTCGCGCATCGGCCTTATTGCGGCAGGACTTCGAAGGTCGCCGCGTAGGTGTAGCGCTTGGCCGGCGCCTGCTGCTGGGGGGCGCCGCGTTCGCCGCCCGGATAGGCGGCGTTCAGCCAGTACATGTTCGCCGCCGGCACGGTGAAGCTGGCTTCGCCCTTGGCGTCGGTGGTCAGGCGCTGCTCGCCCGAGGAGCCGCGGTACTTGGCGGTGCCCGGGGTCACGCTGAAGGCCAGGTTGGCGGCCGGCTTGCCGTCGAGCTGGAAGCGGACCTTGATCGGCTCGCCGACGCGCAGGTCGGTCGGGTGGGTGACCGGGACCAGCTCGAGGCCGGCGCCGCTCGGCTTGAGGGCGGTCTCGTTCATCTTGTTGGCCGAGACGAAGGTCTCGAGGCGGGTCTGCACCTGCGTGGTCTGCACCTCGGTGGCGCCGGCCGGGATCTGCACTTGCGGGCTGCCCTGGGCGCCGCGGAAGCGCTTGGTCTCGCCGTTCAGCTTGTAGCTGCCCATTACGTTGTTGTTGACGATCGCCAGGCGATAGGTGCCGTCCTTCGGCAGGCGCAGGTCGAGGGTGCTGCGGAACTTGCCCAGCACCGCGCCTTCGGCCTTGGTGGTGTTGCCGTCCGGGTCGGTGATCATCAGGTTGTCCAGGCGCAGCGGCGCGTGGTTGAACTCGAACAGCTGGTTCGAGATGCCGGCGTCGAGCGAGACCCAGGCTTCCTTCGAGTCGACCATGGTGGCGTTCGGCAGCAGCCAGGCGTTGTGGGCCTGGGCGCTGAAGGACAGGCCGGCGATCAGGCCGAGGGCGATGGTCTTGGTGAGGCGCTGCAGTTGCATGAAGTTCTCCTGTTGTCTTTGTTTGATAATCGCTTACTGGATCTGGAGCGCGATGGCGCCCAGTTCTTCCTTGCCCGCCGCACTGGCGTCGACCTTGCCCTTGCCCGTCCAGCTGAAGGGCACCTTGACCACTTCACGGCCGCCCGATTCGCGCGAGGCCTCCACCACCAGGGTGTAGTCGCCGGCCGGCAGCTTGTCCAGGCCGGTTTTGGCGCCGTCGAACTTCATGGTGTGGGTGCCCGGCGCGCGGGTCGCGCCGCTGACGCCGTCGATCGGCATGGTGGCCTCGCGTCCCGCCTTGCGCCACCAGGAGCGCAGGTCCTTCAGCCACTTCTCGCCTTCCTTGTTCTTCATCTTGACGTCGTAGAGCACGGCCAGGTTCGCGGCCACGGCCTGGTCGGCCTTCTCGACCCAGATCGCGACGTAGGGCTTGTGGTATTCGGCGACGTTCAGGCGCGGCAGCTCGAACTTGACGGACAGGTCGGCGGCCGTGGCCCAGCTGGAAGCCAGCGGCAGCGTCAGGGCGAGCGAGTGGGACAGTTTCATCGGATTGCCTTATATATAAAGGTGGACTATTTGCTTAACTTCTAAATCAGTGCACGAAGAGCAGGGCGATCACGGCCGGCAGTACGATGCCGAAGCCGATCACCGGCCAGGTCGAGGGACGATTCGCGGCGTGGTATTTCAGGATCAGGAAGCCGGTGAGGCAGAAGATCACGCAGGCGATCGCGAAGATATCGATGAACCAGCTCCACACCTCACCCGTATTGCGGCCCTTGTGCATGTCATTGAGCCAGGAGATCCAGCCGCGGTCGGTCCGCTCGTATTCGGCGCCGCCGTCCACGGCGATGCGCAGCCAGGCGTCGCCGCCGGGGCGGGGCAGGGCGATATAGGCGTCTTGCTCGCTCCATTCGGCGCGCTTGCCGCGCACGTCCACGGGGAAGGAGGCGTTGGCCCAGTCCGCGATCTCGCTCGGCAGCGGCACCTCGGCGTCCGCGTGCTCGAGGGCGTACTGTTCCAGCTGGGCGCGCAGGGGCGCGGGCAGGTCGGCCTTCAGGCGGGTGACCTCGGGCTTGGCCTCGATCTGGGCCGCGTGGTTCAGGGTGAAGCCGGTGAAACTGAACAGCAACATGGCCATCAGGCAGATCGCCGAACTGATCCAATGCCATTGATGCAACTGCTTTAAGTACATGGCGCGACGCGCGCCGGGGAGGGCGGCGGCCGGGTTCGCCGGGGTGGAGGTGGTAGGACCAGATGAGTTCATCTTCAAATGATAACGATTATCATTTACCTGGTCAACCAGGGAATGTCGCTTTACAAATAGAAATAAATAATTTATGGACGTAGTGTCCGCCTTGACTAACGCCTTGCGTTACAATACCCAGCGCTAATTAGGCAGGACGGCGCGCAGCCGTCCCCGGAATTCGTCCTTCCCCCACAACTTGATGTAGTAAGTGCGATCCGCTAACCGGTCAGGCCGTGTCGCGGAAGGTTAGACTAACCCGCCCCACACTCGCGAAGCGCGAAGAAAGGTGAGCAAGAATGATGCAGCAACAAACAGCCAACTCCTACCTGTTCGGCGGTAATGCGCCGTACGTGGAAGAGTTGTACGAGGCCTATCTGAACAATCCGGGATCGGTCCCGGACAACTGGCGCGCCTATTTCGACCAGATGCAGCACGTGCCTGCGGTCGACGGCAGCGCCCGCCCGGACGTGGTGCACGCGTCCGTCATCGCCTCGTTCGCGGAACGCGCCAAGCAGGGCCCGATCCGTACCGTGACCGCCAACCAGGACCCGGAACTGGGCCGCAAGCGCGTCGCCGTCACCCAGCTGATCGCCGCCTACCGCTACCTCGGCTCGCGCTGGGCCAACCTGGACCCGCTGCAGCGCCAGGAGCGTCCGCCCCTGCCGGAACTCGACCCGGCCTTCTACGGCTTCACCGAAGCGGACCTGGACACCGTCTTCAACATCAGCAATACCTATTTCGGCAAGGAAACCGCGCCCCTGCGCGACATCCTGAACTGGCTGCGCGATACCTACTGCCGCTCGATCGGCGCCGAGTTCATGTACATCAGCGATCCGACCGAAAAGCGCTGGCTGCAGGAACGCCTGGAGTCGATCCGCTCGACCCCGACCTTCTCGGCCGACAAGAAGAAGCACATCCTCGAGCGACTCACCGCGGCCGAAGGCCTGGAGCGCTACCTCCACACCAAGTACGTCGGCGCCAAGCGTTTCTCGCTGGAAGGCGGCGAATCCTTCATCGCCTCGATCGACGAAGTCATCCAGCGCGCCGGTGAAAAGGGCGTGCAGGAAATCGTCATCGGCATGGCCCACCGCGGCCGCCTGAACGTGCTGGTCAACACCCTGGGCAAGAGCCCGGCCGACCTGTTCGAAGAATTCGAGGGCAAGCACGCCGACGACCTGCCGGCGGGCGACGTGAAATACCACCAGGGCTTCTCGAGCGACATCTCGACCCCGGGCGGCCCGGTCCACCTGTCGCTGGCCTTCAACCCGTCGCACCTCGAGATCGTCAACCCGGTCGTCGAAGGTTCGGTCAAGGCGCGCATGGAACGCCGCGGCGACCGCAAGGGCAAGGAAGTGCTGCCGATCCTGGTGCACGGCGACGCCGCATTCGCCGGCCAGGGCGTGGTCATGGAAACCCTGAACCTGGCCCAGACCCGCGGCTACGGCACCGGCGGCACCGTCCACATCGTCATCAACAACCAGATCGGCTTCACCACCTCGGACCCGCGCGATGCCCGTTCGACCATCTACTGCTCGGACGTCGTCAAGATGATCGAAGCACCGGTGCTGCACGTGAACGCCGATGATCCGGAAGCGGTCGTGCTGGCCTCGCAGCTGGCGATGGACTACCGCACCGAATTCGGCAAGGACGTGGTCGTGGACATCGTCTGCTACCGCAAACTGGGCCACAACGAGCAGGACACCCCGGCGCTGACCCAGCCGCTGATGTACAAGAAGATCGCCAAGCACCCGGGCACCCGCAAGCTGTACGCGGAGAAGCTGTCGGCGCAGGGCACCGTGCCGCCGGAAACCGGTGACCAGCTGGTCGCCGAGTTCCGCGCCGCGATGGACGCGGGCAAGCACACCAACGATCCGGTGCTGACCAACTTCAAGGGCAAGTACGCCGTCGACTGGGCGCCGTTCCTGAACAAGAAGTGGACCGACGCGGCCGACACCGCCGTGCCGATCACCGAACTGAAGCGCCTGGCCGAACGCATCACCAAGGTCCCGGAAAACTTCAAGCCGCACTCGCTGGTCGAGAAGGTCCTGAACGACCGCGCCACCATGGGCCGCGGCGAGATGAACCTCGACTGGGGCATGGGCGAGCACCTGGCATTCGCTTCGCTGCTGTCCTCGGGCTACGCCGTCCGCCTGTCGGGCCAGGACGCCGGCCGCGGCACCTTCGTGCACCGCCACGCCGTGCTGCACGACCAGAACCGCGAACGCTGGGACCAGGGCATTTACCTGCCGCTGGCCAACATCTCGGACAACCAGGCCAACTTCACCGTGATCGACTCGGTGCTGTCGGAAGAAGCGGTGCTCGGCTTCGAGTACGGCTACTCGACCGCCGAACCGAACACGCTGACCATCTGGGAAGCCCAGTTCGGCGACTTCGTCAACGGCGCCCAGGTCGTCATCGACCAGTTCATCGCCTCGGGCGAAGCGAAGTGGGGCCGCGCCTCGGGCCTGACCATGATGCTGCCGCACGGCTATGAAGGCCAGGGTCCGGAGCACTCGTCGGCACGTATCGAGCGCTTCCTGCAGCTGTGCGCCGACAACAATATGCAAGTGGTGCAGCCGACCACGGCCGCCCAGATCTTCCACCTGCTGCGCCGCCAGATGGTGCGCCAGTTCCGCAAGCCTTTGGTCATCTTCACGCCGAAGTCGCTGCTGCGTAACAAGGACGCCGGCTCGCCGCTGACCGACCTGGCCAAGGGCGGCTTCCAGACCGTCATCGGCGAAGTCGACGAGAAGATCGAGGCCTCGAAAGTCAAGCGCGTGCAGGTCTGCTCGGGCAAGGTCTACTACGACCTGGTCAACACCCGCAAGGCGCGCAACGCCAACGACGTGGCCATCGTTCGTATCGAACAGATGTATCCGTTCCCGCACAAGTCCTTCGCCGCGGAGCTGAAGAAGTATCCGAACGCGACGGAAGTGGTGTGGGTGCAGGACGAGCCGCAGAACCAGGGTCCGTGGTTCCAGATCCAGCACAACGTCTTCGAAAGCATGGAAGACGGCCAGCGCCTGGCATATGCAGGCCGCGCCGCTTCCTCGTCGCCTGCGGTCGGTTACGCCGACAAGCACGCGGCGCAGCAGAAGGAACTGCTGGAGACCGCGTTCTCCAAACTCAAAGGTTTCATCCTGACCAAGTAAGAAGAAAAACACCACTGCCCCGGGCCTCGGTCCGGGGCCTTTGCACAGAATACTTAACGGAGCTACACACAAATGGCACAAATCGAAGTCAAGGTCCCCCAACTGTCGGAATCGGTTGCTGAAGCGACCCTCCTGTCCTGGCACAAGAAAGTCGGCGAGAAGGTCTCGCGCGACGAGAACATGATCGACATCGAGACCGACAAGGTGGTCCTGGAACTGCCGGCCCCGAACGAAGGCGTGATCGTCCAGCTGCTCAAGGCCGACGGCGCCACCGTCGTGTCGGGCGAAGTCATCGCCATCATCGACACCGAAGCGTCGGCTCAGACCAGCCCGCTGGAAGTGAAGCCGATCCCGTCGGCCGCGCCGAACGCTCCGATCGAAGCCCCGGCCGCCGGCGCATCGACCGGCTCGAAGGGCGACGTCGCCATGCCGGCCGCCGCCAAGATCCTGGCCGACAACAACATGAGCGCATCGGATGCCACCGGCACCGGCCGCGACGGCCGCGTGACCAAGGGCGATGCCCTGGCCGCTGTCGCCAACAAGCCGGCGCAAGCTTCGGCACCGGCTCCTGCCGCCAAGCCGGCGCTGCAGCAAGTCGCCGCACCGAGCGCCAACCTGGGCGACCGTCCGGAAGAGCGCGTGCCGATGAGCCGCCTGCGCGCCCGTATCGCCGAGCGCCTGCTGCAATCGCAACAGACCAACGCCATCCTGACCACCTTCAACGAAGTGAACATGGCTCCGGTCATGGAACTGCGTAACAAGTACAAGGACAAGTTCGAGAAAGAACACGGCGTCAAGCTGGGCTTCATGTCCTTCTTCGTCAAGGCCGCCGTCGCCGCACTGAAGAAGTACCCGATCCTGAACGCATCGGTCGACGGTAACGACATCGTCTACCACGGCTACTTCGACATCGGTATCGCCGTCGGTTCGCCGCGCGGCCTGGTGGTGCCGATCCTGCGCAACGCCGACCAGCTGTCGATCGCCGAGATCGAGAAGAAGATCGGCGAATTCGGCCAGAAAGCCAAGGACGGCAAGCTGACCCTGGAAGACCTGAACGGCGGTACCTTCTCGATCTCGAACGGCGGCGTGTTCGGCTCGATGCTGTCGACCCCGATCATCAACCCGCCGCAGTCGGCGATCCTGGGCGTGCACGCGACCAAGGACCGCGCTGTCGTGGAGAACGGCCAGATCGTGATCCGTCCGATGAACTACCTGGCGATGTCCTACGACCACCGCATCATCGACGGCCGCGAAGCCGTGCTGGGCCTGGTGGCCATGAAGGACGCGCTGGAAGATCCGGCCCGCCTGCTGCTCGATCTGTAATCAGTCATCCACTTCGCCGGCGCGCTGCCTGGCGCGCCGTGCGGTCAGTTTGAAGGAGTAGGGCATGAATCTGTCTGACGAAATCAAGCGGCTGCACGAGCTGCACCAGGCCGGCGCGCTGAGCGACGCCGAATTCGAACAGGCCAAGACCCGGGTGCTGTCTTCCAGCCCCGCGTCTCCCGGCGTGAACCTGAACAAGAATGGCGAGAGCGTCATCGGCAGCAACCTCAACACGCTGCGCCGCTCGCGCCTGGACCGCTGGATCGGCGGCGTCTGCGGCGGCCTCGCGGTTGCCACCGGCGTCGAGACCTGGCTGTGGCGCCTGATGTTCGTGCTGTTCACCCTGACCTTCGGCTTCGGCGTTGCGATTTACGTGCTGTTGTGGATTTTCGTTCCCGAAGAATAAACAAGCCGGTCCCCGCAGGCAGTGCGCCTTGAAGTGCGCGCCCGCCGGCCGGCCCCAAAAGGAATCAACATGAGTGACAAACAATTTGACGTCGTCGTGATCGGCGGCGGTCCTGGCGGCTACATCGCTGCCATCCGTGCAGCGCAGCTGGGCTTCAAGACCGCCTGCATCGACGAGTGGAGCAACGCAGCCGGCAAACCGGCCCCGGGCGGCACCTGCACCAACGTCGGCTGCATCCCGTCGAAAGCGCTGCTGCAATCGTCGGAACACTTCGAGCACGCCGGCCACGCCTTCGGCGAGCACGGCATCAAGGTTTCGGGCCTGGAGCTCGACCTGGCCACCATGCTCAAGCGCAAGGACACCATCGTCAAGCAGAACAACGACGGCATCCTGTTCCTGTTCAAGAAGAACAAGGTCACCTTCTTCCACGGCCGCGGCGCCTTCGCCGGCAAGGCCGATGGCGGCTACACCATCAACGTCAGCGGCCCGACCACCGACACCATCACCGCCAAGAACGTGGTCGTCGCGACCGGTTCGAACGCACGCCAGCTGCCGGGCGCGGAATTCGACGAGAAGATCATCCTGTCGAACGCCGGCGCACTGGCGATCGATGCCGTGCCCGGTAAACTCGGCGTGATCGGCGCCGGCGTCATCGGCCTGGAAATGGGCTCGGTGTGGCGCCGCGTGGGCGCCGATGTCACCGTGCTGGAAGGCCTGCCGACCTTCCTCGGCGCGGTCGACGAGCAGATCGCCAAGGAAGCGCACAAGCTGTTCACCAAGCAGGGCCTGAAGATCAACCTGGGCTGCAAGATCGGCAAGATCACCAAGGGCGCGAACGACGTCACCGTCGAATACGCGGACAGCACCGGCGCGGAGCAGAAGGCTACCTTCGACCGGCTGATCATCTCGATCGGCCGCGTGCCGAACACCATCGGCCTGGGTGGCGAGACCGTCGGCCTGCAGCTGGACGAGCGCGGCTTCGTGGTCGTCGACGACGAGTGCCGCACCAGCCTGCCGGGCGTGTGGGCGGTGGGCGACGTCGTGCGCGGCCCGATGCTGGCGCACAAGGCGGAAGAAGAGGGCGTCGCGGTCGCCGAGCGCATCGCCGGCCAGCACGGCCACGTCAACTTCAACACCATCCCCTGGGTCATCTACACCTCGCCGGAAATCGCGTGGGTCGGCAAGACCGAGCAGCAGCTGAAGGCCGAAGGCGTGTCGTACAAGGCCGGCACCTTCCCGTTCATGGCCAACGGCCGTGCGCGCGCGCTGGGCGATACCTCGGGCATGGTGAAGTTCCTGGCCGATGCCGCCACCGATGAAATCCTGGGCGTGCACATCGTCGGCCCGGTCGCCTCCGAGCTGATCTCGGAAGCCGTCGTCGCGATGGAGTTCAAGGCCTCGTCGGAAGACATCGCCCGCATCTGCCACGCACACCCGTCGCTGTCGGAAGCCGTCAAGGAAGCCGCGCTGGCGGTGGACAAGCGGTCGCTTAATTTCTAAGGCTTTACCGTAGGGTGGGCGGTCCCCGCCCACGCGTTCAGATCACGTGTCATGGCCCGCTCCGTGGCTCATCACCGTGCGTTGAACGCGTGGGCGGGGGACCGCCCACCCTACGTTTACACCGTCGCTATGAACGTTCAAGAGTATTACCAGCACGCTCTCACCGAGCGCGGCTTCAAGTCCGACCCGGCCCAGGCTGCCGCGGTCGATCGCCTGCAGCAGGCGTACGACGACTGGGTCCAGTACAAGGCCCAGCGGTCGTCCGCTTTCAAGCGCCTCATCAACCGTCCCGACGTGCCGAAGGGCGTGTACATGTGGGGCGGGGTGGGGCGCGGCAAGTCCTTCCTGATGGACTCCTTCTATTCGGTGGTGCCGGTGGTGAGGAAGACGCGCCTGCACTTCCACGAATTCATGCGCGCCGTCCACCGCCAGCTGGACGAACTGAAAGGCGTGGCCGACCCGCTCGACGAGGTTGCGAAGCGCATCGCGAAAAAATACCGCCTGATCTGCTTCGACGAATTCCACGTCTCGGACATCGCCGACGCGATGATTCTTTACAACCTGCTCAAGGCCCTGTTCGACAATGGCGTCTCCTTCGTCATGACCTCGAACTACGAACCCTCGACCCTGTACCCGGACGGCCTGCACCGCGACCGCATGCTGCCGACCATCGCGCTGCTCAAGGAAAAGCTCGACATCCTCAACGTCGACGCCGGCAACGACTACCGCAAGCGCGCGCTGGAGCAGGTGCAGGCCTACTACATGCCGCTCGACGCCAGGTCCGACCACGCGCTGCGCGAAGCCTACGCGAAGGTGGCCGACACCGCCGACGAGAGCCCGATCGTGCACATCGAGAACCGCGAGATCCGCGCGCTGCGCCGCGCGGGCGGCGTGATCTGGTTCGATTTCGCGACCCTGTGCGGCGGCCCGCGCTCGCAGAACGACTACCTGGAACTGGCCTCGCGCTTCCACACCGTGATCCTGTCCGGCATCCCGGCGATGTCGGCCGGCCAGTCCTCGGAGGCGCGCCGCTTCACCTGGCTGATCGACGTGTTCTACGACCACAAGGTCAAGCTGATCATGTCGGCCGCCGTCGAGCCGGAAGAGCTCTACACCCGGGGTATGCTGGCGAACGAATTCCACCGCACCGTCTCGCGTATCATTGAAATGCAGTCGCGCGAGTACATGCTGGCCGAGCGCCGCGGCGCCGCCGACGCCATCGCCTGAATCGAAAGGAAACCATGACCTCACTTTCCGCATTGCGTGTTCTGGCAGCGCTTGCCCTTGGCGCGAGCCTGGCCGCCTGCGCCACGCCGGAACCGGGCGCCTCCGTGGCGGCGATCGAGCCGACCACCTCGGTGGAACAGGCCGACGCTCGCCTGGCCGCGGTGGCGCAAGAGCGCGCCGCGATCGAGGCGCGCTACGCCGAGCGCGAAGCCGTCTGCTACGACAAGTTCTTCGTCAACAACTGCCTGGATGAGGCCAAGGAGCGCCGCCGCGTGGCCCTGGTCGCCCAGCGCAATATCGAAATCGAAGCCGAGCGCTTCAAGCGCCGCGTGAAGGTGGAAGAGCGCGACCGCGAGATCGCGGCGGCCGAGGCCGAGTACAAGGCCGAGGAAGCCCGCCTGGCGGCCGAACCGGCGGCCGCGCCGCGCGAGACCACGGCCCTGCCGCCGCCGAAGCCGTCCCCGGCCGCCTCGCGCATGGCGCGCCGCAATGCCAGGGCGCAGGAAGAGGCCGCACGCGCACCGCAGGAGGCGGCGCGGGCCGCGGCCAGCGCGGCCGCTTTCGAGGAGCGCAAGCGCAAGTCGGAGCAGAAGCAGAAAGAGGTCGCCCGGCGCGTGGCCGAGCGCGAAGCGAAGGCTGCCGCGCGCAAGGCCGAGGAAGCGAAGAAAAAGGCCGCTACGCCGGCACCCGCTGGAAAGTAAGCAGGTCGCTAGCGCCAGTCATCGCCTTTGGCGCAAAGACCGGCGCCGGCAGGCAACGTCGCCGGGTGGCTTCAGACCGGCCGCGCGACCCGCGGCGCAACGCCATCCTGCGCCGGCTTGACCAGCTTCACGATCGCCATCGTGCAGTTCCCGCCCTTGCCCTGGGAACGCTCGGCAGCCTTGTTGATCAGCATTTCCGAAGCCTGGCGCGGCGTCGCCTTGTGGGTCGCCGCCCCCAGCTCCGCGTCAGTGAAGAAGTGCCACAGGCCGTCCGTGCACAGCAGGAAAGCGTCGCCCGGCGCCAGGCCCGTGTGGCTGCCGATGGTCACATGGGGTTCCTTGCGGCTATTGCCCATCACATTGAGCAGAAGCTTGGATTTGCGGTGATTGCGGGCCGCTTCTTCCGGCAGGCGGTCGCTCGAGACCAGGTGTTCGATATAGGCCGCGTCATTGGTCCGCGTGAGGCATTTGCCTTCCGCAAAGCGGTACAGGCGCGAGTCGCCCACGTGGGCCCAGACCGCCTCGCGGTGCGGCGTCAATACCAGGCCGACGAAGCTGGCATGCGCCTCGACTTGCTCATTTCCTTTTCCCATCACGGCATTCATCTTCATGACGAGGTGGGTTTCGCCGACGATCTCGCGCAGCAGTTCGCCGATGCGTTCCAGGCTCGGATGGTCGCCCGGCTTGAATTCGTCGAAGACCTGGCGCGCCGTGTGCAGCACCTGCTCGGAACCGGCGCTGCCGCCGATCCCGTCCGACAGCACCGCCAGGACGTAACCGGGGGCGCGGGCGCCGGTCATCAAGGCAACGCGGTCGTTCTGCTGCGGGCGGTTCCCGATGTGTTGCGCGGTTCCCGCTTCGATCTTGTAAGTTGTCATAAATAGCTTGTTTTCCTGGCGCCCGCGCCAATCTTTGTTGGCGGCAACCTCAGCGTAGATTAAACTATGCACTGAGAAGCCCCGGTGTTGCAAGCCGAACACCCGCGCGGCTGCCAGCCTCCGGCGCGCCGCGCCATTCGATCCCGCAAACGCTTTTGACCAGAACAGCAATCATGACCGACGTCCAGGACCTCCAGCGCCGTATCATTGAACTCGACGTGGAACACCGCGACCTCGATGCTGTCATCTCCATGCTGACTGCCGATGGCCATGCCGACCAGCTCCAGCTGCGCCGTTTGAAGAAACGTAAGCTGCAGCTGAAGGATCATATTACGCTGCTGAAGATGCAGCTTGTCCCCGATATTCCCGCCTGAACAAGGCGTCCACCGAAGCACGCATTTTGACCGACGACCTCCCCACCGGCACCGCCGTGGCGCAGCAGCAGCCTCAACAGCAGGGCGATGTCCTGCCTGCCGCCGCCCGTCCTCCGGGTAAATACGACGACGAGCTCGACCGCCTGTTCGGGGCGGGAGGCCCGCTCGCGCCCAACGTCGGCACCTACAAACCGCGCCAGTCGCAGACCGAGATGGCCAAGGCCATCGCCTCGGCCATCGCCGAGCAGAAGGTGCTCATGGCCGAGGCCGGCACTGGCACGGGCAAGACCTTCGCCTACCTGGTCCCGGCCCTGCTGTGGGGCGGCAAGACCATCATCTCGACCGGCACCAAGAACCTGCAGGACCAGTTGTTTTTGCGCGACATCCCGACCATCCGCGCCGCCCTGCGCGCGCCGGTCTCGGTGGCCCTGCTCAAGGGGCGCTCGAACTACGTCTGCCACTTCCACCTCGAGCGCACGCTGAACAATGGCCGCCTGACCTCGCGCGACGACGTCGGCCACCTGCGCGAGATCTCGCGCTTCATCAAGATGACGCAGTCGGGCGACAAGGCCGAACTGGCCAAGGTGCCCGAGACTGCCACGGTCTGGAACCTCGTCACCTCCACCCGCGACAGCTGCATGGGCGCGGAATGCCAGTACTACCAGGACTGCTTCGTGATGAAGGCGCGCAGGGAAGCGCAACAAGCCGACGTGGTGGTCGTCAATCACCACCTGTTCTTCGCCGACGTGGCGCTGAAGGATACCGGCGTGGCCGAACTGCTGCCGTCGGCGAACACCATCATCTTCGACGAGGCGCACCAGCTGCCCGATACCGCGACCCTGTTCTTCGGCCAGTCGGTGTCGACCTCGCAGGTGCTGGAACTGTGCCGCGACGTGCTGGCCGAAGGCCTGGCGCATGCGCGCGGGCCGGACTGGGCCAAGGTGGTCACGGTGGTGGAGAAGGCCGCGCGCGACCTGCGACTCTCCTTTCCGGACGGCGGCATCCGCCTCTCGCTGCCGCAGATCCTGCCGACCTCGAATTTCTTCCCGGCGCTGGACAAGCTCAAGGAAGAACTCTCCGGCATGATCACCGTGCTGGAAGAACACGCGGCGCGCGCCGAGACCGTCGAGGCCTGCCGCGTGCGCGCCCAGGAACTGGCTGCGTCCTTCGAGGCGTGGAAGCCCGATCCCAAGAAAGGGAAGATGGTCGGCGACGACGCGGCCGTGCTGTGGGTCGAGGCTTTCTCGTCCTCGCTGCAGCTGCACAAGACGCCGCTGTCGATCGCGCCGATCTTCTCCGGCCAGAGGGAGGGTACGCCGCGCAGCTGGATCTTCACGTCCGCGACGCTGGCCGTGAAGAACGACTTCAAGCACTTCTCCGACCAGATGGGCCTGACGGGCGAGCCGGCCATGACCTGGCCGAGCCCCTTCAACTACGGCGAGCAGGGCATCCTCTACGTGCCGACCGGCCTGCCGGAACCGAACTCGATGCACTACACCGACGCCTGCGTCGACACGGCGCTGCCGGTGATCGAGGCGGCCGGCGGGCGCACCTTCTTCCTGTGCACGACCATCCGGGCCGTGAACAAGGTGGCCGAGCGCCTGCGCGCCGAATTCGCGGAGCGCGGCCTGGATTTCCCGCTCTTCGTGCAGGGCGAGCGTGGCCGCACCGAGCTGCTCGATTCCTTCCGCAACGCCGGCAACGCCGTGCTGGTGGGCAGCCAGAGCTTCTGGGAAGGCGTCGACGTGCGCGGCGACGCGCTCTCGCTCGTCATCATCGACAAGCTGCCCTTCGCCCCGCCGGACGACCCGGTGCTGGCGGCGCGCATCGAGGTGATGGAAAAGCAGGGCATGAACGGCTTCATGCATCACCAGCTGCCGGAAGCGATCATTACGCTCAAGCAGGGCGCGGGACGCCTGATCCGCGACGTGGAAGACCGCGGCGTGCTGATGATCTGCGATCCGCGCCTCATCACCAAGCCCTATGGACGGCGCATCTGGCAAAGCCTGCCGCCGTTCAGGCGCACGCGGGTGCAGGCGGATGTGATCGAGTTTTTCCAGCCCGGGACGATCGCCGACGCGGCGGACCTGAACGCCTAGGTTTACCGTAGGGTGGGCGGGGTAATTTCGGGCAATGCCCGGAATTACGGACGCCCACGCGTTCAAATTACGTATCCCGGCCCGCTCCGTGGTTGGAAATCCGTCCGTTGAACGCGTGGGCGGAGGACCGCCCACCCTACGGGGTGATGACGACCTTGCCGGTCACCTTGCGCGCCGCCATGTCGTTCAAGGCCTGCGCCGTATCTTCCAGCCGGTACTTCGCCGACACCAGCGGCTTGAGCTTCCCTTCCGCCATCCACCCCAGCATCTGCCGCATCGCCTGCAGGTTGGCCTGCGGTTCGCGCCGCACGAAGTCGCCCCAGAACACGCCGACCACCGAGGCGCCCTTCAGGAGCATCAGGTTCCACGGCAGCTTCGGGATCTCGCCCGCCGCGAAGCCCACCACGAGGTGCCGCCCGCGCCAGGCGATCGAGCGCAGCGCCGGTTCGCTGTACGGTCCGCCGACCGGATCGTAGATCACGTCCGGCCCGCGCCCGCCCGTCGCCGCCTTGAGCGCCTCGCGCAGGTCTTCCTTCTCGTAATTGATGGTCGCATCCGCCCCATGCGCGCGGCAGATCGCCAGCTTCTCTTCGCTGGACGCCGCCGCGATCACGCGCGCGCCCAGCGCCTTGCCGATCTCGATCGCCGCCAGTCCCACGCCGCCGGCCGCCCCCAGCACCAGCATGGTTTCGCCCGGCTGCAGTGCGGCGCGATCCACCACCGCGTGGTGCGAGGTGCCGTAGGTGAGGGTGATCGCGGCGGCGATGTCGAAGTCCATCCCGGGCGGCATCGGCATCAGGGCCTCGACGGGCGCCACCGCCTGCTCCGCGAACGCCCCGGTGCGCGTGAAACCGATCACCCCCTGGCCGGGCGCGAAGGCGGTCACGCCTTCGCCCACGGCGCGCACCGTGCCCGCGAATTCGTTGCCCGGCGTGAAGGGCAGTTCCGGGCGCACCTGGTACTTGCCCTGCACGGTCAGCACGTCCGGGAAATTCACGCCGGCCGCCTGCACGTCGACGACGACCTCGCCCGCGCCGGGCACGAGCTCCGGCAGGTCCTCGATGACGAGGCTGTCGATCGGACCCCAATCCTTGCATCGCACGGCTTTCATGTTCGCTCCTTCATAGTCTTGTTCATTAATCGGCGGAATTATGCCTGAAGACCATTCGACAGCAGCATGGCCGAGTCCGTCAGCCCGATTGTGCATCCGCAAAGTGGCCGGGGTCGGCAGCGCTAGAGTCGGGGGATACGCCTTTGGCACATTGGAATGGGGGCAGGCAATGGCGATCCGCTACGGGTGCTTTTTCAGCTACGCACACGGCAGGCACGAACTCATGCGTCGGTTCAAGAACGCCCTGGCCGACGCGCTGCGCTGCTATCTCAAACCTCACTTTGACAACGAAGACGAACTGTTTATCGACACCGAACAGCTGGGCGGCGGGGACGACCTCGACCGCAAGATCGCGCGCGCCATGTGCGAGAGCGTCTGCATGATCCTGATCTATACCCCGAAATACGAGGCGCATGCCTACACCCGCCGCGAGCACGCCGCCATGCGCCAGCTGGAGGCCGAGCGCGCCGCCTGGTATCCGCTGCCGAGCCACCTGATCATCCCGGTCATCATGACGCGCCACCCGGACTCGCTGCCGCCGCAAATTACAGAGAGCAGCTTCTACGTGGACTTTTCCCATTTCACGATGGCGACCGGCGACCTCAAGTCCAACCCGGACTTCCTGCCCGACATCGACAAGATAGTCCAGCGCATCGCCACGCACTACCACCATCAAAAAAAACATACGCCGCCAGGCCATGACTGCAACCAATTCGTGCTGCCCGATGTCCCACCCGAATGGCGTGCGGTACCGAGCCTGACGTTTCCAAAAAAATGAGGAGTCTCATGGACAAGAACAGCGACACGTTTCCATCCCTGGACAGCCCCGGTGCGGTGACCACCCTGTATGCCTACGAAGGCGGCCCGGCGCGCAATGGCCTGCTCGCCGCGATGGCGCTGCAGCTGGCTGCCGATCCCGCGCAGGGCCCGGTGCTGGTAATCGACTGGGACCTCGAATCGCCCGCGCTGCACCAGTACCTGGGCGCGCCGGTCCACGATGCCGGAGGCGAAGCGGGCATCGAGCCCGAGCCGCCCGGCCTGGTCGAGTATTTCGGCGCCCTGCGCGACGCGCTCGCGCGCCGCCCCGCGCGCGCGGCCGGCGCCGGCCCGGCCGCGGAATCCCTGGCCGATTCCGTGCTCGACGCCGTCGACTGGCGCGCCCACCTCGCGCGCGCCGACGGCCGCCATCCGCTCTACCTGATGCGCGCCGGCCGCTTCGACGACGATTATGCCGAACGCGCCGCGCGCCTCGACTGGGTGGCCCTGTTCGACGCCTGCCCGGCCCTGCTGCGCCGCTTCGCCGCGCGCATGGGCCGCCACTTCCGCCACGTGCTGGTGGCCAGCCGCGCCGGCCGTTCGGCGGCGGTGAGCGCCTGCACCACCTTGCTGGCCGACCGCCTGGTCGGCCTGTTCACGCCGGCCCCCGGCAGCCTGGAGGGGCTGGAGGGCGTGGTCCGGCGCGCCATCGACTACCGCTGCACCCACGAGGACGAGCAGCGCCCCTTGCTGGTCTACCCGGTCGCCTGTCCGGCCTTCGGCGCCGGCAGCGACCCGGGCCAGCGCTGGCGGCGCGGCGATCCGGCGCTGGGCATGGCCGGCTACCAGCCGCGCCTGGAGACCCTGCTGCGCGAAGCGTACGGCAACTCGCGGCTGCGCCTGGGCAGCTGGTTCGACGAGGTGCAGCTGCCCGCCTGCGACGCCGTCGCCGTCAGGCGCGCCGGCGCCGGCTACCCCGCGTTGGCGCGCCCGGCCGCCAGCCTGCTGTGCTGGCTCGCGCAGGGCTGCCATCCCTGGCAGCCGCTGCCCGAGGTGCGCCTGCGCATGGCGATCGCGCGGGCGGGCCGGGAGGGCGGCGCCAGCCTCGCGCTGGCGGCCTGCTTCGCACGGCTCGGCGTCGTGTGCCAGGAAGAAGGGCGCGAGGGCGAAGCCGAGGCGCTGCTGCGCGACAGCCTGGCCATGCGTCACGATGCGCTGGGCGAGGATCACCCCGACGTGCGCGCCGGCCTGGCCGCGCTGGCCAGCCTGCACGCCGCCGGCGGCCGCCTGCACGAGGCGCGCCGCGAATTCGAAGCGCTGGCGCAAAGCTGCGCGCGCAGCCTGGGCGCGGAAGACCCCGAGACCCTGGGGGCGCGTTCGCGCCTGGCCTGCGTGCTCGGCCGGCTGGGCGAAGGGGAGAGGGCGCTGGCGCTGCACGAACAGGTCGTGGCCGGCTGCGAGCGCCAGTTCGGCGACCTGCATGCGGCCACCCTCGGCAGCCTCGAAGACCTGGCCCTCACCTTGAGCGAGCAGCACGAGAACGAAAGGGCGCGCCTGCTGTTCGAACGGGTGCTGGACGGCCGGCGCCGCCTGCAGGGCGGCGAGCACGAAGACACGCTGCTGTGCGGCCAGCGCCTGGCCCGCCTGCTCGGCGAGATGGGTGACCTCGGCAACGCGCGCCGCCTGCTCGAATCGGTGCTGCGCGCCCGCGAACGCCAGGACGGGCTGGACGCCGCGGCGACGCTGCAGGTGCGCGCGGCCCTGGCCGACGTGTACGCCGCCCAGGGCGATGTGGCGGCGGTGCGGCGCATCCAGGAGCAATTGCCCTGGGCGCGAGAGGGAATGGCCGTGCTGCGCCAGGGGACAACACCCGCGGGCAGCGAGCCTGGGCAGCCGGACGGCCCGGACGGCGGCATGGCGCCGCCGGGGGCGGACTGCCACCCCGCATCGAGCAGCCTCCAGCACCAGCTCGCCCAGCTGCAAAGCCTGATCGACAGCGACAGCCCGCGCGAGGCGCGCGCCCTGGCCGACAGCCTGCGTCCCTCGGTCCTGAATTCCAGTGTGGCACATCCGCTACGCAAGCGCGGGGCCGAGATGATCAAGCGCGTCTACCAGCAGGATGGTGACAAGGATGCATTGCTGTCCTGGGCCGAGGACGTGGTCGCCTCACTGGAGGGCGCCCTGTTCCAGGCCGAGCGCGCGGGCTCGTCCATGTTGCGATAGTGGTAATGGCAATCAGCCCGGCAGGCCGACCGGCGGTGACAAAAAATCGCCGTCGGGAAACAAAAAACGCGCCACAGGCGAACGAAGCGGGCGTTGCTTCAGGTAAAATCGCAGGATGCGAATTCTTATCAGTAACGACGACGGCTACCTGGCGCCTGGTCTCAGCGCGCTGGCTGATGCGCTGTCCGCGATCGCGGACATCGTGGTGGTCGCACCCGACAGCAACCGCTCGGGTGCGTCGAATTCGTTGACGCTGGACCGGCCGCTGACGGTCCAGAAAGCGGCGAACGGTTTTCATTTTGTTAACGGCACGCCGACCGACTGCGTCCACATCGCCCTGACCGCGATGGGCGACGCGCCGCCCGACCTCGTGGTCTCCGGCATCAACAATGGCCAGAACATGGGTGACGACACCCTGTATTCCGGCACCGTTGCCGCCGCCACCGAGGCCTACCTGTTCGGCATCCCGGCGATCGCCTTTTCGCAGGTGAACGCCGGCTGGGCCCACGTCGACGCCGCGGCCAAGGTGGCGCGCGAGATCGTCGAGCGCCGCTTCGACAAGCTCGAGCTGCCTTTCCTGTTCAATGTGAACATCCCGAACCTGCCGTATGAAGAGATCGGCCCGCTGACGCCTTCGCGCCTGGGACGCCGCCACCAGGCCGAGCCGGTGGTGCGTTCGACGGACCCGCGCGGCCGCGAGATCTTCTGGATCGGCGCGCCCGGCGCCTGCCGCGATGCGGGCGAGGGCACCGACTTCCACACGACCGCCCAGGGCAAGGTGTCGATCACGCCGCTGCAGATCGACCTGACCCACAAGGCCCAGCTGGAACTGCTGCGAGGGCTGGTATGAACGACAAGCGCAGCACCTTCCCGCTGCCGCTGTCCTCGGTGACCGGCGGCGATGCCCGCAAGCCGCGCGTGCCCGCGCCGGTGGCCACGCCCCAGACCGCGACCCGCAACGCCGCGCACACGGCCGTGAACAAGGGCGCGTCCCTGCCGCCGGCCGCACCCGGCCCCGCGCCGCGTCCGCCCGGCTATGCCCAGGCACACACGCCATCCGCCCCGGTGGCCCAGCGCTCCGACCTGCTGGCCTCGGAAGCGGTGCGCCGCGCCATGGTGGGCCGGGTCGCGCGCCAGGGCGTCAAGGACGGCGTCGTGCTGGCCGCGATGGAGGCGGTGCCGCGCCACCTGTTCATCGAGCCGGCGCTGTCGGCCCAGGCCTATATCGACGCCTCGCTGCCGATCGGGCACAACCAGACGATTTCGCAGCCCTATATCGTGGCGCGCATGATCGAAGCCATGCGGGCAGGCGGGCAGCTGGGTCGGGTGCTGGAGATCGGCACCGGCTGCGGCTATCAGGCCGCGGTGCTGTCCTTTGTCGCGCGCGAGGTGTATTCGATCGAGCGCATCAAGCCGCTGCACGAGCTGGCCAAGACCAATCTGCGGCCGATGCGGATCTCGAACCTGCGTTTGCAATACGGCGATGGTATGCTAGGCTTGCCGCAGGTTGCGCCCTTTGACGGCATCATCCTCGCGGCCGCGGGCCTCGAAGTGCCGCGCGCCCTGCTCGAACAACTGGCCATCGGCGCCCACCTGGTTGCACCGGTAGGCGCCCAGGTCCAGCACCTTGAACGCATCACCCGCATCGGCAAAAGCGAATGGACCAGCGAGACGCTGGAAGCGTGCCATTTCGTGCCGCTGCGCCCGGGCACCGTCTAGGCGTTGCCCCTTGCGACCCTATCCCTTGTGGGGCAGGGTCATTACAGCCGTGTCATCGCCGCACCCATGAGCGGCGTTGTAGAGTCTGGCACTCTGTCGCGGTCCCGGCCTTTGGCCCGGACTCCTCCGGCCGGCATGACCCGCAGCGCGTGGTCCGCCGGCGGCCTGTGCGCTCCCTTGGGATGTCGCGGCCAACGAATTGAAACAGAAAACAGAAAGACAATGAACCAAGCACCCCGATTAGCACTGCTCACCCTTGCCCTCGGCCTGCTGGCCGGCTGTAACTCCCTCACGCGCCAGGCGCCTGTCGTCGAGCGCACCGCGGCCCCGGCGGCCACCCATCCGCGCCCGGCGCCGGCCAAGGCCGAGGAACCGAAGCAGGACGAGAAGGGCATGTACACCGTGCGCCGCGGCGACACGCTGCTGCGGATCGCGCTGGACTTCGGCCAGAACTACCGCGACCTCGTCGCCTGGAACAACCTGTCCGACCCGGACGACATCAAGGTCGGCCAGGCCCTGCGCGTGGCGCCGCCGGAGAAGGGCGAGCGCAGCGCCAACATGCAGACCCAGCCGGTCCCGATGCCGCCGCCGGCCGCGCCGCCGCGCAAGACCGCGCCGCGCGCCGACAAGCAGCCCTACAGCGAAGGCACGGTCGCCGGCGCGCCGCGCGAATCGGGCGCCCGCGCCGATGCCGTCGCGCCCGCAGCCGCTCCGGCGCCGGCAGGCGGCATCGCCACCGGCAGCATCGTCAGCGCCAACGACGACGACAAGCTGAGCTGGATGTGGCCGGCCGACGGCCGCATCGTCGCCACCTTCGACGAAGGCCGCAACAAGGGCATCGACATCGCCGGCAAACCCGGCCAGGCCGTGATGGCCGCCGGCGCGGGCAAGGTGATGTACGCTGGCAGCGGTATCCGTGGCTATGGTAACCTTGTTATCGTCAAGCACAGCAACAGCCTGCTGTCGGCTTACGCGCACAACCGCAAGATCGTCGTCAAGGAAGGCGACAACGTGGCCAAGGGCCAGGTGATCGCGGAAATGGGCGATTCGGACGCCGACTCGGTGAAGTTGCATTTCGAAATCCGCCAACAGGGCAAACCCGTCGACCCGTCGAGGTTCCTGCCCGGCCGATAGGGAGTTATGACGCAGCCGCCGCACTCGCTGGACCCGCAGGATACGGACGAGTTTCCGGACGAACCGGAGAGCGAGGGCGCGCTTGCGACCACGGATGGGGCGGAGGTCCTCCCGGCCGCCCACGAAGTCGATTCAAGCGACGAGCTGCGCAAGGTCCTGCAGGCCGAGCTCGCGACCGACACCACCCAGCACTACCTGAACCAGATCGGCACCCGGCCGCTTCTCACGGCAAGCGAGGAAGTCCAGGTCGCCACCCTGGCCAAGGCCGGCGACTTCGCCGCGCGCCAGAAGATGATCGAGCATAACCTGCGCCTGGTCGTCTCGATCGCCAAGCACTACATCAACCGCGGCGTCGTGCTGCTCGACCTGATCGAAGAGGGCAACATCGGCCTGATGCGCGCCATCGACAAGTTCGAGCCCGAGCGCGGCTTCCGCTTTTCTACCTACGCCACCTGGTGGATCCGCCAGAGCATCGAGCGCGCCATCATGAACCAGGCCCGCACCGTGCGCCTGCCGGTGCACATGGTGCGCGAGCTGAACGCCGTCCTGCGCGCCAAATACCACCTCGAAGCCCAGAAGCACGACGGCAAGGAAGCCGCCGCCGAGGACATCGCCAGCCTGGTCGGGCGTCCCGTGGAAGAGGTGCAGGACATCCTGGCCCTGTCGGAGCACGCGGCCTCGCTCGACGCCCCGCTCGACAACGACCCCCAATCGAGCCTGATGGACATGCTGCCCGACGAGGGCGAGATCATGCCGGACGTACTGGCCGAGCACCACGAGATGACGGTGCTGGTGCGCGACTGGCTGGCCCGGCTGCCGGACAAGCAGCGCGTGGTGGTTACCCGGCGCTTCGGGCTGGACAACGACGATCCGGCCACGCTCGAAACCCTGGCCGAGGAGATGGGCGTCACCCGCGAGCGGGTGCGGCAGATCCAGCAGGAGGCGCTGGTCAAGCTCAAGCGGGCGATGGCGGCGCGCGGCGTGGTGCGCGACTCCCTGCTGTAGCGCCTGTCCCGTTTCCTTGCTATCATGCCCGCCGGGCGTTTTCCGCCCATTTTTTATTTGCGAACTCCCCGCGCAGCCTGTCCTGCGCCCCTTTCCCTTTTCCTTCATCACCATGCAAGAAATTTTCATCGACATCAAGGCCCTGGATGCGGACGCGCGCGGCGTCGGCCACCTCGAGAACGAGGACGGCACGCCAGGTAAAGTGATCTTCGTCGAAGGCGCACTGCCGGGCGAGCGCGTCAGCTTCGAGACGCTGCGCAAGAAGAAGAACTGGGAATCGGGCCGCATGGTCACCCTGCAGCGCGCCTCCTCGATGCGCGTGGAGCCGAAATGCAAGCATTTCGGCTACTGCGGCGGCTGCTCGATGCAGCACCTCGAGCCCTCGGCCCAGGTGGCGATGAAGCAGCGCGTGCTGGAAGATAACCTCTGGCACCTCGGCAAGGTGAAGTCCGAGATGATCATGCGCCCGATGTACGGCCCGACCTGGGACTACCGCTTCCGCGCCCGCCTGTCGGTGCGCCACGTGGCCAAGAAGGGCGGGGTGCTGGTGGGCTTCCACGAGCGCGCCTCATCCTACGTCGCCGACATCACCTACTGCGAGATCCTGCCGGACCACGTGGCCCAGCTGATCGTGCCGCTGCGCGAGTTCGTCGGCAAGCTGTCGATCTACAACCAGATGCCGCAGATTGAAGTCGCCATCGGCGAAGAAGTCACCGTGCTGGTGCTGCGCATCATGGCGCCGCTCACCCCGGCGGACGAGGAACTGGCCAAGGCCTTCGCCGACCAGTGGAACATCCAGTGGTGGCTGCAGCCCAAGGGCCCGGACACCGCCTATCCCTACTACCCGCTGGGCAAGGAGCTCTACTACACGCTGCCGGAATTCGGTATCCGCATGCCCTTCAAGCCGACCGACTTCACCCAGGTGAACCACCAGATCAACCGCGTGCTGGTCTCCAAGGCCCTGCGCCTGCTCGAGGTGCAGCCGAACGACCGCGTGGCCGACCTGTTCTGCGGCCTCGGCAACTTCACGCTGCCGCTGGCGACCCAGGCGCGCGAAGTGGTGGGCATCGAAGGCAGCACGGCACTGACCACCCGCGCGCTCGACAACGCCCAGGCCAACGGCCTGGCCGCCAAGACCTCCTTCTCGACCCGCAACCTGTTCGAAGTGACGAAGGACGACCTGGTCGCCCTCGGCCGTTTCGATCGCATGCTGGTCGACCCGCCGCGCGACGGCGCCATGGCCCTCTCGCTGGCGCTGGCCGACCTGCGCGAGACCCACGAGGAACTGATGCCGCAGCGGATCGTCTACGTCTCCTGCAGCCCCTCGACCCTGGCGCGCGACGCCGGCATCCTGGTGCACAAGGCCGGCTATGTGCTGAAAAAGGCGGGCGTCTGCAATATGTTCCCGCATACCTCCCATGTGGAGTCGATCGCCGTGTTCGAGTTGGGCGAGAAGCCGGTCGCCGCTGCCGCCTACGAAGTCCCTGCCGAAACCGATTAACCTCAACCCCTGGGTGTCAGGTCTGACATTCGGACACGGACTCAACCGCAAATTCGGATGAGCTTGTGTCCGAATGTCAGACCTGACACCGGGTTTCGGGGCGTAAAAAAGCCGACCTCAAGGGTCGGCTTTTCAATTGCAGAAGGGTTCGCTTAGTCGCGGTCGCCGCCGGCAATGCCCAGCAGGTGCAGCAGGCTGGTGAAGATGTTGTACACGTCCAGGTAGATCGCCAGGGTCGCGGTGATGTAGTTGGTTTCGCCGCCGTTGACGATGCGCTGCACGTCATACAGGATGAAGGCGGAGAAGATACCGATCGCCAGCATCGAGATCACGATCGACAGCGCCGACATCTGCAGGAAGATGTTGGCCACGGCCGCCAGCAGGATCACGATCACGCCGGCCATCAGCCAGCTGCCCATGCCCGAGAAGTCGCGCTTGGTGGTGGTGGCGATGCTGGCCATCACCGCGAACACGCAGGCGGTGCCGCCGAAGGCGGTCATGATCAGGGTGCCGCCATTTGAATAGCCGAGGGTATGGCGCAGAAGCGGGGTCAGCATCAGGCCCATGAAGAAAGTGAAGCCCAGCAGCACGGCCACGCCCGCTGCGGAATGCTTGGTCTTCTCGATCGCGAACATGAAGCCGAAGGCGATGGCCAGGAAGACGATGAAGCCGAGGCCGCCGGTCAGCATCGGCAGGGCGAAGCTCACGCCGATGTAGGCGCCCAGCACGGTCGGGATCATCGACAGCGCCAGCAGCCAGTAGGTGTTGCGCAGGACGTTGTTGCGTGCGACCTGGCCCCGGCCAGCCTTGGTCAGGTCGATGGTGCTGCGTGGTTGCGAATTAGGGAACATGGTGCCTCCGGTTAGTGGATGAGCGTCACTGACAAAATAGGACCGCAAACTTAGTTGCCGCTTAAATCAGACCCCATTCAGGACGAATTCTCGCCGCAACTCTAGCACTTTCCTTGCCAGTGCCGCAATATCGGCTATATGAGGGATGTATGGTAAAATTAAAGGTTGATTGAGTTCCTAAAATTTTGTTCAGTTCTTGATCCAAACCTTTCTTTTTATTGGAGTTTTTATATGGCAATCGAACGCACCCTGTCGATCATCAAACCAGATGCAGTTGCAAAAAACGTGATCGGCCAAATCTACACCCGCTTCGAAAACGCTGGCCTGAAGATCGTTGCAGCGCGCATGACCCAGCTGACCCGCGAGCAGGCTGAAGGCTTCTACGCTGCGCACAAAGAGCGTGGCTTCTTCAACGACCTGGTCACCTTCATGGTGTCGGGCCCGGTCATGATCCAGACCCTGGAAGGCGAGAATGCCGTCCTGGCGCACCGCGACCTGATGGGCGCAACCGATCCGAAGAAGGCTGAAAAAGGCACCATCCGCGCCGATTTCGCCGATTCGATCGACGCCAACGCCGTCCACGGTTCGGACGCTGTCGAAGCTGCAAAAGTCGAAATCGCTTACTTCTTCCCAGAACTGAAGTAATCGGCTTCAAGCAATAAGAACCGCTCGCCCGATGCCCCGGGCCTGGCGAGCGGGGAATGCATCATTTTTTAGGTATTGAACATCATGACGACTCTCACCAACCTGCTGGACTTCGATCCCGCGCAACTCGTGGCTTACTGCGCCGAGCTGGGTGAGAAGCCGTTCCGCGCCAAGCAGCTGCAACGCTGGATCCACCAGTTCGGCGCGTCGAATTTCGACGAGATGACCGACCTGGCGAAATCGCTGCGCGAGAAACTCAAGACCCGCGCCGAGATCCGCGCGCCGGGCATCATCAGCGACCATACGTCAAACGACGGCACCCGCAAGTGGCTGGTCGACGTCGGCAACGGCAACGCCGTGGAAACCGTGTTCATTCCGGAAGAAAACCGCGGCACACTGTGCATCTCGACCCAGGCCGGCTGCGCCGTCAACTGCCGCTTCTGCTCGACCGGCAAGCAGGGCTTCAACCGCAACCTCACCGTGGCCGAGATCATCGGCCAGCTGTGGATGGCCGAGTTCGAGCTGCGCCGCACCAAGGGCATCGAGCCGGGCCCGAAAGGCGAGCGCCAGATCACCAATGTGGTCATGATGGGCATGGGCGAGCCGCTGCTGAACTACGAACCGACCGTCACCGCCCTCAAGCTGATGCTGGACGATAACGCCTACGGCCTGTCGCGCCGCCGCGTGACCCTGTCGACCTCGGGCGTGGTGCCGAACATCGACAAGCTGGCTCAGGATGTGCCGGTGGCCCTGGCCGTGTCGCTGCACGCGTCGAACGACGCCCTGCGCGACATCCTGGTCCCGCTCAACAAGAAATACCCGCTGCGCGAGCTGATGGCCGCCTGCAAGCGCTACCTCGAATTCGCCCCGCGCGACTTCATCACCTTCGAATACTGCATGCTCGACGGCTTCAACGATTCCGACGAGCACGCGCGCGAGCTGATCGCGCTGGTGAACGACCCGGTGGTCGGCGTGAACTGCAAGTTCAACCTGATTCCCTTCAATCCCTTCCCGGAATCGGGCCTGACCCGCTCGAAGAACCCGCGCATCAAGGCCTTCGCGGAAGTGCTGATGAATGCCGGCATCGTGACCACCGTACGCAAGACGCGCGGCGACGACATCGACGCCGCCTGCGGCCAGCTGGCGGGGGAGGTCAAGGACCGTACCCGCGTGGCCGAGCGCATGGAGAAGATGGCCGAATACCAGAAGAAGTTCGGCGCCGACTTCGGGCGCATCGTGGAGATCCCCTCCTGATGGGCCGCCTCGCCGGCTGTGCAGCATTCCTCACCGCCCTGGCATTGCTGGGCGGATGCGCCAGTAATGGCGGGAGCGGCAGCGGCGAGCTGAGGACTGCGTCCGACCAGACGGCGATCGAAAAGCGCGCCGCGATCCGCCTGCAGCTGGCGGTCGGCTACTACCAGAACGCCCAGTACGAGACGGCGCTCGACGAGGTCAAGCAGGCGATCGCCATCGACCCCGACTACGCCGAGGCCTACGGCCTGCGCGCCCTGATCTATACCGGGATGGGCCAGCTGCCGCTGGCCGACGACAACTACCAGCACGCCCTGCGCCTGCAGCCGAACAACCCGGACCTGGCGAACAACTACGGCGCCTTCCTGTGCCAGTCGCTGAACAAGCCGGCGCAGGCCATGCCCTACTTCGAGCGGGCACTTGGCAACCGCAGCTACCAGACTCCGGTGAGCGCGCTGGTGAACGCCGGCGTGTGCGGCATCCGCAACCGGAATTTCGACGCCGCCGAGCGCTACCTGCTCGAGGCCCTGCGTTACAACCCCGACCTGCAGGCGAGCAACGCCGGCCTGGCGCGGATCTATTACGAGCGGCGCGCCTACCCGCGCGCCGGTTTTTTCATCAACCGCCTGATCGAGACAGCGAAACTCGACACGCTGTCGGCCGACACGCTATGGCTGGCGCTGCGCGTAAAGCGCAAGCTGGACGATCGAACCATTGATGCGAGCCTGGCAGCCCAGCTGCGGCGCCGCTTCCCCGGTTCGCCCGAGTATGCGGCTTTCGAGCGCGGCGCTTTTGACGAGTGAGACGAGGAACATGAACGAGCATGCAGACCAGCCGGCAACCCCGGGCAAGGACACGGGCATCCCCGGCAAGACCCTGCAATCCCAGCGCGAAGCGATGGGATGGAGCGTGGAGCAGGTGGCGGACCAGCTGAAGCTGGCGCCGCGCCAGGTGGTGGCGCTGGAAGCGGGCGACTACGCCTCGCTGCCGAGTCCGGCCGTGACGCGCGGCTTCGTGCGCGCCTATGCCAAGCTCCTGAAGATCGACGCCGCCCCGCTGGTGGCCATGATCGAGATGAACATGCCGGCCGAAGCGCAGGCGGGCGCCGGCAATGTGCGCCGCGAGCAGCGTCCGACCTCGTTCTCGGAAAGCCGCTTCCCGGTGGGCGGCAAGCGCGCCAAAGTGCCGGTCGGCCTGATCGCCGGCGTGGCGGTCGTGGTTGCCGCCGGCGCCGCGCTGTGGCATTTCGGCCTGATCCCGGGCAGCCGGCAGCCTGCCTCGCAAGGCACGACCGATGGCGCCGTGCTCGAGACCCCGGTGGTGACGCCGAACGGCGCCGCGCCGGCGCCGCATGACACGCTGCAGAGCCCGTCCGTGCCGCTGATCTCGGTGCCGGCGCCGGCCGGCGAGGCGACTCCCCCGGCTGCCCCCGGCACGACGACCGTCGCGCCTGCGACCCCGCCGGGCACCGCGCCCGCAACCGCTCCGGTCACCACGCCTGCCGCGACGCCGTCCGCCGCTGGCGCTGCGCCGGCAGCCGCGACGACCGCACCGGCCGCCGCAGCGCCCGCAAGCACCGGCGGCAACACGCTGGTGCTGAATGTGCGCGAGGATTCCTGGATCGGCGTGCGACCGGTCGGCGGCGGCAAGGCCCTGCTGTGGCGCGAGGTCAAGGCTGGTTCGACCGAGACCATCGATCTCGCCGGCCCGGTCACCCTGACCGTCGGCAATCCGGCCGGCGTGACGGCAACCCTGCGTGGCGCCGCTGTCGGTCTGCAGGAAACGCCGGGCAAGAAGTTCGCGCAAATCTCCCTGAAGTAAGCAATGGAACAGAACATGAACCAACCCTGCATCGGCGAGCCTGACGCGGCCCGGCCCATTCCGTCCGGTCCGCTGGCGCGCCGCGCCAGCCGCAAGGTCGCGGTCTCGCACGGCCAGCGTACGGTCTGGGTCGGCGGCGATGCGCCGGTCGTCGTCCAGTCGATGACCAACACCGATACGGCCGACGCGATCGGCACCGCGATCCAGGTCAAGGAACTGGCCCGCGCCGGCTCCGAGATCGTCCGCATCACCGTCGATACGCCGGCGGCGGCCGCCGCCGTGCCCGCCATCCGCGAGCAGCTCGACCGCATGGAGATCGACACCCCGCTGGTGGGCGACTTCCACTACAACGGCCACCTGCTGCTGCGCGACTATCCGGAATGCGCGCAGGCGCTGTCGAAATACCGCATCAACCCGGGCAATGTGGGGCAGGGCGCCAAGCGCGACACCCAGTTCGCCCAGATGATCGAGATCGCCGCGAAGTACGACAAGCCGGTGCGCATCGGCGTCAACTGGGGCTCGCTCGACCAGTCGCTGCTGGCCCGCATCATGGACGAGAACGCGTCGCGTGCGAATCCGTGGAGCGCCCAGGCCGTGATGTACGAAGCCCTGATCACCTCCGCGATCGAGAACGCCGTGCGCGCCGAAGAAGTCGGCCTGGCGCGCGACAAGATCATCCTGTCCTGCAAGGTCTCGGGCGTGCAGGACCTGATCGCGGTCTACCGCGAACTGGCGCGCCGCTGCGACTACCCGCTGCACCTGGGCCTGACCGAGGCCGGCATGGGCAGCAAGGGCATCGTCGCCTCGACCGCGGCGCTGTCGGTGCTGCTGCAGGAAGGCATCGGCGACACCATCCGCATCTCGCTGACCCCGGAACCGGGCGGCGACCGTTCGCGCGAAGTCGTGGTCGGCCAGGAGATCCTGCAGACCATGGGCCTGCGCAAGTTCACCCCGATGGTGATCGCCTGCCCGGGCTGCGGCCGCACGACCTCGACCGTGTTCCAGGAACTGGCGGACAACATCCAGACCTTCCTGCGCGAGCAGATGCCGGAGTGGAAGAAGACCTATCCGGGCGTGGAGGCGATGAACGTGGCCGTCATGGGCTGCATCGTCAACGGCCCGGGCGAATCGAAGCACGCGAACATCGGCATCAGCCTGCCGGGGACGGGCGAATCGCCGGCGGCGCCGGTCTTCGTCGACGGCCAGAAATTCGCCACCCTGCGCGGCGAGCGCATCGTGGAGGAGTTCAAGACCATCGTGCTGAATTACGTACAGAAGAATTACAGCCGCGAAGTGGCGGCGCAATAAAATACACCACGGTTTTCGTAGGGTGGGCGGTCCCCGCCCACGCGTTCAAACAGTGCATGCCTGATGTGAACGCGTGGGCGGAGGACCGCCCACCCTACAAGAAAGATTAAAGACATGTCCAAACCAGAAAAAATCGTCGCCGTCAAAGGCATGAATGACATCCTCCCGCAAGACGCACCGATGTGGGAGCTGTTCGAGAACACCGCCGAGACCATCCTGAAAAGCTACGGCTACCAGAAGATCGTCACCCCGATCGTCGAGGACACCTCCCTGTTCGCGCGCGCCATCGGCGCCGTCACCGACATCGTCGAGAAAGAGATGTATTCCTTCGAGGACTCGATGAACGGCGACCAGCTGACCCTGCGTCCGGAAGGCACCGCCGGCGCCGTGCGCGCCGTGATCGAGCACAACCTCGTCTACGACGGCCCCAAGCGCCTGTGGTACAAGGGCCCGATGTTCCGCCACGAGCGTCCGCAGCGCGGCCGCTACCGCCAGTTCTTCCAGTTCGGCGCCGAAGCCGTCGGCTTCTCGGGCCCGGACATCGACGCCGAGCTGATCATGCTGTGCCGCCGGCTGTGGGACGACCTGGGCCTGCAGAACGTGCGCCTGGAACTGAACTCCATCGGTAACGCCGACGAGCGCCTGCGCCACCGCGCCGACCTGATCGCCTATCTGGAAAAGCACGAGGACATCCTCGACGCGGAAGCCAAGCGCCGCCTGCACAGCAACCCGCTGCGCATCCTGGACACCAAGAACCCGGCCATGCAGGACATGGTCAACGGCGCGCCCAAGCTGCTCGACTACCTCGGCGAAGAATCGCTGGCGCACCTGAACGGCCTGAAGAACATCCTCGACCGCAACGCCGTGCAGTACACCATCAACCCGCGCCTGGTGCGCGGCCTGGACTACTACAACCGCACCGTGTTCGAGTGGGTCACCGACGAGCTGGGCTCGCAGGGCACCATCTGCGCGGGCGGCCGCTACGATCCGCTGATCGAGCAGTTCGGCGGCAAGCCGACCCCGGCGGTCGGCTTCGCGATGGGCATCGAGCGCATCGTCGAGCTGATGAAGGGCCTCGGCGAACCGCAGGCCCCGGCGCAGTGCGACGTCTACATGGTGCACCAGGGCGAAGCGGCCCAGCTGCAGGCCTTCATCATGGCCGAGCGCCTGCGGGATGCCGGCCTGGATGTTGTGTTACATTGCGCAACGCCGGCGGGCGCGGGCAGCTTCAAGAGTCAGATGAAGAAGGCCGACGGCAGCGGCGCGGCGTTTGCCGTCATCATCGGCGAAGACGAAATGGCGAAAGGCCAGGCGGCCGTCAAGTCGATGCGCGCAGTTGGAGGCCAAGCGGGCGAGCAGCAGCAGACCAGCGTCGCCTTCGAGGAGCTCGTGGACCACGTCGTCGACCAGATCATCGGCGGCGGCGAGCACGACTGCGACGACGAGAACTGCGCGGAACACGGCCACCACCACCGTCCATAAGCAGCACCCCCAACCGATCCACCCACAACCAGAACAACAGAGCAGAACATGGCATACGATCTCGAAGAACAGGAACAGATAGCGACTTTCAAGGCCTTTTGGAACCGCTTCGGCAACCTCATCATGTGGGTGCTGATCATCGCGCTGGGTTCCTACGCCGGCTACAACTACTGGAATTCGCACAAGCGCACCCAGGCCGTCGAGGCCTCGGCGCTGTACGACGAGCTGCAGAATGCCGTGACCGCCAACGACAACGCCAAGGCCCAGCGCATTGCCGGCGACATCCAGAAGAAGTACGAAGGCACCGCCTACGCGCCGATGGCCGCCCTGGGCGCCGCCAAGACCGCGTTCGAAGCGAACGACCTGAAGACCGCCAAGGCCCAGCTGCAGTGGGCGATCGACAAGGGCAACGACGAGTACAAGGCCATCGCGAAGCTGCGCCTGGCCGGCGTCCTGCTGGACGAGAAGTCCTATGACGCGGCACTGAAGCTGCTGAACGAGCAGTATCCGGCGACCTTCTCGGCCGAAGTGTCGGACCGCAAGGGCGACGTGCTGGTGGCGCAAAATAAACTGGCCGAAGCACGCCAGGCCTATACCGCCGCCTACGCCGCGATGGCGAAGGAAAACCCGGGCCGCCAGCTGGTCCAGGTCAAGCTCGAAGCCATCGGCGGCACCGTGCCGGCGGACAAGGATGCGAAAGCCGGCGAGACGAAAGCGGCCGCGTAATACCCCAGATTGAAAGGCCCGCGCCCGCCATCAAGAGCTTGTAAAAAAACCTTCAGGGCAAGGCGCATCGTCGAAGACAGTACGCTAGTACGGCGAGACGAATGCAACGCAGCCATGAAGGATTTTTTTACGAGCTCAGGTAGGCGCGGGCTTTGCTCCTCCATAGTCCAGGAACAAGGTTAAAGAATATGCGTATTAGCAGCAAACTTGTTGGTGTTGGTGTACTGGCCCTGGTGACGGGCTGCTCGAGCGTGCCGCAGCTGTCTTCGCTCAGCAAACTCAATCCCTTCTCGTCCAAGGAGAAGGGCGACCAGCCGGCCCCGCTCGTCGAGCTGAAGGGCTCGATGGCCGTGCGCACCGCGTGGAAGCTCGACATCGGCAAGGCCGGCGCCTTCACCTTCTCGCCTGCGCTGGCCGGCAACACGGTAGTGGTCGCCAGCAATGGCGGCGACATCGCCCGCGTCGAGGCCGCCACCGGCAAGCTGATGTGGCGCATCAAGGCCGGCACCGAGCTCTCCAGCGGCGTCGGCACCGACGGCAACCTGATCGTCGTCGGCGGCGACAAGGGCAAGCTGCTCGCCTTCGACATGGACGGCAAGAAGCTGTGGGACGCCCAGCTCTCGAGCGAGCTGCTGTCCTCGCCGGTGGTGTCGCAAGGCATTGTCGTCGCGCGCAGCCTGGACAACCGCATCGTCGGCCTCGACGCCAAGACCGGCCAGGCCAAGTGGACCACCCAGCGCACCTCGCCGCCGCTGACCCTGCGCACCGCGCCGGGCATGGTGACGACGGGCACCGACGTGATCGTCGCCCAGCCGGCCGGCAAGCTTTCGGCCCTGATCCTGGCCACCGGCGCGCCGCGCTGGGACCTGGAAGTGGGCGTCTCGCGCGGCGCCACCGAGCTGGAACGCGTGACCGACATCGGCGGCGCCCCGGTGCTGTTCGAAACCGACGTCTGCGCCGTGTCCTACCAGGGCCGCGTGGGATGCTTTGAAGTGGCGAGCGGTTCGCAGCGCTGGACCCGCGACCTGTCCGCGAGCGTCGGCGTGGCCGTCGACCAGCTCTACGTCTTTGCCCCGGACGACAAGGGCGCGCTGTTCGCCTATAACCGCGATACGGGCGCGAATGCCTGGAAGAACGACAAGCTGGCCTTCCGCCGCCTGTCGACCCCGGTGTCCTACGGCCGCGCCGTGGCCGTCGGCGACTACCAGGGCTACGTGCACTTCCTGTCGCGCGAAGACGGCTCTTTCCTGGCGCGCGCCGCCACCGACGGCAGCCAGATCATCGGCACCCCCGTGGTGGCCGGATCGCACCTGATTTTTCAAACACAAAATGGAACTGTGACCGCCATCGCGGTCGAATAGAATAAATACATGAAGCCGGTAATCGCACTCGTAGGTCGCCCCAACGTCGGGAAATCGACCCTGTTCAATCGCCTGACCCGTTCGCGCGACGCGCTGGTGGCCGACCTCCCTGGTCTCACCCGCGACCGCCACTATGGCGAGGGCCGCATCGGCGAGCGCCCCTTCCTGGTCATCGACACCGGCGGTTTCGAACCGGTGGCCAAGGAGGGGATCATGCACGAAATGGCGCAGCAGACGCGCCAGGCGGTGGCGGAAGCCGACGTCGTCGTGTTCATCGTCGACGGCCGCCAGGGCCTGACCCCGCACGACAAGACCATCACCGATTACCTGCGCAAGACGGGCCGCAAGGTCATGCTCGTAGTCAATAAGTCCGAGGGCATGAAGTACACCTCGGTCACCGCCGATTTCTACGAACTCGGCATGGGCGACCCGTATGTGATCTCGGCCGCCCACGGCGACGGCGTGCACGACCTGGTCAACGAGGCGCTCGATTTCGCTTTCGAGAACCGTCCGGACGAGGAAAGCGAGCCGGAGCATCCGGACCACGGCATCAAGATCGCCATCGTCGGCCGCCCGAACGTGGGCAAGTCGACCCTGATCAACACCCTGGTCGGCGAGCAGCGCGTGATCGCCTTCGACATGCCGGGCACCACCCGCGACTCGATCGAAGTGCCTTTCGAGCGCGACGGCAAGAAGTACACGCTGATCGACACGGCCGGTATCCGCCGCCGCGGCAAGATATTCGAGGCCATCGAGAAGTTCTCGGTCATCAAGACCATGCAGTCGATCTCGGACGCCAACGTGATCATCCTGCTACTGGATGCTCAACAGGATATTTCCGAGCAGGACGCCCACATCGCCGGCTTCATCCTGGAGTCGGGCAGGGCGCTCGTGGTCGCCGTCAACAAGTGGGACGGCCTGCAGTCGGACCAGCGCGACCAGGTCAAGATGGACCTCGACCGCAAGCTGGACTTCCTGTCCTTCGCCAAGACCCACTTCGTCTCGGCCTTGAAGGGCACCGGCATCAGCCAGCTGATGAAGTCGGTGGATTCGGCCTATGCCGCCGCCACCGCCAACCTGTCGACCCCGCGCCTCACGCGCGCGCTGCAGGAAGCGATCGAGAAGCAGGAACCGAAGCGCAAGGGCAGTGTCCGTCCGAAGATGCGCTACGCCCACCAGGGCGGCCAGAATCCGCCGATCATCGTCATCCACGGCAATGCGCTGGAAGCCGTCAGCGACCCGTACAAGCGCTACCTGGAAAAGCATTTCCGCGAGACATTCAACCTGGTCGGCACCCCGGTGCGCATCGAGTTCAAGTCCGGTAAAAATCCCTTTGCCAAGGAGCAGAGTTAAGCGTAGCAGTACGACAAAAATTGGCGAAACAGGTTACAGTAGCTTAGGGCTTTCATTCGCCACAGCGGAATGTGGCCCAAGCACTTGAAAACCGGCAAATCGCCACAACTTTTAAACTACAACAACATTACGGAGCTGTTATGAGCAACAAAGGGCAACTGTTACAAGACCCATTCCTGAACGCTTTGCGCAAGGAGCACGTCCCCGTCTCCATCTACCTGGTCAACGGCATCAAGCTGCAAGGCCACATCGAATCCTTCGACCAGTACGTCGTCCTGCTTCGTAATACCGTGACCCAGATGGTCTACAAGCACGCCATTTCCACCGTCGTTCCGGCTCGCGCCGTCAACCTTAACCTCGACTCCGAAGCCGAGTAAGGCCGATGGCTGACGCCCCCGGCAACACCTCCATGCGCGCAGCGCTGGTCGGCATCGACTTCGGTACTGGCGATTTTTCCGCCAGCCTCGAAGAGCTGTCCCTGCTTGCGCGCTCCGCCGGCGCCGATCCGATCACCACGATCACGGCCAAGCGCAGCAGTCCCGATCCCGCCCATTTCGTCGGCAGCGGCAAGGCCGACGAAATCAAGATGGCCTGCAAGGCCGATGGGATCGACATCGTCATCTTCAACCACGCCCTGTCGCCCGCCCAGCAGCGAAACCTCGAGCGCAGGCTCGAAGTGCGCGTGGTCGACCGTACCAGCCTGATCCTCGACATCTTCGCCCAGCGCGCCCAGAGCCACGAGGGCAAGCTGCAGGTGGAGCTGGCCCAGCTGCAGCACCTGGCGACCCGCCTGATCCGCGGCTGGACCCACCTTGAACGCCAGAAGGGCGGTATCGGCCTGCGCGGTCCCGGTGAAACCCAGCTCGAGACCGACCGCCGGCTCATCGGCGAGCGCGTCAAGATGCTGCGCACCAGGTTGACCAAGCTGCGCAAGCAGCACGAGACCCAGCGCCGCCAGCGCGGCCGCAACCAGACCTTTTCCGTGTCGCTGGTCGGCTATACCAATGCCGGCAAGTCGACCCTGTTCAACACGCTGACCAAGGCCGGCGTGTATGTTGCGAACCAGCTGTTCGCAACGCTGGACACCACCAGCCGCCGCCTGTATCTGGGCGACGAGGTGGGGTCGGTGGTCATCTCCGACACGGTCGGCTTCGTGCGCGAGCTGCCGCACCAGCTGGTGGCGGCTTTCCGCGCCACCCTGGAAGAGACCATCCACGCCGACCTGCTCCTGCACGTGGTCGACGGCAATTCGCCGGTGCGCATGGAGCAGATCGAGCAGGTCAATGAAGTATTGCGCGAAATCGGCGCCGATCATGTCCCCCAGATCCTGGTCTGGAACAAGATCGACGCGGCCGGGCTGGAGCCCGGGATCGAGCGTGATGAGTATGATAAGATCAGCCGCGTTTTCATCAGTGCCCATAGTGGTGCTGGTCTGGACCTGCTGCGCGCAGCAATCGTCGAGGCAGCAAGTTCCGCACGAGGCAACAACAATACGAACGAAGGGCAGGACGAAGCCATTGGCTTCGCCGAAGACGAGCTGCCGGGTGGCGGCTCCTTGGGCGGTTCTGCCGACAATATGCCAACTTCCACCCAATTCGGGCCCCACTAGCCTATGCTCGTTTCCTTACTCAAGCGTTGCGGCATCAAACTGTCGCTCAACGATCCGCGCTGGGGCCACAAACCCCAGGGTGACCACAAGGCCCAGGAGGGCCGCCGGCCGGGTGAAGGCCCACCGGATCTCGATCAACTCTGGCGCGACTTCAATGCGCGCCTGAACCGCCTGTTCGGCGCGCGCGGCAATGGCAACAACGGCGGCGGCGACGGCGGCGGTCCTTACCGCGGCTCGAGCGGCGCCGGCATCACCGCCGGCGTCGTGGCCGTCATCGTCGGCCTGATCTGGCTGGCGAGCGGCGCCTTCATCGTGCAGGAAGGCCAGGTCGGCGTCGTCACCACCTTCGGCAAGCTCAGCCACAAGACCGGCGCCGGCTTTAACTGGCGCTGGCCGTACCCGATCCAGGCCCACGAGACCGTCAACGTCTCGCAGATCCGTACCGCCGAGATCGGCTACCGCGCGAACGTGCGCAACAAGCAGCCGCAGGAAGCCCTGATGCTGACCGATGACGAGAACATCATCGACATCCAGTTCGCGGTCCAGTACACCCTGAAAGACCCGGTCCAGTGGCTGTTCAACAACCGCGACCAGGACGACAGCGTGCGCCAGATCGCCGAGACCGCCATCCGCGAGGTGGTGGGCAAGAGCAAGATGGACTTCGTGCTCTACGAAGGCCGTGAGAAGGTGGCCAGCGACGTGCACCAGATGATGCAGCAGATCAGCGACCGCTACGCCCTGGGCGCCTTGATCACCAACGTGACCATGCAGGCGGTGCAGCCGCCGGAGCAGGTGCAGGAAGCCTTCGACGATGCCGTCAAGGCCGGCCAGGACCGCGCCCGCGCCCGCAACGAAGGCGAGGCCTATGCCAACCAGGTGATCCCGCAGGCGCGCGGCCAGGCTTTCCGCCTGATGCAGGACGCCGAAGCCTACCGCTCGATGGTGGTGGAGAACGCGACCGGTAACGCCTCGCGCTTCGACCAGGTGGTGGCCGCCTACGCGAAGGCCCCGCAGGTCACCCGCGACCGCATGTACATCGACACCATGCAGCAGATCTTCTCCAGCACCAGCAAGGTGATGGTGGATTCGCGCGCGGGCAATCCGATGATCTACCTGCCGCTGGACAAGCTGCTGCAGCAGAACGCCGGCCACGACGCCGTGGGCAGCCGTTCGGGCCCGCAGCAGGTGCCGGCCGTGCCGCAGTCGGGCGCGCCGGCGGACGTCCTGCAAGCCATGGATGCGGTGCGCCAGCGCGACAACCGCAGCCGCGATTCCTCACGTGATCGGGAGAGCCGTTAATGAACCGCCTTGTAACTTTATTTGTGGCGGGCTTCATTGCCCTGATGCTGCTGTCGTCCACCGTCTTCGTGGTGGACCAGCGCCGCTTCGCCATCGTGTTCGCCCTGGGCCAGGTGCGCGACGTGATCACCGAGCCGGGCCTGCACTTCAAGCTGCCGCCGCCGTTCCAGAACGTGATCTACCTGGACAAGCGCATCCTCACGCTGGACACGCCTGACGCCGACCGCTTCATCACGGCCGAGAAGAAGAACATCCTGGTGGATGCCTTCGTCAAATGGCGCATCGTCGACCCGCGCCTGTACTTCGTCTCCTTCAGCGGCGACGAAAGCCGAGCGCGCGACCGCATGTCGCAGATCGTAAAGGCAGCCCTGAACGACGAAATCACCAAGCGCACCGTGCGCGAAGTGATCTCGGGCGAGCGCGGCGCCGTCATGAATGCGGTGAAGGACAAGGTCGTGGCGGAAGCCAAGGAGATCGGCGTCGGCGTGGTGGACGTGCGCCTCAAGCGCGTCGACTACATCGAGCAGATCAACAACTCGGTGTACGAACGCATGAAGGCCGAGCGCGTGCGCGTGGCCAACGAACTGCGTTCGACCGGCGCCGCCGAATCCGAACAGATCCGCGCCGATGCCGACCGTCAGCGCACCGTGATCATCGCCGAAGCCTTCCGCGAGGCCGAGAAGATCAAGGGTGACGGCGATGCGAAGGCGACCGCGATCTATGCGGATTCGTTCGGCAAGAACCCGGAGTTCGCCCGCTACTACCGCTCGCTGGAAGCCTACCGCGCGACGTTCAAGAACCGCGGCGACGTGATGGTGGTGGATCCGAATTCGGAGTTCTTCAAGTATTTCCGTCAGCCGGCATCGAAGTAATCCGTAGGGTGGGCGAGGGATCGCCCACCCTACGGTTTCAGTCTATACAACTGTTGCAACATGGCACTCTGGCAACCCGCCGGCGCTGTCAAACCAAGATCCCCGTCCTACACCTCCCCATTTTCGGGTAAAATTGCCGATTCGGCGCTCGCACCGTGCGCCCGCACGTCTGTGCGCTTGTTCTGTTGCTCTTGAAAACAATTCCTTAGCTGTCTGCCCATGCCGAATTGGCTCCTGCCTGAAAATATCGCCGATGTCTTGCCGTCCGAGGCGCGCAAGATCGAGGATCTGCGCCGCAAGATGCTCGATACCTTCCGCCTGTACGGCTACGAACTGGTGATGCCGCCACTGCTCGAGTACGTCGAGTCGCTGCTGGCCGGGGCAGGGCAGGACACCGAGCTGCGCACCTTCAAGGTGGTCGACCAGATTTCCGGCCGCCTGCTGGGCCTGCGCGCCGACATGACCACCCAGGTGGCGCGCATCGATGCCCACCTGCTCAACCGCGACACCGTCACCCGCCTGTGCTACGCCGGCAGCGTGCTGCATACCCGTCCGTCGGGCCTGCACGCCACCCGCGAGCCGGTCCAGATCGGCTGCGAGATCTATGGCCACGCCGGCCTGGAAGCCGACGCCGAGATCCAGGAACTGGCGCTCGCCTCGCTGGCCCTGGCCGGTTTCGACGACGTGCGCCTCGACCTCTGCCACGTCGGCATCCTGCGCGCCCTGTTGGCCGAAGACCCGGCCGCGCGCCGCGACGAAGCGCAATTGACCTGCCTGCTGCGCGCGAAAGACGCGCCGGGCCTGGACGAGTTCACGCAGAATTACGCGCCAAGCACCCGCAAGGCCCTGCTGGCGCTGCCGCACCTGTACGGCGACGTCGAGGTGCTGGCGCGTGCGAAGGAAGAACTGCCGGCGCTGCCGGGCGTCACCCGCGCGCTGGCCGAACTGGCCGCGCTTGCCGCCGGCGCCCTCAAGCGCGCGGACGTGGCGATCGATTTAGCCGACCTGCGCGGCTACCAGTACGAAAGCGGCGCCATGTTCGCGCTCTACGTGCCCGGCCTGCCGAACGCGGTGGCGCGCGGCGGCCGCTATGACCATGTGGGCGAGGCTTTCGGGCGCGCGCGTCCGGCGACCGGCTTCTCGCTCGACCTGCGCGAACTGGCCCGTCTGCTGCCGACGGCCGAGCGCAAGCATTCCATCCGCGCGCCCTGGGGCAATGCGCCGGAACTGAAGGAAAAAATCGCTGACCTGCGCAAGGCAGGCGAAGTCGTGATCCAGTCCATGCCGGGTCACGACAATGTTCAGGACGAGTTCGAGTGCGACCGCGTGCTCGTCCTCGAAAACGGAAATTGGATTCTCAAAAACTTAGGTTAAGTGATGTCAAATACTAACGTGGCAAAGAACGTCGTTGTCATCGGCACCCAGTGGGGCGATGAAGGTAAGGGCAAGATCGTCGACTGGCTGACCGACCATGCGGCCGGCGTCGTCCGTTTCCAGGGCGGCCATAACGCGGGTCACACCCTCGTGATCAAGGGCCAGAAGACCGCGCTGCAGCTGATCCCTTCGGGCATCATGCGTGAAGGCGTGGCCTGCTACATCGGCAACGGCGTCGTGGTCTCGGTGCCGGACGTGCTGCGCGAGATCGACAAGCTGGCCGCGGCCGGCGTGGAAGTCGTGTCGCGCCTGAAGATCTCGGAAGCCTGTCCGGTCATCCTGCCTTACCACGTCGCCATCGACAAGGCGCGCGAAGCCAAGCGCGGCGAGAACAAGATCGGCACCACCGGCAAGGGCATCGGCCCGGCCTACGAAGACAAGGTGGCGCGCCGCGCGATCCGTATCGCCGACATGCTCAACCCGGAGCGTTTCGCCGAGAAGCTGAAAGAGAACCTCGAGTACCACAACTTCGTGCTGGTGAACTACCTGGGCGGCGAAGCGATCGACTTCCAGCAGACCTACGACGACGCGATGGCACAGGTAGAACGCCTGCGTCCGATGGTTGGCGACGTGTCCTCGCTCCTGCACGCCGCGCACAAGGCCGGCGGCAGCCTGCTGTTCGAAGGCGCGCAAGGCTCGCTGCTCGACGTCGACCACGGCACCTACCCGTTCGTCACTTCGTCGAACTGCGTGGCGGGCAACGCCGCCGCCGGCGCCGGCGTGGGGCCGGGCATGCTGCACTACATCATGGGCATCACCAAGGCCTACACTACCCGCGTCGGTTCGGGCCCGTTCCCGGCCGAACTGCCGACCGACCAGGGCGTCGGCGAGCACCTGTCGCGCGTCGGCCACGAGTTCGGCACCGTCACCGGCCGCGCCCGCCGCTGCGGCTGGTTCGACGCCGCGCTGCTGCGCCGCTCGGTCCAGATCAACGGCGTGACCGGCATGTGCCTGACCAAGCTGGACGTGCTGGACGGTCTCGAATCGCTCAAGCTGTGCACCGGCTACAAGGTCGACGGCCGCGACGTCGACATCTTCCCGGTCGGCGCCGAGGAAGCCGCGCTGTGCCAGCCGGTCTATGAAGAGATGCCGGGTTGGACCGAATCGACCGTCGGCGCCAAGACGATGGAAGACCTGCCGGCGAATGCCCGCGCCTACATCAAGCGCATCGAAGAACTGGTCGGCATCCCGATCGACATGGTGTCGACCGGTCCGGACCGTGAAGAAACCATCGTGCTGCGCCATCCGTTCGCAGCCTAATTAAAACAAGGACCTCAAAAAACCGTAGCGAGCGGAAGCAGTGTTGGCCGAGAAGCGCAGCTGTACGAACGTACAGCGAGCATCGCAGGCCGACAATGCGACGCGTAGTAGGTTTTTAGAGGTTCGAGAATAGGAATAGCCTGAAATGAACACCCCTGCATCGACCGACAAGGACCTCTGGGTTTCGTGGGACGAGTACAACCGCCTGGTCGAGCGCCTCGCGCTGCAAGTGTATGAATCGAACTGGAAGTTCGACATGGTGCTGTGCCTGGCGCGCGGCGGCGTGCGTCCCGGCGATGTGATCTCGCGCATCTTCGACGTGCCGCTGGCGATCCTGTCGACCAGCTCCTACCGCGAAGAAGCCGGCACCAAGCAGGGCAACCTGGACATCGCCAAGTACATGACGATGACCAAGGGCCCGCTGGCCGGCCGCATCCTGCTGGTCGACGACCTGGCCGACACCGGCGTCACCCTGCAGAAGGTCGGCGAGCACCTGAAGACGAACTACCCGGACGTCACCGAAGTGCGTTCGGCCGTCATCTGGGTGAAGGGCACGTCGAGCTTCAAGCCGGACTACCACCTGCAGGACCTGCCGCACAATCCGTGGATCCACCAGCCGTTCGAAGACTACGACGGCCTGCGTCCGCACCAGCTGGCGGCATGGATGAAGAAGTTCGAAAAGTAATCCGCTTCACGCCTGACAAGGCAAAGAGAACGGGCAGGGAAGGTGTGAACCTTTCCTGCCCGTTCTGCTTTTTACGCGGCCTCTCTCGTGAAGGGGCGTCCGCGGCGCGCGATGCAGCGCCGGTCGTGGCGGCGGTTCTGGGCGGCGCGGGAAGTGCTCGATAAAGTCCCTCTATCGTAAGACTGGAGAGCGAAAAGGTGCTTTCATAGTTTCGCTGAATTTGTCGATGCATAGAGGAATCTTCTACTATTTCGTGATAATGTAGTCATCTCTTCTATTTGGAGTTGGAGGCTGGTGTGAGGGATGGTCAACTCGATGACATCGACCGCAAGATCTTGCGTACGCTGCGCACCGACGGGCGCATCAGCAACCAGGACCTGGCCGTCAGCGTGCACCTGTCGCCCACGGCCTGCTGGAACCGTGTGCGGGCGCTGGAGGAGGGCGGCTTCATCGAAGGCTATGCCGCGCTCCTGTCGCAGCGCGCCCTCGGCCTGCCGGACACGGTCCTGATCGAGGTGACCCTGGACCGCCACGACGACGACATGCTGATCCGTTTCGGCGAAGAGCTGGCCAAGCTGCCGGAAGTGATGGAAGCGAACCTGCTCACGGGCGACTACGACTACCTGATCAAGGTCGCCGTGGCCGGCACCGAGGGCTACGAGCGTTTCCTGCGCCAGCGCCTGTACAAGATTCCGGGTATCCGTCACAGCCGCTCCACCTTCGTCCTGCGGACCCTGAAGCGCACGCATTCCGTGGAACCGTAGGGGTGATTTGGCCCGGTGGACCAATCACGATCCCGCGCCCACGCGTCCAAACAGTGCCCGCATGGCACGCACCGCGTCCATGCATGCGGGAGTTGAACGCGAGGGCGGAGGACCGCCCAGCCTACTCTGGTAAGATGCATCAGCCTGTCTAGGCAAGTCCAACAATAAGAACCGAGAACATGACCCAAAGCTTCTTCCAGACCTTCATCCTCCTCATCCTCGTCACCGACCCCTTCGGCAACATCCCGATCTTCGTCGCCGCGCTGAAGGACGTGCCCATCGAACGCCGCAACAAGATCGTGGTCCGCGAATGCGCGATCGCCTTCCTGCTGCTGCTGGTCTTCATGTTCTTCGGCCAGCACTTCCTCGCGGCGTTGCACCTGAGCCCGGTCGCCCTGCGCATCGGCGGCGCCGTGATTCTCCTGATGATCGCGATCCGCATGATCTTCCCGCATCCGGACGGCGTGCTGGGGCGCAGCGAGCACGGAGAGCCCTTCATCGTGCCGCTGGCGATTCCGGCGCTGGCGGGCCCTTCGGCGCTGGCCACCGTGCTGCTGTTCAGCTCGGGCAGCCTGGTCGACACCATGGTCCATGTCGCCGCGCTGGCCGCGGTCGGCGTGGTGTGGCTGGCCGTCTTCCTGAGCGCCGAACGCCTGCAGCAGAAGCTCGGCCCGCAGGTCATGACGGCCTTCGAGCGCCTGATGGGACTGATCCTGACGGCGATGTCGGTCGAGATGCTGCTGGGTGGTATCAGAGAGTTCGTCAAAACGCTGTGATACCTGCGGTGCGGGCCAGATGTCGTATTTCTGGCAAAATTTTGCTATCACGACCACATCGGTCCGCCCTCATCAACAGAAGCATGAAAACTGAACACGCGACTCCCTCCGAATGGCTGCCTTTCCTCAGCGGGGGCGGCCAGATGGGGGCGATGATGCGGGCGCACGACTGGTCAACGTCGCCGCTCGGCCATCCGCGCAACTGGCCGCAGGCCCTGCGCACCACGGTCGGCCTGATGCTCAATTCGAAGTTCCCGATGTTCGTCGCCTGGGGCCCCGAACTGGGCTTCCTGTACAACGACTCCTATGCGTCCATCCTGGGTGAGAAACATCCTGCGGCGCTGGGCAGCCGCTTCCATGACATCTGGCGCGAGATCTGGGCGGACATCCATCCGCTGATCGTGCGCGCGCTCAAGGGCGAGGCGACCTATATGGACCGCCTGCCGCTGCGCATGAACCGCCACGGCTACGACGAGGACACCTGGTTCCGCTTTTCCTATTCGCCGGTGCGCGACGAGGACGGCGACGTGGCCGGCATGTTTTGCGCCTGCGTCGAAATGACGGGGGAGGTGCTGGCCGAACGCTATCGGGAACAGGAGAACCAGCGCCTGATGACCTTGTTCGAGCAGGCGCCAGGCATTCTTGCCGTGCTGCGCGGCCCGAATCATGTCTTCGAGATCACCAACGACTCCTACCTGCAGCTCATCGGACGACGGGAGCTGATCGGCAAGCCGGCGCGCGAAGCACTTCCCGAGGTGGCGGGCCAGGGTTTCTTCGAGCTGCTCGACCAGGTCTATCGTTCCGGCCAGCCCTTCGTCGGCCACGCGGTGCCGGTGCGCATCCAGCGCGAGGCCGGCGGCGACCTCGAGGAACGATTCGTGGACTTCGTCTACCAGCCGATCCTCGGGCCGAAGGGCGACGTCGAAGGCATCTTCGTGGAGGGCAGCGACGTCACCGTGAGGAAGCGTGTCGAGGACGAGCTGCGCGCCGCCAGCCGCCAGAAGGACCAGTTCCTGGCCATGCTGGCGCACGAGCTGCGCAACCCGCTGGCGCCGATCACGACGGCCGCCCAGCTGCTGCAGCGCGGGAACATGGACCCGGTGCGCATCCGCCACGCGAGCGACATCATCGCGCGCCAGGCCGAACACATGACCTCCCTCGTCAACGACCTGCTCGACGTCTCGCGCGTCACGCGCGGCCTGGCCACCATCGAGAAGGAAGAGCTGCCTGTGGCCGACATCGTGAACGGCGCCGTCGAGCAGGTGCGGCCGCTGCTGGACGCCCGCCGCCATGAGCTGACGCTCGACCTGACGAATCAGCCGATGCACGTGAGCGGCGACCGCACGCGCCTGGTGCAGGTGGTGTCGAACATCCTGAACAACGCCGCCAAGTACACGCCGCCGGGCGGGCGCGTCGATCTGCGCGTGCGCCGCGACGGCGACGAAGCCGTGATCGCCGTGTGCGACAACGGCCAGGGCATCGACCCGCAGGTGCTGCCCTACATCTTCGACCTGTTCACCCAGGCCGAACGCACGCCGGACCGCTCCCAGGGCGGCCTGGGCATCGGGCTCGCCCTGGTGAAAAGCCTGGTGGCCCTGCATGGCGGACGGGTGGCGGCAAACAGCCCGGGCCTGAACCAGGGCAGCGAGTTCTCGGTCCGCCTGCCGGTGATGCAGGACGGCCCGGCGCCGGAGCTTGCGGAGGGCGACACCGCCCCCGCCACGGGGCCGGTGCGCGTGCTCGTGGTGGACGACAACGCCGATGCGGCGCAGATGCTCGCCACCCTGCTCGAGGCGCATGGCCACGAGGTGAGCGTCGAATATGACGGCACCACCGGCTACGCGCGGGCGCTGCGCGAGCGGCCCGAGGTCATGCTGCTCGATATCGGCCTGCCCGACATCGACGGCCACGAACTGGCGCGCCGCCTGCGCGCAGCCAGGGAGACCGCGGATGCGACCCTGGTGGCCCTGACCGGCTACGGCCAGAGCGAGGACCGCGACCGCGCCTACGAGGCCGGATTCAATCGCCACCTGGTGAAGCCTGCCGACCTGTCAGAACTGCTGCGCATCCTCGCGCAGGTGCGCGACCCCGCCGTACGCTGAGCACGCTTTCGTGCGCGCCCGGCATTGTGCCGGGTGTAGGCTGGTTCCCAGCATCGTGGGAGAACCGGTCGAATGAGAACCTGGAGAATCGCAGAGGAAGACGTGGCGCTCGAGCGCAGCTGCGAAGGGGCGCGCAGGAGTGGAGGGCACCGGCATAGCCAAGGCTGCGCGGCCCTGTGCGCGGCCATGAAGGCGTATCCGGAATTGAAACAGCAGCCGAATCCCGTTTCAACCAAGGCGTAGGGTGGTCGGCTCTGCCGACCGCGCGTTCAACGCCCGGATGAGCAGAGGTGTCGGCCGTTCATGCGAACAGCGGGGCTTACTTGCCGAGGATCGAGACCACGTTGTCCGCCCCCGGCGCCCCGAAGGCCTGCTGCTTGAGCACGTGCAGCTGGTCGCGCACCTGGGCCGCCTTCTCGAACTCGAGGTTCTTGGCGTGATCGACCATGAGCTTCTCGAGGCGCTTGATCTCCTTGCTGATCTGCTTCTCGCTCATCGACTCGACCTTGGCCGTCTCCGCGTCTTCCCGGACGCCCTCGACCATGGCCTTCTGCGCGGCGTTGCTGTAGACGCCGTCGATCATGTCCTTGATCTTCTTGTTCACCCCCTTCGGCGTGATGCCGTGCGCCTCGTTGAAGGCGATCTGCTTGGCGCGGCGACGTTCGGTTTCGTCGATCGCGCGCTTCATCGAATCGGTCATCTGGTCGGCGTAGAGGATCGCGACGCCGTTCAGGTTACGCGCCGCGCGGCCGATGGTCTGGATCAGCGAACGTTCGGAGCGCAGGAAACCTTCCTTGTCCGCGTCCAGCACCGCCACCAGTGACACTTCCGGCAGGTCCAGGCCCTCGCGCAGCAGGTTGATGCCGACCACCACGTCGAAGGTGCCGAGGCGCAGGTCGCGCAGGATCTCGACCCGCTCGACGGTCTCGATATCGCTGTGCAGGTAGCGCACCTTGATGCCGTGGTCGCTCAGGTATTCGGTGAGCTGCTCGGCCATGCGCTTGGTCAGCGTCGTCACGAGCACGCGCTCGTCCTTGGCGATGCGGTCGGTGATCTCGCTCATCAGGTCCTCGACCTGCGAACGCGCCGGCTTGACGATGACGAGCGGGTCGACCAGGCCGGTGGGTCGCACCACCTGCTCGACCACGTTGTCGGCCTTTTCCTTTTCGTACTCGGCGGGCGTCGCGGAGACGAAGATCGTCTGGCGCATCTTGCTTTCGAACTCCTGGAACTTCAGCGGCCGGTTGTCCAGCGCCGAGGGCAGGCGGAAGCCGTAGTCGACCAGGTTGACCTTGCGCGAACGGTCGCCGTTGTACATGGCGTTGAGCTGGCCGATCATCACGTGCGACTCGTCCATGAACATCAACGCGTCCTTCGGCAGATAGTCGATCAGCGTCGGCGGCGGCTCGCCCGGCATCGAGCCGGACAGGTGACGCGAGTAGTTTTCGATGCCCTTGGTAAAACCGATCTCGGCCAGCATCTCGAGGTCGAAACGCGTGCGCTGCTCGAGGCGCTGTTCCTCGATCAGCTTGTTCTGCTGGCGGAATTCCTCGAGGCGGTCGCGCAGCTCGGCTTTGATCGATTCGACGGCCTTCAGCACGGTGCTGCGCGCCGTCACGTAGTGCGAACCCGGGTAGACGGTGAAGCGCGGGATCTTCTGGCGCACGCGGCCCGTCAGCGGGTCGAACAATTGCAGCGATTCGATCTCGTCGTCGAACATCTCGACGCGGATCGCGAGTTCCGCGTGTTCCGCCGGGAAGATGTCGATGGTGTCGCCGCGCACGCGGAAGGAGCCGCGCGAGAAATCCATCTCGTTGCGGGTGTACTGCATCTGGATCAGGCGCGCGATGATGTCGCGCTGCGCCACTTTATCCTTGTGACGCAGGGTCAGGATCATCTTGTGGTATTCGTTCGGATTACCGATACCGTAGATCGCCGACACGGTGGCGACGATCACCACGTCGCGCCGCTCCATCAGCGACTTGGTGCACGACAGGCGCATCTGCTCGATGTGCTCGTTGATCGACGAGTCCTTCTCGATGAACAGGTCGCGCTGCGGCACATAGGCTTCCGGCTGGTAGTAGTCGTAATAGGAGACGAAATACTCGACCGCGTTCTGCGGGAAGAATTCGCGGAACTCCGCATACAGCTGGGCCGCCAGCGTTTTGTTGGGCGCGAAGACGATGGCCGGGCGGCCCGCTTTCGCGATCACGTTCGCCATCGTGTACGTCTTGCCCGAGCCCGTCACGCCCAGCAGGGTCTGGTACATCAGGCCGTCGTTGATGCCCTCGATGAGGCCTTCGATCGCGGTCGGCTGGTCGCCGGCTGGAGGGAAGGGCTGGTGCAGCTTGAAGGGCGATCCGGGGTAGGTGATCACGGTCGGCTCGGGGGCATTTGCGATGGATAAATCAGCCATACTTTCAGACCTTTGCTAGAATGGGAGTCCACTTGACGCAGTGCAGCACTGCCGTCTATGTCTATACAACCGCTGCGAACCCACCGACAAAACTCACTCAGTTAGCCAGTCTATCACGATGACTTCCACAGCCTCCGCCAGCCTCTTCGGCGCCATCGACATGGCGCCCCGCGACCCGATCCTGGGCATTACCGAAGCATTCAACGCCGACACCAACCCGGCCAAGATCAACCTGGGCGTCGGTGTCTACTATGACGATAATGGCAAGGTGCCTTTGCTGCAGTGCGTGCAGAAAGCGGAAGCGAAGCTGATGGAGCAGCCGGCTCCGCGTACCTACCTGCCGATCGAGGGCCTGGCAGCGTACGACAAAGCCGTGCAAGAGCTGGTATTTGGGGCCGACAGCGCCGTTATTCAAGAGAAGCGTGCGATCACCGTGCAGGCCCTGGGCGGCACCGGTGCGCTCAAGCTGGGCGCCGACTTCCTCAAGCGTTTCGCGCCGGGTTCCGAGGTTTACATCAGCGACCCGAGCTGGGAAAACCACCGCGCCCTGTTCGAAAGCGCGGGCTTCGTGGTCAACAACTACACCTACTACGACGCGGCCACCCACGGCGTGAACTTCGAAGGCATGCTGGCGGCACTCAAAGCCATGCCGCAAGGCGCCATCGTGGTGCTGCACGCCTGCTGCCACAACCCGACCGGCGCCGACCTCACGCAGGACCAGTGGGGCCAGGTGATCGACGCCGTCGTCGCCGGCGGCCTGGTGCCATTCCTCGACATGGCCTACCAGGGCTTCGGTGCGGGCATTGCGGAAGACGGCGCCGTGGTGCGCCGCTTCGCCGAGAAGAACATTCCGCTGCTGGTGTCGAACTCGTTCTCGAAATCGTTCTCGCTGTACGGCGAGCGCGCGGGTGCGCTGTCGATCGTCGCAACCAGCGCCGAAGAAGCGGCGCGCGTGCTGTCGCAGCTGAAGCGCGTCATCCGCACCAACTACTCGAACCCGCCGACCCATACCGCCAAGGTGGTTGCGATGGTGCTGTCGACGCCTGAGCTGCGCCAGCTGTGGGAAGAAGAGCTGGCCGGCATGCGCGTGCGCATCAAGGAAATGCGCAACCTGATGGTCGAGAAGCTGAAGGAAAAAGCACCGGGCCACGATTTCGAATTCGTGCGCGAGCAGGTGGGCATGTTCTCGTACTCGGGCCTGACGAAAGAGCAGGTCGGCAAGCTGCGCGAACAGTCGATCTACGCCGTGGACACCGGCCGCATCTGCGTGGCCGCGCTGAACTCGACCAATCTGGATCGCGTCGTTGACGCCGTCGCGAAAGTTCTTTAAAATCTTGGCTCTTCGGAACTGAGGCAACTCGATTCCGAAGAGCAGCAAAAATGGCTGCACGGCATGCTTCGAATTTGACAGCATGTCACTGCAAACATATAATGCTGTCATCAATTCCCTGATAGCTCAGTCGGTAGAGCGACGGACTGTTAATCCGCAGGTCCCTGGTTCGAGTCCAGGTCGGGGAGCCAGAATTCCGGAAGGCCACATCGCAAGATGTGGCCTTTTTGTTTTTGCTTCGCCGTTTGAGGGTTGCCTGTTGACGTGCACAGCTAGTACGCTGGCAACATCGTTCTCATCAGGGCAGCATAGTGAAGCATTTACCAAAGAGCAGAAGCATCGCCGTCGGCGGCCAGGTGCTGCGTTTCTCGCTGTCCGGCCAGGGCAGCCCGACCATCGTGATGATCAATGGCGCCGGCGGGCCGCTGGAAGGCTGGCACAAGCTGTATCCCGAGATCGCGGCGCTGGGCGCCGTGGTGAGCTACGACCGGCCGGGCGTGGGCGCGAGTCCGCGTCCCAAGGAGGCGCAGCTGGGCACCACCGTCGTGATGCAGCTGCGCGGCCTGCTGCGCGAGATCGGCGCCAGGCCGCCATTCCTGCTGGTCGCGCATTCCTTCGGCGGCTTGCATGCGAACCTGTTTGCGCGCGTGTATCCGGAGGATACCTGCGGCGTGCTCTTCCTCGAGGCGACTGCGCCTGATGACGTGATCAATCTGAAGCAGTACCGCTCGGCCATGCAGCGCGCGGTGGCAGGACTGCTGGACCGCGTGTCGCCGCCGGATCCGAATGACGAGATCAGCAACGAGGAGGAGACCGTGGCCGAGATCGCGGAGGCGCCGGCGTTCCCGCCGATTCCTGTGACCGTGCTGTCGGGTGGCAAGCGGCTGCCGAGCTGGATGGTATCGACCGCATCGGTCGAGGAGCGGGCGCGCAACCAGGAGGGGCTGGCGAAGCTCTCGCCGCTGGGCCAGCGAGTGATCGCACCGCGCAGTGCGCACTTTCCGCAGATGACCGAGCCGCAACTGGTGCTGGATGAGCTGAAGAAGCTCATCGCGCGTGTGCCGAAATAGAAATATTGCTTTTCGCTAGCTCAGGTATTCGCGAAATTGAAAAGCGCTGCTATAATACGGCCTCTAATCCCTGATAGCTCAGTCGGTAGAGCGACGGACTGTTAATCCGCAGGTCCCTGGTTCGAGTCCAGGTCGGGGAGCCAGAATACAGAAGGCCGCATCGTGAGATGCGGCCTTTTTCGTTGTGGGTGCCAAAAGGCGGCCTTGAAATTTGAAGAGTGCACGTACGGAATCGTCGTTCCGGCGTGGGCCGGAACGACGTTGGGTGAGGCTGGGGGTAATGCAGGCGGTGACTATTCCGTTACCGATGCTGTTGCCGGCACTGGATTGCCTTGTAACGACGCCAGCTTCTGCTCCGCCGTCACATTCCTCCGCTTCCACCACAGCACCAGTCCGCTCCACAGCACCACGATGCTGAGCACATCCAGCAGCGCCCACAGCAGCTTGAGCGCCATCCCGCCGTAGTCGCCGAAGTGCAGCGGCTGCGACAGCATCAGCGTCGACACATACCAGGGCATCTCGCCGCTCGCCACCACCTGCGCCGTGCGCGCATCGATCACCGCGATCGACAGCAGTTTCGAGGTCATCGGCGTGTTCCCGTTCATGAACGCCACGAAATGCTGCGGCGTCGCGAAACCGTTCCCCGGATAGGCCATGAAGCTGAGCGACTTGTCCGGATGCGCCTGCCGCGCCGCCTTCATGGCCGCATCCGCCGACACGAAGCCGGTCACCGGCGGCACGTCGCGGTAGGGCGCCGCCAGCGCCGCCAGTTCGGTCGCCTGCCAGGCCGCGAAGATCGGCCGGTTCAGCGCATTGATGGTGCCGGTGATGCCCACCACCAGCAGCCACACCAGCGTCACCATGCCGAGCAGGTTGTGCTGGTCCAGCCATTTCAGGCGCACCGCGCGGTCGCGCCGCACGGTCCCGAAGCGCAGCTTCTTCATGTAGGGGCCGTACACATAGATGCCCGACACGATCGAGGCGCCCAGCAGCAGGCCGGTGAAGCCGAGGAAGAGGGTGCCGCCCAGGCCGAGGTACATGTCGGTATGCAGGCGCAGCATCAGGTCCATGAAGCCCTGGCCCAGCGGGTACTCGCTCAAGAATTCGCCGGTGCGCGCGTCATAGGTGTAGAAGGCGGTGAGGCCTTCGGAATCCACCTTCTCGGCCATGCGCACGTAGACGAGTTCCGGCTCGTCGGCCTCGGCCACCAGAAACTGCGGCACGTCCTGCGGCCGGCGCTTCTGCGCATCGGCGACGATGGCGTCGATGCTGGCGGGCGCGCTCGGCTCCGCGGCGAGCTTGGGCGGCTCGACGCTGGCGCCGGTGAGGTGCGCGATCTCGTGCGAGAAGATCAGGGGCAGGCCGGTCACGCACAGCATCAGGAGGAACAGCGTGGAGACCAGGCTGGTCCACTTGTGGACGAGGTACCAGGCGCGGAAGCTCATGGCGGGACTCCGGTCAGAACGCCGCGTGCAGGGTCAGCTCGACGCTGCGCTCCGCGCCCATCCAGCAGTTCTGCGCGCTGTGGCAGGCGCCGACGTAGCGCTTGTCGCCCAGGTTGCTGGCGGTGAGGCCCACGCGCCAGGTCCTGTTCAGGCGATACATGGCGGCCGCGTCGTACACGGTGTACGAAGGGACGATGGCGCTGTTGGCCGCGTCCATCTGGCTCTCGCCCACGTGGCGCACGCCGGCGTTCAGGCTCAGCGCGTCGACCGGCGCGTAGTTCAGCCACAGCGAGGCCTGCTTGTCGGCGACCCACACCGGGGTCTTGCCGATCAGGGATGGATCGAGCTCGTTTTTTGTGACTTCCATATCGAGCTTGGTCAGGCCGAGCGTGAAGTCGATCTGGTCGGTGAGCGCCTGGTTCCACGACAGCTCCGCGCCGCGCGAACGCACTTCGCCGTTCTGCGTGTACTGGTTGAAGGTCGGCGTGTTCACGACGACGTTCTGCTTGCGGATGTCGAAGACCGCCGCCGTCAGCTGGGTACCGCTGTCCGGCGACTTGTACTTGATGCCGCCTTCGATCTGCTTCGCCGTGGTCGGCTTGAAGGCTTCGCCGGTGACCGTATCGACGCCCGACGTCGGCTCGAAGGAAGTCGAGTAGTTGATGTAGGGCGCCAGGCCATTGCCGATCTGGTAGATCGCCGCGATGCGGTCGCTGGTCTTGCGCTGGACGATGGCGGTGGAGCTGGTCGATGGGAAGCCGTCATAGCTCGAGGCATTGTCGTCGAGACTGCGGTAGCGGTCGCGGCGCAGGCCGCCGATCAGGGTCAGGGCGCCCACGCGCACCTCGTCCTGCAGGTAGAAGCCCAGCTGCGACTGGCGGATCGCGTGGCGCTCGGTGTAGAAGCCGAACGGCAGGCGGGACACGTCGAACAGATCGTGGTTCGGTGCGCCCAGGTCGATCGTCGGCGTGCCGGTGCCGAGGGTGTCGCCATAGCCGACGCGGGTGCGCAGCTTCTGGTAGTCGATGCCTGCCAGGATGCGGTGCGCGAAGGCGCCCGTGTTCACGCGCCATGCCAGCTGGTTGTCGACCACCCAGCCGTTCATCTTTTCGTCCGTGAAGTAGGCGGAGCGGGTAAGGGTGCGGTTGTCTGGCAGCAGGCCGCGGTTATAGGTGTTCTTCTGGTATCCGTCGGCCTTCGTGTAGCGGAAGTTCTGCAGGAAGCTCACGCTGTCGTTGAAGGCGTGTTCGAACTTCCAGCCCGCCATCGTGACTTCGCGCTCCATGCCGGACCAGTTGGCGTCGCCGGCGAAGGTGTCGGACGGCAGGAGGCCGTAGGGCGCGCGTTGGAGGGTGCCGAGCGCCGGCAGCGGCGTCGACGGGATCAGGGCCGGATCGTTCTGGTAGTAGAGGTTCAGGTTCAGGCGCGTGGACGGGCTGATGCGCCAGGTGAGCGAGGGGTTGAGCAGGCGGCGCTCTTCCTCGGTCGTGACCTGCTGTCCGTCGCGTTCGCGCGCGAGGGCGACCACGCGGTAGTCGACGTCGCGTGACAGCGGGCCGGTGCTGTCGACGGCCAGCTCGCGCAGGGCATTGGTGCCGATACGGGCGCGCAGGTTCGTCTCCTGCTTCGAACGTGGCTGCTTGGCGGTCTGGTTGACCATGCCGCCCGGCGGCGCCGAGCCATACAGTACCGAGACCGGGCCTTTCAGGATCTCGACGCTCTCGGTGGCGAAGGCGTCCACCTGCGGCACCAGGTTCCACAGGGTGTCGTACTGCAGCGGCAGGCCGTCGTAGTAGTTGCGGTAGCTCTCGAAGCCGCGGATCGTGTACTGGTCGAAGATCGTTACCGTCGGGCGGCTCTCCGGCGTCACGCCGGGCACGTAGCGCAGCGCCTCGTTGACGCTGTCGGCCTGGCGGCTGCTCAGCAGTTCGTTGTCGTAGACCTCGTAGCTCATCGGCGACTCGAGCGGCTTCAGGTCCGACTTGGTGCCGGTGGTGCGGTAGCCGGTGGCGGTCACGACGACCTGCGCGGTATCAAGGGAATCCTGGGCGTTGGCGAGAGGAGGAAGGGTAGAGAGCACGAGCAGGCCCAGCAGGCTACGTCGCAGGACGATAAAGGTCGACATGATTTCTTTTTATTAATACGAATGATAATGAGAACTATTATCAATTCGTATTGAGCCCGTGTCAACCCGGCAGGGCGGCGAGGCCGCCCCTGTCCGGGTTAACGGATGACCGGTTTTACGCGCGATGCCGCTTCCAGCGCACGTTGGCGCGCCGTGTCGGCGTCGACCGCCGTTGCCAGCGCCACGCCCATGCGGCGGCGCGCGAAGGACTCCGGCTTGCCGAACAGGCGCAGCTCGGCGCCCGGCACGCGTAGCGCATCGGCCACGCCTTCGAAGGCGATGCCGGCAGCTTCATGCTGGCCATAGATCACGGCCGAGGCGCCGGGGGCGCGCAGCGAGACGTCGACCGGCAGGCCGAGGATGGCCTTGGCGTGCAGCTCGAACTCGCTCTGCACCTGGCTCGCCATCGTCACCATGCCGGTGTCGTGCGGGCGCGGGCTCACTTCCGAGAACCACACCATGTCGCCCTTCACGAACAGCTCGACGCCGAACACGCCGCAGCCGCCCAGGTTGGCCGTGACCTTGCCGGCGATGTCGCGCGCGCTCGCCAGGGCGGCCGCGCTCATCGGGTGCGGCTGCCAGGATTCGACGTAGTCGCCCTGCACCTGCTTGTGGCCGATCGGATCGCAGAAGCTGGTTTCGATCTGTCCGTTCGCGTCGAGGGAACGCACGGTCAGCAGGGTGATCTCGTAGTCGAAGTCGATGAAGCCTTCCGCGATCACGCGTCCGGCGTCGACCCGGCTGCCGCTGGCCGCATATTCCCAGGCCTGCGCCACCTCGCTGGCCGCGTCGAGCTTGGACTGGCCCTTGCCGGATGAGGACATCACCGGCTTGACCACGCAGGGGAATCCGACTTCGGCGCAGGCTTGCCGCAGTTCTTCCAGGCTGCTGGCGAAGCGGTAGGGCGAGGTTGGCAGGCCGAGTTCCTCGGCGGCCAGGCGGCGGATGCCTTCGCGGTTCATGGTCAAGAGGGCGGCGCGCGCGGTCGGGATGCAGGTGATGCGGCCGGCTTCTTCCAGCGCGACCAGGGTCTCGGTGGCGATGGCCTCGATCTCGGGCACCACCAGGTCGGGCTTCTCGAGCGCGATCAGGGCGGCCAGCGCCTCGCCGTTGGTCATGTCGATCACGTGGGCGCGGTGCGCGACCTGGTGACCGGGGGCGTTCGGATAGCGGTCGACCGCGATGGTTTCCACACCCAGGCGCTGCAGGGCGATGATCACTTCCTTGCCCAGCTCACCCGAGCCGAGCAGCATGACTTTGGTAGCGGAAGGGGAGAGGGGCGTGCCGAGAGTGCGTGCGGTCGTCATGGGAATTACAGGTGATTGGAGGAGGTGCGAACTATAGCAAAGCGTCATCGATGGCGCTGGCTGGCGGCTGTTTATGCGCAGCACTGGTCAAATCCGGAATGGGCCGCTATAATGCGGCCTCCTTTCCCTGATAGCTCAGTCGGTAGAGCGACGGACTGTTAATCCGCAGGTCCCTGGTTCGAGTCCAGGTCGGGGAGCCAGAATACGAAGGGCCGCGTGAGAACGCGGCCCTTTTTGCTTACGCCTCTGCCGCGGCGATGATTGCTTTGCGCGTCATCGCCGGCAGCCGATCGAACCACGGCTGCGCCTCCTCCAGCTGCCGCGCCAGCTGCAGCAGCCTGTCCTCCGCCCCGAACTTCGCCACGAACTGCACGCCCAGCGGCAGCCCGTCCTGTGTCCAGTGCAGGGGCACCGACATCGACGGCGTCCCCGTCAGATTCGACAGCTGCGTGAACGGCACATAGCGCAGGTTGTCGCGCGCGATTTGCTCGACCGTGCTGTCGAGCAGTCCAAGCCGCGCCAGCAGGCCGAGCATGCCGCTGCGCTGCAGGAATCCCAGCACCGCCTGCTGCGCCGCCGGCAAATCTCCGGTTCCGTGGCGTACGGGCGGATGCGCCAGCGTCGGCGTGAGCAGCATGTCGTAGCGCTGGTGGAAACGGCCCAGCGCCCGCGCGAAGGTGTTCCACTGCGCCAGCTGGGTGGTGAGCGCCGGCGCCTTGAGCGCGCCGCCGAGCGTCATCAGCAGACGCGTCATCAGTTCCGGTTCACCGCCGCTGGCACCCGCCGCCTTCATGCGCGCGACCAGGGACGGCACCTGGCCGAAGTAGACGTGCAGGTAGCTGGTCGCGAGCGCCGCGCCGTCGATCTCGGGCGCCGCTTCCTCGACCTCGTGCCCCAGCTTGCGCAGCAGTTCGGCCGCGTGCCGTACCGCCGCCACCGCCTCCGGATGCACGTCGGTGCCGATCGGCGATGCGCTCGTAAAACCGATGCGCAGCCGGCCGGGATCGCGGCGCACCAGCTCCGCATAAGGCGCCGCGGGCGGCGCGATCACGAAAGGATCGCCCGGCTCGGCGCCCTGCAGCACATCGAGCGCCAGCGCCGAATCGCGCACGCTGCGCGAGAGCACGCCTTCGCTCGAGGCGCCGAACCAGACTTCGCCGACATCCGGCCCGGCAGACACCCGCCCGCGCGAAGGCCGCAGGCCGAACAGGCCGCAGCAGGCGGCGGGAATGCGGATCGAGCCGCCGCCATCGTTCCCGGCCGCCATTGGCACGATGCCCGCCGCCACGGCCGCCGCCGCGCCGCCGCTCGAGCCGCCCGGCGTGTGCGCGAGGTTCCAGGGGTTGTTCGTGCGGCCGAAGAGTTCGGGGTCGGTCACGCCCTTGAGCGCGAACTCCGGCAGGTTGGTCTTGCCGAAGACGACGAGGCCGGCGTCGAGATAACGCCGTACCACGCTGGCGTGCCCGGTCGGCACGTGCTTGCGCATCGCGCGGCTGGCGTTGGTGGTGGGCAGGCCGGCATAGTCCTGCAAGGTGTCTTTCAGCAGGAAGGGCACGCCCGCGAAGGGACCGGGTACTGGCCTTTGCAACTGCCGGCGCGCCTGCTCTTCCATCAGCCGCACCACGGCGTTCACCTGGCCGTGCACCTGCGCCTGGCGCGCCAGCGCCGTGTCGAGCAATTCGTGCGGGCTGACCTCGCCGCGGGCGACGAGGGCGGCGAGGGAGGTGGCGTCGTGGTCCAGGTAGTCGTTGAAGTGCATGGCAAGCCTCTTGTTGAAGGTGCCATGATGAGAGCCCGGCGCGGCGGGCTTGTCAAGGTGGCGGCCGGCGCCGCTCGAAGAATTCGAACAGGGCCATGCCGCCGACCATCGCCGCCACCAACAGCAGGGGCTTGATCCCACCCCAGCCCAGGGAGGCGAGGGCGGGCCCGGGGCAATAGCCGGCCAGGCCCCAGCCGGCGCCGAACACCAGGCTGCCGAGACCAGCAGGGCGCCGCCCATCACGGTGTGGATCGGCCAGGCCGGCCAGCACCAGTAGCGGGTAGCGGGTAGCCGGCATCGCCGCCCACCGCGGGAAAGCTAGCGGAATTTCTTCTTGTTCGCCGTGTAGGTGCGGGTGTAGAAGTCGGATGGCTTCTTCGCCACCCATTCGATGAAATTGCGGATGTCCTCGTGGGCGCGCAACGCTTCCCATGTGTGATAGGCCTGCAGCAGCTCGCGTTCGGTGAGGGCCGAGTGGATCTTGCGGTGGCAGATCTTGTGGATCGGGAACTGCTCCTTGCCCTTGAACGTCTTCGGAATCAGGTGATGGCGGTCGATGTTGATCGTGCCTAGCACCCGGCCGCACAAGGGGCAGGGCGCGTCGGCCACGGGATCGGCCGGCGGGCGGATGGGAAGAGGCTGGCGCTTGGGCATACGGCAAAGATGGTGCCAGATCCCGCAACTTGCAAGGCGTTTGTCAATACAGACGCGCACAACTGGATCGTCAATTGTGTTAAAAACCGCACATTGTAGTAGAATCAATGCTTACCCAATTGCAAGATCGTGTCGTCCAACGATCCCTCGCCGCAATGATTGATGATCGCCCAGACTGCTCCGTTCTCCTCATCGACGACGAGCCCTTTTCGCAGGACATTATCGCGCACGGGCTGACGGGTTGTGTCAGCCATAACCTGTGCTATGAGTCGAATCCGGTTCGCGCGGTCCAGGTGGCGCGCGAGGTGCGTGCGACGGTAGTGCTGGTCGACCTGCGCATGCCCGACCTCGATGGTTTCGAAGTCACCGCCCGCCTGCGCGCCCACCCGGATACTGAAGACATCCCCGTCATCGTCCTGTCTTCCGAAGACGACCCCGAGATCAAGGCGCGCGCCTTCGCCGTGGGCGCCAACGATTACCTGGTCAAGTGGCCCGACCCGCGCGAGCTGGTGGCGCGCGTGCGCTACCACAGCGGCGCCTGCAATGCGCGGCGCCAGCGCGATAGCGCTTTCGCGTCGCTGCGCGTGAGCCAGGAGCAGCTTGCGGCCAGCCAGTCGGCCCTGCACCAGGCCCAGAAGATGGAAGCGATCGGCCAGCTCACCGGCGGCGTGGCCCACGACTTCAACAACGTCCTGCAGATCATCGGCGGCAACCTGCAGCTGCTGAAACTCGTCGGCAACCTGAACGACGGCGCGAAAGCGCGCGTGGAGATGGCGCTCACCGGCGTCGAGCGCGGCGCCAAGCTGGCCGCCCACCTGCTGGCCTTCGCGCGGCGCCAGCCGCTGCAGTCGGTGGTGGTCGATCCCGGCCACCTGCTGCGCGACATGGACGACATGATGCGCCGCGTGCTGGGCCCGAGCGCGCGCGTGGTCACCGAGATCGATCCCGATCTCGGCAGCACCATGGTCGACCCCAACCAGCTCAACAACGTGCTGCTGAACCTGGCCATCAATGCGCGCGACGCCATGGCCGGCAGCGGCACTTTGACCATCCGCGCCATGAATGCCGGCCCCGATCTGCCGCTCGACGTGGCGCCGGGCGAGTACGTGATGCTGGAAGTGGCCGACACCGGCAGGGGGATGCCGAAGGAAGTCCTGCAGCGCGCCTTCGAGCCCTTCTTCACCACCAAGCCGGTCGGGCAGGGCACGGGCCTGGGCCTGTCGATGGCCTATGGTTTCGTGAAGCAGTCCGGCGGCGAGATCGTCCTGACGAGCGAAGTCGGGCGCGGCACCAGCGTGCGCATCTATCTGCCACGCAGCGACGCGGCGCCCAGCCCGGTGGAGGCGGTGCACAGCGCCCAGCTCACCGGCGGCCTGGAAACCATCCTGGTGGTCGAGGACGAGGAACACGTGCGCGAGTCGACCGCCGGCATCCTGTCGGCGCTGGGCTACGACGTGATCGAAGCGGAGCATGCCGCGCAGGCGGTGGAGATCATCGAGAGCGGCCGCCATATCGACCTGGTGTTCACCGACGTGATCATGCCGGGGCCGGTCAGCAGCCTGCAGCTGGGAGAGATCATCGCCGAGCGGCTGCCGGGCACGCAGATCCTGTACACCTCGGGGTATGCGGAAGGGGTGCTGGTCCATGAGGGGAAGCTGGACGCCACCCTGCACCTGCTGCAGAAGCCCTATCATCCGGAGGCGCTGGCGGCGCGGATCCGCCACCTGCTGCGCCGCCGCGAGCGCCCCCATGGCGCCGGCGCGGGCGTGAAATCAGGCAGGACTCATTTCGGCTTGACGTAGCGGCGCGAGCCCGGCGGCGGTTCGTTCAGGACCGCCCAGAAGACGCCAAGGTCGGCGATAGCACGCAGGAATTCTCCAAAGTCGACCGGCTTGACCACGTAGGCATTCACGCCCAGCTCGTAGCTGCGCACCACGTCCTGCTCTTCTTTCGACGAGGTCAGCATGCAGACCGGCATGCTCTTGAGGCTCTCGGTATTGCGGATTTCTCGCAGGACTTCCAATCCGTCCACTTTGGGCAGCTTCAGATCGAGCAACACGACCGCCGGGTTGCCGACGACGCGGTCCTTGTGTTCGCCACGGCGGTGCAGGTAGTCGAGTGCTTCCGCGCCATCGCGCGCAATCACGACTTCATTGGCTAGCTGGCTTTTCGACAGGGCGATGAGTGTGAGCTCGAGATCGTGTGGATTGTCTTCGACGAGCAGGATGGGCTTGAGCATCGTATGCCTCAATTAGGGTGTTTCGGAAAGCTGAAGGAGAAGGTCGCGCCTTCTCCCTGGACGGACGTGGCCCAGACGCGGCCGTTGTGGCGCTCGACGATGCGGCGCACATTGGCCAGGCCGATGCCGGTGCCCTGGAAATCTTCCATGCGGTGCAGGCGCTGGAACACGCCGAACAGCTTGTGGACGTACTCCATATTGAAGCCGGCGCCGTTGTCGGCGACGTGGAACACGAACTCGTTGCCCACTTCTTCCGAGGTGATCGTGATGACGGCCGGGTCGCGCTGGCTGGTGAACTTGACCGCGTTCGACAGCAGGTTGAACACCGCCAGGTGCACGAAGGTCGGGTCGGCCCAGATGGTGGGCAGGGGCTCGATGTGCCAGTCGACGTTGCGCTGGCCGATCTCCATGCCGAGCTTGTCGATGCAGGCCGCGACCAGGTCGTTCATGTCGACCTGCGTCGGGCGCAGCGCGGCGCGGCCCATCTGCGAGAAGGACAGCAGGTCGTCGACCAGCTTGCCCGCCAGGCGAGCCGATTCCTTGATGTTCTTGAGGAAGCGCTGGCGCCGCTCCGGGTCTTCCCCGCCGGCCGATTCGATCAGGAGGTCGGAGAATCCGACGATGTGGCGCAGGGGCGCGCGCAGGTCGTGCGAGACCGAGTAGGAGAACGCTTCGAGTTCCTTGTTGGCGCGGCCCAGTTCTTCGGCCAGTTCGGCCATCTGCTCGGCGCGCTCCAGGGCGATGCCGAGCAGGGCGCTGCGGAACTCGATGGTGAGTTCGATCTCGGCCACGTGCCAGGGCAGGCTGCGGCCGTGGATGGTTTCGCGCCAGGCGTCGAATGAGAGGCGCGGCGTGAGCTGGGCGGGGTCGTTCGCGGACGCCTGCTTGCCGTGCGGATTGCCGGCCCACTCGATGGTCTGCACCACCTCCGGCCGGAACCACAGCAGGTAGTGTTTGTGGATGCGCGAGATCGGCAGCGCCATCAGGCCGCTGGCGTTGCGCACCATGTCGACGCCAGCCGGATAGAGCGCTTTCAAGTGGTCGGTGTGGAATATCTCGGCGTGTCCCTGCACGGCCAGCCAGTCGACCAAGTCACGGATGGCCGGCTCGTCGGGCGTGTCGCCATAGGTCAGCACGCGCTCGTCGACCACGATGGCGACCCCGCCGGCGCGCCCGAAGCGCAGCAGCTCGGGGAACACGCCGCTCATGTTTTCGATGAAATCGGCGCCCTTGGTCAGGTGGCCGAGCATCTCGACCATGATGCGGCGCACTTCCAGCCGGAACTGCAGCTCGGTGGCATCCTCGCGCGACTCGATGCACAGGGCCAGGATCTGGCCCAGCTGCTCGCAGGCGGTGCGCTTCTCGACCGGCACCGGGCAGGGCGCGGCGTTGTGGCAGGAGATCAGGCCCCAGAGCTGGCCCTTGACGATCAGCGAGACCGACATCGAGGCCAGCGTGCCCATATTGCGCATGTACTGCAGGTGCACCGGCGAGACGCTGCGCAGGGCCGCGAAGGACAGGTCGTTGCGGGCGCCGCTGATCGGATTGAGCTCGGGCAGCAGGGGAGCGGGCGTGTAGTTGGCGTCCTGGATCACCCGGATCGGCGACAGCGCGTACAGGGCGCGCGCCTGGGCCGGGACGTCGCTGGCCGGGAAATGCTGGCCCAGGTAGGACTCGTAGCCGCTCTCCTTCGACTCTGCCAGTACTTTTCCGTGGCCGTCATTGTCGAACTGGTAGACCAGCACGCGGCCGTAGCCGGTGACGGCGCGCACGTGGCGCGCGGCCAGTTCGGACAAGGCGGTGATCGAGGCCGAACCGTTCACCTTGAGCAGGAAGTCGCCGATCAGCGGATACAGGTGGCGGAAGTCGGCGGCGCCGGGACGGTTCACGCCCTCGCACTCGAGGATCACCAGGCCGTCCCAGGCATGCGCCAGCACGTCGAAGTGGGCGCCGTTGTCGAGCGTGATGGTGCCGATGTAGGCGGGGCGCGAGGCCAGGGGCTTGTCTTCGAGCTCCGGCGCCAGGCGCGCCATGGACGCCTCGCCAAGGATGCGCGCGAGCGGCATGCCGATCGCTTCCTTCGCCGGGATGCCGGTCCAATGGTCCAGATTGGCGCTTGCCTGCTGCACCACCATACCCTGGCCCGGCGCCGCGGACAGGGTCAGCATGAAGCCATGCGGCTGGATGCTGCCCGGCGTGCGGATCGGCTCGTTCGCACAATGGGTCAGGTCGAGGAGGTCGGTGGGGGCCTGTGTCATATTGCTAACTGAAAGGCGATGAAAAGATACAATTCAGCATTGTAACGTCAAATTCGGCACTTCAACCGGATGAGTGGCTGATTTTCCAATATTGGCTTGTCTGTACAAGCGAAGCGCGCGGTATTGCTGAGCGGCCCTATGATACGATCCTTCGGTACCTGACCCGCCAATGTCCAAGGCTCATGAATTCGCCTCATCCCGTCACGCCACCGCTAACCGACGAGCAACGCTTTCAATATTTGGTCGCCGGCATCAGCGACTATGCGATCTACATGCTCGACCCCGCCGGCCATGTGAAGAGCTGGAATGCGGGTGCACAGCGCTTCAAGGGCTACCTGCCGCAGGAAATCCTGTTCCAGCATTTCTCGCGTTTCTACACCCCGGAAGACCAGGAGGGCGGCTTGCCGGCGCGCGCCCTGGCCCAGGCCCTCGAGCACGGCAAGTTCGAAGCCGAAGGCTGGCGCATACGCAAGGACGGCAGCCGCTTCTGGGCGCACGTGGTGATCGATCCGATCTACGACGAGCACCGCAACCACCTGGGCTTCGCCAAGATCACCCGCGACGTCACGGCGCGCAAGCAGGCCGAGGACGCGCTGCGCGAGAGCGAGCAGCGTTTCCGCCTGCTGGTGCAGGGCGTGACCGACTATGCGATCTACATGCTCTCGGCCGAGGGCGTGGTATCGAACTGGAACGTCGGCGCCGAACGTATCAAAGGCTACAGCTACGACGAAATCGTCGGCAGCCATTTCTCGCGCTTCTACACGGACGAAGACCGTGAAGGCGGCTTGCCGCTGCGCGCGCTGGCTGCCGCGCGGCGCGACGGCCGCTACGAGTCCGAAGGCTGGCGCATGCGCAAGGACGGCACGCGCTTCTGGGCCCACGTCATCATCGACGCCATCCACGGCGACGACGGCCAGCTGCTGGGCTTCGCCAAGATCACGCGCGATCTCACCGAAAAGAAGCAGGCCGAGGAGGCGCTGGAGCAGGCGCAGCGCGCGCTGTTCCAGTCGCAGAAGATGGAATCGATCGGCCAGCTCACCGGCGGCATCGCGCACGACTTCAACAACCTGCTGTCGGTACTGGCCAGCGGCATCGAGGTGCTGACCATGACCCGGCCTGGGGCGGATGCCAAGACCCTGGACAGCATGCGCCGCGCCATCGACCGCGGCGCCACGCTCACCCAGCAGCTGCTCGCCTTCGCCCGCCAGCAGCCGCTGCAGCCGGAAACGCGCAGCATCAACCGCATCATCTCCGGTTTCGAGTCGGTGCTGCGGCGCGCCGGGCATTCCGGCATCGCGTTCGAACTGAACCTCGACCCGCAGGCCGGCAGCGCGGTGGTGGATACGGCGCGCTTCGAGTCGGCGCTGCTGAACCTCGTGGTGAACGCGCGCGACGCCATGCCGGACGGCGGCCAGCTGACGCTCGGCACGGCGCCGGTCGGGCTGCGCGAAGGCGAGGTCACGGGCCTGGCGCCGGGGCCCTATGTCTGCATCTCGGTCACCGACACCGGCAGCGGCATGAGCGAGGAGACCGTGCAGCGCGCCTTCGAGCCCTTCTACACGACCAAGGAAACCGGCAAGGGCACGGGCCTGGGCCTGTCGCAGGTCTACGGCTTCATCAAGCAGTCGGGCGGCGAAGTGGTCATCCGGAGCACGCTGGGCGAGGGTACATCGATCACCATCTACCTGCCTGCCGTGAACAACGAAGAGCGCGAAGCGGCGCACGGCGACACCGAGACGGTGCTGATCGTGGAAGACGAGCCGGACCTGCTGGACGTGGCCTCGGCCCTGTTCCTGAGCATGGGCTACGACGTGATGACGGCGGCCAGCGGCCAGGATGCCATGAACGTGCTGGCCAGCCGCGATGTCGACATCCTGTTCACCGACATCGTCATGCCGAACGGCCCGAACGGCATCGAGCTGGCCGAGTTCACGCGCGAGAACTACCCGAACATCAAGGTGATGCTTGCCTCGGGCTACCCGCAGCCGGCGCTCAAGCTGGACCAGAGCCGGCTGGGGGAGTACACCTTCGTCAGCAAGCCGTATCGACTGTCCGACCTGGCGCGGGGGCTGCGCAGCGTGCATTGAACAGACCCGGCAGCGGCTCAGAGCGCGAAGATGATGTCGCTGATTCGTTCGTAAAGCGGATTGGCCGACGGCCCCGGGTTCGGCCAGTTCAGGATGTCGAAATGGTCGTAGCCCTGTTGATTCCCCAGGAAGTTCCAGCAGCCTTTCACCGACTTGCCGTCGAAGTCCCGCACCGGATGCCCGGCGGGTGAGCGCATGCTCACGGTATTGACCACCCCGTCGTTGGGAAACCAGTCGCTGTCGATGCGCACCCGGCCCGCGGCCTGCTGGGTGTAGCCGCCCAGGCCGCGCTGCAGGGCCGAGGGCACGATCCATTCGCCCGCCATGGGCTTGAAGGCCGGGATCATGTCGAGCCGCGGGTACTGGTGATAGGTGGTCTGGATGGGAGCGATCACGCGGTCGGTCGCATTGCAGCACCAGGCGCCAGCCTCGGTCGCGACCGTTCCCACCGAATACCAGTAGATATGCGGCGAGGTGCGCGCCCAGGCATTGAATTCGCGCGCACCGTCGGGCGACAGCTCCCATTTGGCCCAGCGGTTCTTGAGCACGTCGCCGAGCGGCGTCTGCAGGCCAGGGGTCACGTTGAGCACGGCGTCGGCGAAGGTGGTGCCGTTGTGCGGCGCCGAGATGGTCGTCACGCTGCGTACCCAGCCGACCTTGCCGCCCTTGAACAGTTCGTGGCCGCCTTCGTCGTCGGGCGAGCCGTGTTCGAGCAGTTGGACCAGGGCGCGGATCGTGGTGCCGCCCTGGCTGTGGCCGATGAAGTGGACCGGGTGGGCGGCGTCCCAGGCCGGGTAGAGGGCGAGCGGGTAGTTTTCGGGATTGTTCTTCGGGTCGGCGGCCCAGCACTTGCCGCTTGGCGTCTGCTGTTGCCCCGGCAGGCCGCGCTTCCTCACGTGGGCGGCGCCGTAGTCGACACAGCCGCCCTTGATCTGGGCGTAGAGGTCGGCCGCGCGGTTCCAGTTGGAGCTGACCGGGCCCACCACGGCCGCGAACACGGTGCGCGGGCCGCGGTAGACCTGCATGTGCGAGGCGATGTCGCCGTAGCCGCCCCAGTAGGTGAAGCCGCTGTGCTCGAAGGTGTCGGGGCCGAAGCCGAGGAAGCCGTGGACCAGGATGACGGGATCGTTGTTCGCCGCGGCAGCCGGCACGCTCATGCCGAGCGCCAGCAGCGCGGCCATGCAGGCGTGGAGGATGCGAACCATGTGCTTCTCCAAAATGGGCTCGATGCCATTGTCGGAGCTGAAAGCCGGATGCGGTTTGCGCTGTGTCGCATAGCCTGGCGGCTGGGCGGCTTCACGCACAGAAACAGTGCGTCGGAGGCTTGACAGAGGCTAGGACAGCACGCCGATCACGACACTGGACTCGTCGACCGAGGCCATGCCCATGCGCCCGGCGCGCAGCGCGGCGCCCGCAGCGCCGAAGCCCACCAGTTGTACGCCGCTCGCCAGGCGCAGCGTGGCTTCGCCGCCTGACGCCGAACGGCCGGCGCGAACGATCTCCCCGCTGAGCACATTGGCCGGCTCCGCGCTGTCGATGTGCTGTGCGATCCTGACCGCCGTGGCCTTGCACAGGGCCAGCACCTCCATGCCCGGCGCCAGGCCGAGCAGCTGCACGCTCTCGCGCGTGATGCGCGCGTGCAGGGCGCTGCCCTCGGCCAGCAGCAGTTGCACACGCATCTGTCCCCGGTGCTGCCTGACCGTGCCGACCGTGCAGGGGAACTGGTTGCGCATGCTGGTGCGCAGCGCGAGCGCGGCGCGGCCGCTGGCGTCGCCGTGCTTGACGCTGTCGAGGATGCGGCGGCGGGCCCTGGCCATGTCGTCCGCCGCCTCGAGCACGCGCTGCCCGGCCGCCGTGAGCGTCGCGCCGCCTCCGCCGCTGCCGCCCACCGCCTTCTCGACCAGCGGCGTGCCGGCCAGGTTGGCCAGCGTCTCCAGCGCCTGCCAGGCCGCCTTGTAGCTCACCCCTGCGGCGCGCGCCGCTTCGGAGATGGAGCCGGCCTGTCCCACGCGGCGCAGGATGTCGATGCGCTTGTCGACGGCCTGGAAACCGAGGACCTCGTCCAGGGGGAGGGTTTGCTTGTTCATCCTGCCATGGTAGCAGGGCGGGATGGCATGCGCTATTCCACTAGTGAATAGCGAGCCGCCACTTGTGCTAGAGTTGCGCTATTCCCGATCCGAATAGCGAGGCCGACAATGAAACAGTGGTGCATGCTGGCCGCGGGCCTGGCGATCTGCTTTGGTGTACGGGCGGGCGAAGTGCAGGTGGCTGTCGCCGCCAATTTCACCGCGCCCATGGAAAAGCTGGCGCCGATGTTCGCGGCGGACACCGGCCATAAGGCGGTGCTCTCCTTCGGCTCGACCGGCAAGTTCTATGCGCAGATCAAACATGGTGCGCCGTTCGAAGTGCTGCTGGCGGCCGACGACGAGACCCCTGCGAGACTCGAGCGCGAAGGGCAGGGCGGCAGCCGCTTCACCTATGCGGTGGGCAGGCTGGCGCTGTGGAGCAGGCAGGCCGGCTTCGTCGATGCGCAGGGCGAGGTCCTGAAGCGTGGACGCTTCGACCGGGTCGCGGTTGCCGACCCCAAGCTCGCGCCCTACGGCGCCGCTGCCATCGACACCATGAGGAAGCTCGGCCTCCTGGACACGCTGCGTCCGAAACTGGTCCTGGGGGAGAACATCGCCCAGGCCTGGCAGTTCGCCGCGACCGGCAACGCGGCGCTGGGCTTCGTCGCGCTGTCCCAGGTCTATGCCGACGGCAAGCTGAAGGAAGGCTCGGCCTGGATCGTGCCGGCCTCGATGCATGCGCCGATCCGCCAGGATGCCATCCTGCTCGGCAAGGGCAAGGACAATGCGGCGGCGATCGCGCTGATGCAGTACCTGCAGAGCAGCAAGGCCAAGGCGGTGATCCGCAGCTTCGGCTACGAGATCTGACCGATGCCGATCGAGAAAGAGGCCTGGCAGGCCATCTGGCTGACCGTCGAGCTGGCGACGTCCACCACGCTGCTCCTGCTGCTGCTCGCCACCCCGCTGGCCTGGTGGCTGGCCAGCACCCGCTCGCGCTGGCGCCTGCCGGTCTCCGCGCTGGTGACGATGCCGCTGGTGCTGCCGCCGTCGGTGCTGGGCTTTTACCTGCTGGTGGCCATGGGCCCCGACGGGCCGCTCGGCAGGTTCACGCAGGCGCTCGGCCTGGGCGTGCTCTCGTTTACCTTCACCGGGCTGCTGGTCGGCTCGATCGTCTACTCGCTGCCCTTCGCCGTCCAGCCCATGCAGCATGCTTTCGAGGCGATGGGACCGCGCCCGATGGAGGTGGCGGCCACCTTGCGCGCCTCGCCCCTGAGCGCCTTCTTCACCGTCGCGCTGCCGCAGGCGCGTACCGGCATCATCACCGCCGCCGTCCTGAGCTTCGCGCACACGGTCGGCGAATTCGGCGTGGTCCTCATGATCGGCGGGAACATCCCGGGCGCGACGCGCGTGGTGTCCACCCAGATCTATGGCTATGTGGAGGCGATGGAATACGCCTCCGCGCACTGGCTGGCCGGCGGCATGCTGCTGTTCAGCTTCGTGGTCCTGCTGGTATTGGCCAGCCTGCGCCGCAGCGATACGCGGGTGCTGCCTTGACGCATGCGCTGCAAATCCGCCTGCAACTGCCGCGCGCCGACTTCCTGCTGGACGTCGACCTGCGCCTGCCGGGCAGCGGCATCACGGTGCTGTTCGGGCCTTCGGGTTCCGGCAAGACCAGCATCCTGCGCTGTGTCGCCGGACTGGAGAAGGCGCGCGAGGCACGCGTCGTGGTGGGCGAGGAAACCTGGCAGGACGATGCCGCGCGCGTGTTCGTGCCGACGCATCGGCGCGCGCTCGGCTACGTGTTCCAGGAGGCCAGCCTGTTCGCCCACCTCGACGTGCGGGGCAACCTCGACTTCGGCCGGAAGCGCAGCCCGTCGCCGGAGGCGGCGCGCACCTTGGCGGATGCCATCGAACTGCTCGGCATCGGCCACCTGCTCGGCCGGCAGGTGGCCCAGCTGTCCGGCGGCGAGCGCCAGCGCGTGGCGATCGCGCGCGCCCTGGCCACGATGCCGCGCCTGCTGCTGCTGGACGAGCCGCTGGCCGCGCTCGACGCCGCGCGCAGGCAGGAAATCCTGCCGTGGCTGGAGAAGATGCACCTCGAGCTCAAGCTCCCCATGCTCTACGTGACGCATTCCGCCGACGAGCTGGCGCGGCTCGCCGACCACGTCGTCATGCTCGAACAGGGGAAGGTGAAGGCAGCGGGGGCGGTGGACGAGGTGCTGCTGTCGCTCGGTGATGCTGCAGCTTTCGCAGAAGACGCGGGCGCGCTGGTGCATGGCATGGTCGCCGAGCGCAGCGCGGAGTGGCAGCTGATCCGGGTGGACTTCAACGGGGGCGCGCTATGGCTGCGCGACAGCGGCATCAAGGTGGGAAGCGCGGTGCGGCTGCGGATCCTGGCGCGCGACGTCAGCTTGAGCTCGCGTGAGCCGGCGGATACCAGCATCCAGAATCACTTCCCCTGCGCGGTGGAGTCGATCGCGGTGGACCGCCATCCTTCGCAGGTGCTGCTCAGGCTGAAGTGCGGGGAGACGGTGCTGCTGGCGCGGATCACGCGGCGGGCCTTGTTCGATCTGAAGCTCGAGCAGGGGAGCCGGGCGTGGGCCCAGGTGAAATCGGTGGCCCTGGTGTCGTAGGGTGGACGGCGAAGCCGCCTCTCGTGGCCCGGTCCACCCTACAAAGTCGCCAGCGCGTCAGTTCGTGGCCTTGTTGCTACCGATCGAGGTCGTCGGCACCGAGTTCTCCGCATCCACCTTCGGCGCAGGCGTCCTTGACGCCGTCACCGCAGCTTCCGCCGCCTGGTCGAGGTCACCCGTCCACACCACGTAGTCGTCCACCGAATACAGGCGGCAGGGCTCGGTGCTCTTCGCGGTGCAGGTGGCGAGGGCGCGGCCGTCCGGGTCTTCGCCTTCCTCGGCCCAGGTCCAGGCGCCGCTCGGCGAGACCGCGAAGGCGCGCGGGGTCATCTTGCCCAGGTATTCCTGGTAGGCGCGGCGGCCGTTCTCGGACAGGAAGGGCACGGCCTCGACGTCGTCCACCTTCGCGTAATCGGTGCGGGCCGGGGTCGGAGGCGGCGGCACGTCGTGGATCACCTTGGTCGGCATGCCGATCTGCTGCAGGAAGGCCATGGTGTCGTTCAGCCAGACCTTCTCGCCGTCGCGGCTGGCCAGCATGCCGTGCGAATCGCGCTTGAAGGCCGGGAATTCGACCAGCTTGCCGCGGCCGCCCGCGCCCTCGAAGGCGGCGTGCATGCGCTGCGCCAGCTCGGGGCCGAACAGGGAATCGTTCTCTCCATACATCCACAGAGTCGGCAGCTTCGCCTTGGTGCCGTAGTCGGCAAAGGCGGTCACTAGGGCCGAGCGCCAGGCGCAGCGGTCGCTGTCGTCGCGCAGGCCGCCGGCGAAGTTGATCAGGCCGCGCACGCCGGGCAAGTCCTTCGTGCCGGCCGCGATGGTCGCCAGGCCGCCGTAGGACTGGCCGGCGATGACGATGTGGTTGCCGTCGACCCAGGGCTGCTTGCGCGCATAGGCGAGGGTGGAGAGGATGTCCTCGGCCTGGATGTAGCCGTTGGCCTTCATGTCGCAGCCGAAGTCGCGGTAGCGGCCGGTGGAGTTGGCGAAGCCCTGGCGCATCGGCACCATCACCGCATAGCCGCGTTTCACGAAGGCGGTGGCCATGTGGTAGAAGCGGTCGCGCGGCTGCAGGTTTGGCCGGCCGGGGTCCTTGCCGTGGTTGATGATGATCAGCGGGAAGGGGCCGGGGCCGTTCGGCTGGAACACGGTGGTCTCCAGCATGGCGCGCCCCTGCGGTCCGGCGGGCACCTGCTCGATGTGTTCGTTCATCCGATGGTCGAGTTGCAACTCCTGCTGGACGGCGACGCCGGGATACATGGCGGCGACGGCAAAGGCGGCGGCGAAGAGCTGGCGGAGCGTACGGCGTGGTTGCATGGCGACTCTGTCAAAACTGCGTGCCTGAACAGTTCTGGAACAATTTCCGTGAGGCACAAATTGATTCTAGGTATGCTGAATCGACAGAGCAATATCGGTTTTGGCAATTCCGAAGGTAAATTTTCGTGGCGTGTCAAGGTGACCACATCTTGAACGCCTGCGAGTCGTGCCAGCGTGCTTTTTCTTGTGCGGTTATCATGCGAAGGTGACAACAACAGGAGGGAGTGGCCGGATGAGCAAGTACGCGCCGCGCGCCTGGGCGCCGGATGAAAAGCCGATGCTCCCTGGCTCGCCGTCGACGCCCGCCCATCCGACGCCGCTGCGCTTTGCCTACCTGTTCGTGGGCATCCTGATCACGGTCACCGGCGGCCTTGGCAATGCGCTGGTCTCGGTCAACCTCGTCAACCTGCAGGGCACGCTGGGCGCCTATTCCACCGAAACCGCCTGGCTGCCGGCCGCCTACGTCATGGCGAACGCCTCGATGAACCTGCTGCTGGTGAAGTTCCGCCAGCAGTTCGGCCTGCGCCTGTTCACCGAATTCTTCCTGGTGCTCTACGCGCTGGTCACCTTCGCCCACCTGTTCGTGAACGACCTCGGCTCGGCCATCGCGGTGCGCGCCGCCCACGGCATGCTGGCGGCGGCGATCTCGCCGCTCGGCCTGTACTACGTGCTGCAGGCCTTCAAGAAGCAATGGCGCCTGCGCGGCGTGGCCCTGGCGCTCGGCACGGCCCAGCTGGCGCTGCCGCTGGCCTATCTCTTTTCCGGCGACCTGCTGCAGATCGCCGAGTGGCGCGGTCTGTACATGTTCGAGCTGGGCCTGGCCCTGGTCTCGCTGGGCGCGGTGCTGATGCTCAAGCTGCCGCCGGGCGACCGCTTCAAGGCCTTCCGGCCGATGGACTTCGTCACCTTCGCCCTGTTCGCGCCCGGCATGGCGCTGCTCTGCGCGGCCTTGAGCTTCGGACGCGTGCTGTGGTGGTTCGAGCAGCCCTGGATCGGCGTCGCCCTCGCCGGCGCCATCGTGCTGCTGGCGGCCGCCTTCTGCGTGGAGCACAACCGCGCCAACCCGCTGCTGAACATCCGCTTCTTCACGAGCGCCAACATCGTGCGCCTTGCCGTGTCGATGGTCCTGGTGCGCATCGTGCTGTCGGAGCAGAGCGTGGGCGCGGTCGGCTTCCTGCGCTCCGTGGGCCTGGACAATACCCAGATGCAGACCCTGTACGGCATCGTGCTGTGCGCCACGGTGGCCGGCATCGTGGTCTCCGCGCTGACCGTCAACGTGAATCACCTGATGGCGCCGCAGGTCATCTCGCTGGTGCTGATGGCGATCGGCGCCTGGATCGACGCCCACGCCACCAACCAGACCCGCCCCGAGCAGATGTACCTGAGCCAGAGCCTGCTCGCCTTCGGCGGCACCCTGTTCCTGGGCCCGTTGGTGATTTCCCTGATCGGCACCGTGATCGCCAACCCGGCCAACCTGATCAGCTTCTCGGTGCTGTTCGGCCTGACCCAGAACCTGGGCGGCCTGCTGGGCTCCTCGCTGGTCGGCACCTTCCAGGTGCTGCGCGAGAAATACCATTCCTCGATCATCACCGAGCACCTCAGCAGCCTCGATCCGCTGGTCGCGAACCGCATCCAGGCCGGCGCCGCCGCCGTCGGCCAGCTGGTCGCCGACCCGGCCGCGCGCACCCGCCAGGGCGCGGCATCGCTGGCGGCCAGCGCCACGCGCGAAGCCAACATCCTGGCCTATAACGACGTCTTCCTCGTGCTGGCGGCGATCGCCGCCGCCAGCGCGCTCTGGATCTTCCTGCACGCCGTCTGGCTGCAGTACTTCGCCGCGCCCAAGCCCGTACCCGCCGCGCCCGCGCCGGGCGCGCCACCACCACCCGAACCCGTCACCGATTGAGCACCATGCCAGACCAGACTCCATCCCCGGCCAGCAAACGTTCGCGCCGCATTCTCGTCAGCGCCGCCCTCTTCGGCGCCATCGCCCTTGCCGGCGTCCTGGTCGTGCTCTACGCCTGGAAGCTGCCGCCGTTTCGCACTACCTTGCAGGCCACCGAGAACGCACTCGTGCGCGGCCAGGTGACCATCATCAGTCCCCAGCTGAGCGGCTACGTGGTCGAGGTGCTGGTGCAGGACTTCCAGCAGGTGAAGCAGGGCGAGCTCCTGATCCGCATCGACGACCGCATTCCGACCCAGCGCCTGGAGCAGGCGCGCGCCGAGCTGGCGAACCGCCGCGCGGCGCTCGAGAACTTCGCGCAGACGAATCGCAGCGCCCAGGCCACCATCGAGCAGAACCGGGCGACGCTGGCCAGCGCCGAAGCGCTGGCGCGCCGCACGGCCCTCGACCTGCGCCGCGTGGAGGAGCTGGCCGCCGACGGTTCGCTGTCCGCGCGCGAACGCGACGCCGCCCGCGCGGCCAATGCCCAGGCGGTCGCAAGCCGCGACCAGGCGCGCGCCACGCTGGAGATCGCGCGCACCAACCTGCGTTCGGTGGGCGTGAACCGCGCCTCGCTCGAGGCGGCGGTTGCGAATGCCGAAGCCCAGGTGCGCCTGGCCGAGATCGACCTGTCGAACACCCGCATCCTGGCGCCGCGCGACGGCCAGCTGGGGCAGGTGACGGTGCGCCAGGGGGCCTTCGTGAATGCCGGCGCCCAGCTGACGGCCCTGGTGCCGGCCCAGCTCTGGATTATCGCGAACATGAAGGAAACGCAGATGGCGGACGTGCGCCTGGGCCAGCCGGTCAGCTTCACCGTCGACGCGCTGAACAATGCGACGCTGCGCGGCCACGTCGAACGCATCGCGCCGGCCACGGGTTCCGAATTCTCGGTGATCACGCCGGACAATGCGACCGGCAACTTCGTGAAGATCGCCCAGCGCATCCCGGTGCGTGTCAAGATCGACGCGAACCAGCCGCTGGCCCAGCGCCTGCGGCCGGGCATGTCGGTGGTGGCGACGATCGATACCGCCTCCGCAGGCAGGGAAGCGCGATGAGGGCGGCGCGGCTGCTTCCCCTGCTGCTGGTGGCGGGATGCGCGATGGCGCCGCATCCCAAGCCCGCGTCGACCCTGCAGGTCCCGGCTGTGTGGCGCACGGCGCCGGGAGGAGAGGGTGCGGTTGCGCGCGACTGGTGGCGCTCGTTCGGCGACCCGGCGCTCGACACGCTGGTGCGGCGTGCGCTCGACAATAACGGCGAGCTGCGCATCGCGCGCAGCCGGCTGGAGGAGTACCGGGCGCGCGTGCGTGTCGCGCAAAGCGCGAACCTGCCGGCCCTGAACCTGTCGTTCGGTCCGAGCCGCGCACGCGCCATCGGTCCGCTCGGCCAGCCGGTGGAGGTGACGTCGGTGGCCGGCTCGGTGCAGGCCTCCTATGAACTCGACCTGTTCGGCCGCATCGCGGCAACGCTCGATGCAGCCCGCTTCGAGGAGCTGTCGCAGGAAGCCGCCCTGGATGCGGCCGCGCTGTCCATCGTGTCGAATACGGCGTCCGGCTACTTCAACCTGCTCGGCCTGGACGCCCAGCTGGCGCTGGCGCGCGCGACCCTGGCCTCGCGCGAGCGCTCCTTCGCGCTGGCGCGCCACCAGTTCGAGGTCGGCTACAGCTCGCGCCTGGAGATGTCGCAGGCCGAGGCCGAGCTGCATGCGACGGCCGCGGTGGTGCCCCAGCTGGAACGCGCCATCGCCCAGCAGGAACAGGCATTGCGCCTGCTGGTGGGCGCCAGCCCCGGACCGGTGGCGCGCGGCGTTCCGCTGCTGGAGGTGCGCCTGCCGGCGCCCGCGCCGGGGCTGCCCTCGGAACTGCTGCGCCGCCGTCCCGACATCGCCCAGACCGAGCGGCAGGTCGCGGCCGCCGACGCCAGCCTGGCCGCTGCGCGCGACCAGCTGCTGCCGTCGATCCGCTTCAGCGCCTCGCTCGGCGCGCAGGGAGGAAGCGTCGCCCGCCTGCTGCGCGATCCGGTCGAGTTGTGGAGCGTGGGCGGCAGCGTGCTGGCGCCGATCTTCGACGGAGGGCGCCTGCGCGCCCAGGCCGACATCGCCGCCACCGTGCGCGACCGCGCCCTGTTCGCCTACGAGAACGCGGTGCGCGCCGGCTTTGCCGAGACCGAGAATGCGCTGGCCGGCATCGATGGCCTGCGGCGCCAGCTGTTCGAAGCCGAGGCGCGCAGCCGGGCCGCGAACGAGGTGCTGCGGGTGGCGCGCAACCGCTACGCCAACGGCTACGCTTCCTACCTCGAAGAGCTGGACGCCCAGCGCACCGCCTTCAGCGCCGAGACCAATGTCCTGCAGCTGCGCGCCAGCCTGCTCGCGGCCCACGTCGACCTGTACCGCGCCCTGGGCGGCGGCTGGACGCCGGCGCCATGAGCGAAGCGATCGTGAAACGGGCGCGCTGCGCGCTGTGCCTGCGGGCGGCCTCGGGCTGCATCTGCCGGTGGATCAGGCCGCTCGACTCCGAGGCGGCCCTGCTGGTGCTGCAGCATCCGCTGGAGGTCGGCAACGCCAAGAACAGTGCGCGCCTGCTGCACCTGTGCGTGGACGGCAGCGCGCTGGCGGTGGGCGAGGCGTTTGATCCGCCCGAACTGGAGGCGCTGCTGCATGCGGATGGGCGCACGCCCGTGCTGCTGTATCCGGAGACCCCGGGAGATGCCGCCTTGCCCGCGCCGCCGCCCTTGGCCTTGACGCCGGCGCGCGCGCTGCGCCTGGTGGTGCTGGACGCCACCTGGCGCAAGAGCCGCAAGATGCTTTACCTGAATCCGCTTCTGCAGCGGCTGCCGCGCCTGGCCCTGCTCGATGTGGCGCCGTCCGGCTACCGTATCCGCAAGGCTCACGCGCCGCACCAGCTCTCGTCGCTGGAAGCCGCCGCCCTGGCGCTGGGCCAGCTGGAGGGCAATGCGGAAAAGTTCCGCCCCCTGTTCGATGCCTTCGAGGGGTTTGTGGAACAGCAGGCCGCCTTCATGCCGCACGTGCGGCCCACTTGAATTCCGGATGGGAGCGGCGTAATATACTGTATAGACATACAGTAATGGACCCAGCGTGCACGACCGCCAACTCCCGCCCGAACGAGAACGCCTGGACGAGCAGCCCATGCTCGGCCCGCGTCCGCTCGCCGCACGCAAGGGGCGGGGCGCCGTCTCCAATCTGCAGGGCCGCTACGAGGTCAATGGCCGCGAGGAATTCGACGACGGCTGGGAGCGCGACGAGGACGAAGCGACGGGCATCCGCACCGTCGTCAGCGATGAGATCGCCAAGAGCATCCTCTCGCGTAACAGTTCGCCCGACATTCCCTTTAACGTCTCGCTGAACCCCTACCGCGGCTGCGAGCAGGGTTGCATCTATTGCTTCGCGCGCCCCACGCACAGCTATCTCGGCCTGTCGCCCGGCCTCGACTTCGAAAGCCGCCTGTTCGCCAAGGTCAATGCGGCCGAGCTGCTGCGGCGCGAACTCGCCAAGCCGGGCTACGTGCCGGAACACATCGCCATCGGCGTCAACACCGACGCCTATCAACCCTGCGAGCGCGAGCGGGGCCTTACACGCCAGGTGCTGGAAGTGCTCAAGGAATGCCGGCATCCCTATGGGCTGATCACCAAGTCCTCGCTGATCGAGCGCGACATCGACCTGGTCGCGCCGATGGCAGAGAAAGGGCAGGCCTGCGCCGCCATTACCCTGACCACGCTCGACCCGCAGATCGCGCGCACGCTGGAACCGCGCGCGGCGGCCCCGGCCCGGCGCCTGCGCACCATCCGCACGCTGACCGAAGCCGGCATCCCGGTCAGCGTGAGCGTGGCGCCGATCATCCCCTTCGTCACGGAACCGGAAATAGAGCGCATCCTGGAAGCGGCGCGCGATGCCGGCGCCGTCAGCGCGCATTACGTGGTGCTGCGCCTGCCGTTCGAGGTCAATCCGCTGTTCCAGCAATGGCTGGAAGCGCATTTCCCCGAGCGTGCGCAGCGCGTGATGAACCGTGTGCGCGATATGCGCGGCGGCAAGGATTACGACAGCGAGTTCGGCAAGCGCATGCAGGGAGAGGGTGTCTGGGCCGACCTGATCCACCAGCGTTTCACCAAGACAGTCGAGCGCCTCGGCCTGGGCAAGCTGGGTAGTCGCTTCGACCGGCTCGATGCGAGCCAGTTCCGGCGCCCGCTGGTGGTGCCGGCGGCGCTGCAGGGGAAGAGCGGCAAGTCAGGCACGAAGACGGCGGGACAGCTGGATCTGTTCTGAGTAAGTTTGGGGGCGCGGAGCGGTATTTTCCGTAGGGTGGTCGGCTACGCCGACCGCGCGTCCAAATTTCGTCCGCGAGGAGATAACGCCGTTTACAGGGGAGCTGAACTACGATGGAGAGAACAATTATTTGTATCTTCCTCAATCAGTCAGACAGACCCTGGCCCATGGCGCAGGGGCGGGCTACTGGCCCAGGCAGATGATTTTCGTCGCGTATTCAGCGGCATTGCTTTTCTTGCTGGCAGCCCAGTCGATGACTTCCTGCGCCTCGGCGACCGACATGACCGTGGCCTTTTCCTTGTTCTTGATAAAGGAAACGCCTTCGAACTTGCCTTCCCTGCTGCGCATGACCTTGGCAAACACGGGAGGCTTCTTCTCGCCATCGGCGATTTTGTTTTGCTGCACGAGGTAACGCTGGTCCTTATTTTCCATATGAACGCTCTGTAAGTGGGAAGACAGGCGCCATTGTACGGCCTTGGGACCAGGGGCGAGGGGGCGGGCGGCGCCGGCGCCGCGCTCGGGATGGCGGCGCAGGCAGCCGCTCGTGAGCGGCCGCTGTTGCCACCACCTCCGGCAGGCGCGGCGGCGGTGTCTATTGTGTGATCCTGACGGTGTCGAGGATGCCCTGGATTTCCGCCCGCGTGCCCGTCTTTTCGTCCTGCCGCGTCCCTGCACCGATCATGAAGAAATAATCTCCACGCGGGACGATCCAGAGTTCGGACGAAGTGGGAAAGCTGCGCCCATCGGGCAACTCCATGGTGTAGTCGATCCGGGCGTAAGCCGACTGAATTCCTGCCACCTTCACCTCGACCGGGGCCTGGACCAGGGAGAAGTCCTTGAAGGTCTTCTGGAACTGCGGCAGGATCAGCCTGATGAGTTCCGTCGCCGGAATGCCCTTCAGCTGGCCATAGGGCTTGAGGTTGACCTTGAAGCTGGGATTGACGTCGTCGAAAGGCTCCTGGTACTTGCTCATTGCGACCAGCGGCGCGCTGGCGTACTGCTTCATCAAGGCATGGAACTCCTCGTCGCCGAGTTTCATCCGCTTGATGTTGTCCATGTTCTGCGCCGCACTGAGGTAGTGCCAGCCGGCGGGCTTGCTGAGTGCGAGGCCCGCCGTCGGATTGCTGAAGGCGTTGGTGTCGGCGGCGAAGGCCGCGGCGGCGGGCGCAGCCAGTGCCAGCGCCGCCAGGGCGTGCGTGAAGCGATGCATGAAGGCTCCTGATCTCGAGAGTACGCTTACCTGGCTGGGGCAGTGGATTTCGGCTTCTCGACCTTCCCGTGCACCTCATTGACCATCATGAGTGCCGCCGAGCTGAAGAACTTGTGGTACTCCGCCACCATCTCGCCGCTCTGGATGACGGGATCGGTCGCCACCCAGGTCTTGGCCTCGTCGATATCCGCGGTGGCCAGGATGAAGATCCCGCGCCGGTCCTCCTTGCCGTCCAGCGGCCCGGCGACCGCCAGTTTCCCTTCGAAGGCCAGGCGGCCCATATTTGCGAAGTGCCCTTCGAAGATGCGCGCCCGTTCGGCCTTGTCGGTGGCCTTCTTCGGCCCGGTCTTGAGGATGACCAGCACATAGCTGCGCATGCCGTGTTCGTCCGCGCCGAGCGCCTTCGCCAGGGCGGGGTCGTACACCGGGACAGGCTTGGCGACACGCGTCTCCGCATGGGCGACACCGCCGGCCAGCACCAGGCCCGCACACAGCATACTCAAGATCTTCCTGGACATTTCCGTTCTCCTTGTAAGCGCGCCTGGCGCGCTTTATCGTTATAAAAATGGTGTGACGAAGCCGGCTCAGACCCACAGCCGGTAGATCCAGAACGACTCGTCCTCGACGTAGCGCTGCGCGAATTCCGTCGGCGAAAAACCGCAGATTTCCTTGGCCACGCGGCTCATGTGGGCCTGGTCCGAAAACCCTTCGTCCAGCGCCAGCGTCGCCCAGTCGAAGGGCTGGCCGTTCTCGTAGCGTTCGCGTGCGGCAAAGAACATCCCCTCGGTGCGCACCAGCGCCTGCCACTGGCGCAGCGAGCGGCCGCTGAAGGACTTGATGCGCCGTTCCACCTGGCGCGTGCTGTGGGTATTGCGCCATTCATGGGCGCGCAGGGCCAGGCGTTCGACCCAATGGCGGCCGAACTGGCGCAGCGAGGGACGTCCCGAACTGCGCCCCTGCAGCATGCGCCAGCGTGGAGCGAGGTGCTGCTCGAGCACCCTCAGCGAAACCGCATCATCTGGCGCCGCGAGCAGCGCTTCGCACATCGGCTGCCATTCGGAGCCCAGCACATCCCGCGCGGGCACGAAGCGGTCCTGCACGGCGCCGAGGTCCAGCCCGAACAATGCCTGGGCGGCATCCGGCGCGAAGCAGGCCATGTAGCCACGGCCGCTGTTGGGCGACCAGGTGACGAGCGGGGATGACTGGCTGCCCGACAGCATCACGCGCGACGCGAGACGCTGCCATCCATGGCGCGCGTGGACCAGGCCCGCTTCCACCTCGTGGTACCAGGACAGGGTCACGATGGGGGAGGCGGGAAAGTGCGAGAGCCGCTGCGCGTCGGAAAGGGCTACGTGCGAGGTGTCGCGGCTGACCATGGCCAGCATCGCGCCCTGCAGCGCGGGCGGCGCCAGCACCAGGCGGTCGATGGGCTGCTTACCCGCCTCGCATGCGCGCGGCCCACGGGCGTGCCGGCCGGGGCAGGCGGGCAGGGGAGCGGCTGGAAGATCGGGCACCATGGGTTTGAAGTATAGGCAAGCGCCAGCCCCCTGTCGATGTCGTTTGGGTTCAAGACGCGCCGCTGGCGGTCGGGAAGAATGTGCCGCATGACTACCTCGACCTCTCCTCAATGTCCCTTCCACGGCGGCCAGCCGCCCCGGCAGCCCGGCGAGACGCCGGCCAGCCATCCGCGCGGCGCCTGGCCGCCCGGTCCGCCAGTCCGCATCACCGGCTGGAGCCTGCTGGCGCGCATGGCGCGCGACATGCCGGCCGCATTGCGCGCCTGGCGGGCCGAATACGGCGACCTGTTCCACCTGCGCATGTGGCCGGAACACGAGCTGGTCGTGGCCAGCCCCGCGCTGGTGCGCGAGCTGCTGGTGCAGCACCACGACGCGCTGGTGCGCTGGGAGCGCGGCATCGAGGTGTTCTCCCAGGTCCAGGGTCACAGCGTGCTGGTCGCCGAAGGCGCCGCCTGGAGCGCGAAGCGCCAGGCCCTGCAGCCGGAGTTCGCGCCGCGTCCGGTGAAGGCATTCGTCGGCACCATCGCGGCGGCGGCGAGCAGTGCGCTGGACGCCTGGTCAGCCGGCGCGCCGGGCCAGCCGCAGCAGCAAGCCATCGACAGCGCGCTGACCGCGCTCACCATGGATGTCATCATGCGCATGATGTTCTCGAGCGAGATCGGCAGCGAGGCCCGCGCCGCGGAAGGCGCGGTGCACGAGGCGCTGGTGATGGCCAACCGGGAAATGTTCTGGCCGGCGAGCTGGCCCGACTGGATGCCCTGGAATGGCCGCAAGCGGGCGGTGAAGGCCACGCTGGCGGCGCTGGTCGCGCGCCAGGTCGAGGCGCGCCTGGCCATGCCGGTCAAGGAATGGCCGGCGGACATGCTGGCGCGCCTCCTGCACCTGCACCGGCTCGAGCCCGCCGCCTGGCCCCTGCGCGCCGTGATCGACGAGTGCATGACCGCCTTCCTGGCCGGCCACGAGACCACTGCCGTCACGCTGGCCTGGTGGGCCTGGTGCATGGCGTCCAACCCGCAGGCGCAGGAGGCGGCGCGGCGCGAGGTGGACGCGGTGCTGGAAGGCAGGGCGCCGTTGGAGGCCGACCTGCCGCGCCTGGGCTACCTCGCGCAGACGCTCAACGAAACCATGCGCCTCTACCCGGCGGCGCCGATCCTCATGAGCCGGCGCTCGACGCGCGAGATCGTGCTGGACGGCTGGACGGTGCCGAAGCGGACCATGCTCATGATTCCGGTCTTCCTGCTGCATGAAGATGAACGGATCTTTCCGGAGCCGCAGGCCTTCCGGCCGGAGCGGTTTGCGCCGGATGCGCCGCCGATCCCGCGCGGGGCCTTCATGCCCTTCGGTGCGGGACCGCGGGTGTGCCTGGGGCAGCACCTGGCAATGGCGGAGCTGACAGCCGTGGCGGCGATGGTGCTGCAGCGCTTCAGGCTGTCGGTCCCGGAAGGAGAAAAGGCGCCGGAGACGGTGTTGAATATCTCGCTGCGGCCGAAGGATGGCCTGCGGCTGGGGATCGAACGCAGGGTGTAACGGAAGCTGTAGGGAGGTCGGCAGAGCCGACCTCCCTACAAAACCTCAGCTGTCCTGCTTTTCCCGGCGCTTCGGCAGCAGGTCGTTGATGATCGCATTCAGGCGATCCACCGACACCGGCTTGCCGAGATGCGCCGCGAAGCCGGCCGCGCGCGCGTTGGCGATGTCGGTGTCGCGCCGCATGCTGGTAATCGCGATAGCCGGCAGTTTCGCGCACTTCGGCAGCGCGCGCACGCGGCGCAGGAATTCGTAGCCGTCGACCTCGGGCATCGAGATGTCCGAGATCAGGACGTCCACGTCCTCGCGTGCCAGCACTTCCAGGCCCTGCTGCGCGCTGGTGGCCTCGAAGACGGTGGCTCCGGTGGTCTCGAGCAGCGCCTTGAACACCTGCACCATGTCTTCCTGATCGTCCACCAGCAGGATGCGCAGGCCGGTCAGGCTGTCCTCGCCAGCGCCGTGCTCTCCCGGCAGCACCGCTGCGGCGCGGTCCAGCACCGGCAGCCAGACGCTGAAGCGCGCGCCCTTGCCGACGCCTTCCGACGCTGCTTCGACCCGTCCACCATGCAGGGCGACGATCTCGCGCACCAGCGCCAGGCCGATGCCCAGGCCGCCCTTCGAGCGCGTCGTCACCGACGCGCTCTGGCCATACATGTCGAACACGCGCGGCAGGAACGCGGGCGCGATGCCCTGGCCGTCGTCGGTCACGTCGATCCGCGCGCAGGCGTCTTCGCGTCGCAGGCACACCTTCACGTGGCCACCCTGCGGGGTGAACTTGATCGCATTGCTCAGCAGGTTCATCACGACCTGCTCGATGCGGGCCACGTCGGCCAGCACCGGCACGCCGCCCATGCTGCCTTCGAAGGTAATGCCGAGGTCGCGCGCCGCCGGGTCGCTGCGGGCCACGTCGACGATGCCCTGCAGGACCGCGTCGAGCGCAACGGGCGCCATGGTCAGGGACAGCTTGCCGGTGCGGACCCGCGACATGTCCATCAGGTCGTCGATGATCTTCGCCTGCGTCATGACCGAGTTGCGGATGATCGAGGTGGCGCGCATGACAGCGGGCGCCTGGCGCAGTTCCGGCATGCGCGAGAGCAGCTCGACGTTAATGTGGATCATGTTGAGCGGATGGCGCAGCTCGTGCGACATGATGGACAGGAACTCGTCCTTCACGGCGGACGCATGTTCCGCACTCTGGCGCTCCAGCGTTTCGCGGCCGAGGGCCTGCTGGCGTTCGCTGTCGTGCTGGGCGCGCCCCGTCATGTCGCGCGAGATTTTCGCGTAGCCGTAGAAGTCGCCGTTGCGCAAGGGCGTCGTGACGCCGCTGCAGAAGAAGCGGGTGCCGTCCTTGCGCAGGTGCCAGCGCTCGTCCTCGGCGCGGCCGTCCTCGCGCGCGCGCCGCAATTCGTCCTGCGGCACGCCGCGCGCCAGGTCTTCCGGCGTGAACAGGCGCTCGGCCGTCTGGCCGTGCATCTCGTCCGCGCTCCAGCCGAACACCGTGGTCGCGCCCTTGTTCCAACTGGTGATGCGCCCATCCTGGTCGAGCGTGATGATGGCGTAGTCCTTGGCGCTGTCGGCCACCATCTGCATGCGCGCCTCGCTCACGCGCGCCTGCTCTTCGGCCTGGCGCCGCAGGGTGATGTCGAAGAAGGTCATCACCGCGCCCTCGATCCGGTCTTCGTTGGTCCGGTAGGGCAGCAGGCGCACGATGTAGTAGCGGCCTTCGAGGCTGCGCACCTCGCGCTCGACCAGGCGCAGGGTGTCGAAGGTCGCGCTGACGTCCTCGGCGAGCTGGTCGTAGTCCAGCTTGTGGGTCAGGTCGAGCAGGGAACGGCCGACGTCGGAAGCGATGATCGAGAACAGGTCGGCGGCGCGCGGCGTGAATCGCTTGATGCGCAGGCCGCTGTCCACGAAGATGGTGGCGATGTCGGTCGAGGCGATCAGGTTGTTCAGGTCGTCGTTGGCCTTGCCGGTTTCCTCGACCTTGACCTTGAGCTCGTAGTTGACGGTGACGAGTTCCTCGTTCACCGATTGCAGCTCTTCCTTGCTGGTCTCGAGTTCCTCGGTGGCCGAGCGCAGCTCCTCGTTGATGGCCTGCAGTTCCTCGTTGGAGGCGCGCAGTTCCTCGGTCGAGATCTCGGAGTTCTCGATGGTTTCCTGCAGCTGCTCGCGCTTGCGCTGCAATTCGGCCTCGAGCTGGGCCAGCACCACGTCGTGGCTGCCGTCCGGTCGCGGCGTCCTCCCCCTGTCGGGCGCCTGCTCGACGGGGTTGAACAGTACCAGCAGGTAATCGGTCTCGGACTCCTCGTCGCGGTAGGGCCGCACCGTCATCGCCACCGTGCCCGGTTCCTTCTGCTCGAGCAGCTCGATGGGGCGGCAGTCGACGCTCGTCTCGTGCTGCATCGCCTGGTACATGGCCGAACGCAGCTCCAGGCGCAGTTCCGGCATCACCAGGGACAGCAGGTTGCGCGAGGGTTCGCCCGCGTTCATGCGCAGGTAGCGGCTGGCCTGGTCGGACATGTGGACCAGGTTGCCCTCGCGGTCGATCACGACGGACGGCGGCGCCACCAGGAACAGGGCGCGCTGGTGCAGTTCGGCGAAGGAGGACTGGCGCTTGCCCGGGAGCTTGATGCGCGCCGTATCTGGCATGCGGGTGCCAAAAGTGGTAGATCCTGCGCCCTGGTAATTCATCGAGCGGCCGCCGCCGCGGGCGCGGTAGATGCGATTCTTCTTGTCGACCGGAATGAAGAGGTCCGACACCGATTCGGCCGATTCGGAGCTGCCGAGGAAGAGGTAGCCGCCGGGCTTGAGTGCGAAGTGGAAGATCTGCATCAGGCGCATCTGCACGTCGCGGTTCAGGTAGATCAGCAGGTTGCGGCACGAGATCAGGTCGAGCCGCGAGAACGGCGGGTCGCGCAGCAGATTGTGCGAGGCGAACAGGATGTGGTCGCGCAGCGACTTGCGGGTGCGGTAGCGGTCATCGTCCTTGTTGAAGTACTGGCGCAGGCGGCTCGGCGCCACGTCCGTGACGATCGAGGATGGATAGCTGCCCGCGCGGGCGGCGTCGATCGCGTGGTCGTCGATGTCCGAAGCGAAGACCTGGTAGGCGGGCGGATGCTCCATGGTGGCAGCCTGGTCGGCCATCAGCATGGCCAGCGAATATGCTTCCTCGCCGGTGGCGCAGGCCGCGACCCAGGCGCGGATCTCGTCGGTCGCCGCCTTGTCCTTGAACAGCTCGGGAATCACCTCGCGCTCGAGCGCCTCGAAGGATTCGCGGTCGCGGAAGAAATTGGTGACGCCGATCAGCATGTCGTCGAGCAGGGCCTTGTACTCGTTGCCGTCAGCGTCGAGCACTTCGAGGTATTCCTGCAAGGTGTGCACCTGGCGCACCTGCATGCGCCGCTCTATGCGGCGCAGGACGGTGGCGCGCTTGTAGTGGCGGAAATCGTGGCCGGTGCTCGACAGCAGGCCGGTGATGATGCCCTGCAGCGCCGATTCGGCGTTGGCCAGCTCGGTCGCCGTCGTCACGGGCTCGGCGATGATGTCGCTGTCCGGCGCCAGCGGCAACCTGATGATCTTGGCATTGTTCCACAGGTCGATCAGCTTCTGCGGTATGTCGACCGCCGGCAGCACGAAATCGACCGCCCCGGTGCGGATCGCAGCCGTCGGCATGCCGTCGTGTTCGGCGTCGCCGGGAGACTGCACGATGGTCACGCCGCCCTGTTCCTTGACCCGGGTGATGCCGACGGCGCCGTCCGAGCCGGTGCCGGACAGCATGATCGCGATCGCGCGCTCCCGGTGCACGCCGGCCAGGGTGCGGAAGAACAGGTCGATCGCCACGTGCTGGCCGCGCGGCCGCTCGAGGTCCTCGACGATCAGCATGCTGTCGATCATCGACATGTGCAGGTTGGGCGCAATGACGTAGACGTGGCCGGGTTCGATCCTGACAGTCGACGTGACCTGGATGACCGGCATGCGGGTGGCGCGCTGCAGGATCTCCGCGGCCGAGCTGGGGTGCTTGGGCGACAGGTGCAGGATGACCACGAAGGCCATCTCGCTGACCGCCGGCAGGTTCTCGAACAGGCGCAGCAAGGCGGGCAGGCCGCCGGCCGAGGCGCCGATGCCGACCACCGGGAAGCTCGGCGAACCGGTGGCGGCGCCCGCAGGAGAGGGCAGGGCGTCGGAGGCTGCGGCGGAGTTTGGCATCGTCTTGTCGTTGTAGGTATATGCCGCGAGTCTAGACGATCTGCCATGCTTGTTGGAAGAGAAAATCGAGGAAATACTTTCTGGAACTATCCTTTCTCGGATTGCAAGAATTCCTGGAGGTGCGCTTCGATCCCCTGCACATGCGCGTCGTGCTTGCCCAGTGCGCGCAGTGCCCGCGCCAGCTCGAGCAGGTATTTGCTGTTCGGACCGCTCGGTCCGCGCGCGCCGGCGATCTGGCGCGCGATGTCGCGCTCGCTGGCCGGGCCGAGCCAGGCCGCGTTCTCGTGGGTCGCGATATAGACGATGCCTTCCGCCGTACCGCCATCTCCAAATGTCATTTCAATCGCCAGGCGCAGGTAGCCGTTCTTTTCGCGGTGGTCGAGATGGGCGAATTCCTCGGGGGTGACCAGATAGGCCATGCCGTGGCAGACGGCGTCGTCCTCGGGCACCAGGGTGACCACGCGGCCGGGCGCTTCCTGCGTGCCGCGGTGATCGTGCGAACCCTGGTAGAAACGCCGGCTCCAGCCGGTGATGGAGGCGGGGCGGCGTTCGAGGAAGGGGAAGTCGGCCTTGAAGATCAGGGAACCGTAGCCGAACAGCCAGACGCTTGCGTGGCTGTCGAAACGGTTCATCAGGCGGTTGATTTCGGTGGTATTCAGGGACATGGGGCGATCAATGGCGGCGATACGCTATTGTAGGGTGCATGGCTCTGTCATGCGCGCGTTCAAATACATGGTGAGATGACGCGACTCGTCCGTTCTCACGCCGATTGAACGCGCGGACGGCGAAGCCGTCCACCCTACCGGACCACGAAGTCGTCGAGGAAAGTCATGAAGCTTTCGGCAGCGGGAGACAGCGAACGTCCCTGGCGGGTATAGGCGAAGAAACGCCGGCTCAGCACCGGCTCTTCCAGCGGCTTCATGACCAGCCCATACAGCGTCACCAGCGGCGCCGCATAGGGCATGCACACCGTCACTCCCAGCCCTGCGGCCGCCATGGCCAGCGCGGTCGTCATGAACGTCACCTCGTTGGCCGGCGTCAGCGGCGCCGCCTGCACCTCGTCCAGCAGGCGTTCGGTGAATTGGCCCTGCAGGGAAATGAGCGGAAAGCGCGCCACGTCCTGCCAGGTGATGCGGGCCTGGCGTTCCAGCGCGTGTCCTATGGGAAAGACCAGGGCGAAGGGCATCTCGAACAGGGGACGGGAGTCGAGCGGCGGCGCCGGTTCGCGCTCGGGGCCGATGCCGAGATCCGCCTCGCCCGACAGCACCCGCGCGATCACGCCTTCCACCTCGGTGTCCTTCAGACGCACCTCGATGTCCGGATACTGCGCGCGGTAGGCGGCGATCGCCTCCGGGAGCAGGGTGCAGGACAGCAGCTGGGGCGCGGCGATGCGCACGATGCCTTTTTTCAGGCTCGTGTGGTCGGCCACGTTCGCCAGCGCACCGTCGAGGTCGTCGATCATCTGGCTGAATAGGGGGTAGAGCTCCTTGCCGATGTCGGTGAGCGTGATGCGCCGGGTGCTGCGGTCGATGACCTTCGCCTCCAGCGTCTGTTCCAGCTCCTTGATCAAACCGGACAAGGCGGACTGCGTCACGTGCAGGTTCTGGGCGGCGAGCGTAAAGTTACCCGTCTTGGCGACGGCAACGAAGGCGCGCATCTGCCTGAGGGTGGGATTCATAAGATAGTCTGATAAATCGAGCGGAAAATACTGTTTGTATGATAGTTCGATTTGGATTGTAATGGCGAAAAGCATTCAACCTTGAAGGAATCGCAATGAAACTCGCCACACTCAAGACGGGCGGCCGCGACGGCACCCTGGTCGTCGTCAGCCGCGACCTGGTCACCTGCCAGGCCGTGCCCAAGATCGCCCGCACCCTGCAATGCGCGCTGGACAACTGGGATGAAGCCGCGCCGCAGCTGCAGAAAATCTACGAGCGCCTGAACGCCGGCAGCGCCGACAAGGCCGAGTCCTTCATCGAGGAAGAGTGCCATTCGCCGCTGCCGCGCGCCTACCAGTGGTGCGACGGCTCGGCCTACATCAATCACGTCGAGCTGGTGCGCAAGGCGCGCAATGCCGAGGTGCCGGAATCGTTCTACACCGATCCGCTGATGTACCAGGGCGGCTCGGATTCCTTCGTCGGCCCCTGCGACCCGATCGCGGTGCTGGACGAAGCCTGGGGCGTGGACCTGGAAGCCGAGGTGGCGGTGGTGACCGGCGAGGTGCCGATGGGCGCCAGCGTCGAGGAAGCGGCGAACGCGATCCGCCTGGTGATGCTGGTGAACGACGTCTCGCTGCGCAACCTGATCCCGAACGAACTGGCCAAGGGCTTCGGCTTCTACCAGTCCAAGCCGGCCAGCGCATTCTCTCCAGTGGCCGTGACGCCCGACGAGCTGGGCGATGCGTGGAAGGATTCCAAGCTGCACCTGCCGCTGCTGGTCACGCTCAACGACCAGCCCTTCGGCCGCCCGAACGCAGGCGAGGACATGACCTTCAGCTTCGCCCAGCTGGTCGCCCACGCGGCCCGGACCCGCGAGCTGGGCGCCGGCAGCATCGTCGGCTCGGGCACGGTGTCCAATAAACAGGGCAGCCTGCACGGCTCCAGCATCGCCAACGGTGGTGTCGGCTATTGCTGCCTGGCCGAGGTGCGCATGTACGAGACGATTGAAGGCGGCAAGCCAGTGACGCCATTTCTGGCGTATGGTGACACTGTGCGCATCGAGATGGTGGACGAGAGCGGTGCGAGCATTTTTGGGGCGATCGACCAGGAGGTGGTTCGCTATCATCGGAGAACGACGTGAAACTGTTTACCTATTTCCGCAGCTCGGCCGCTTACCGGGTGCGGATTGCACTGAACCTGAAGGGCCTCGGCTATGACGCCGTGCCCGTGCACCTGGTGCGTGACGGCGGGCAGCACCTGGCAAGTGAATACCGCGCGATCAACCCGAGCGGCCTGGTGCCGGCCTTCCAGGACGACGCCATCACGCTGACCCAGTCGATGGCCATCCTCGAGTACCTCGAAGAGGCCTATCCCGACGTGCCGCTGCTGCCGAAAGGCGCGGTGGCGCGCGCCCATGTGCGCGAGCTGGCCCAGATCGTCGCCTGTGACATCCACCCGGTGAACAACCTGCGCGTGCTGAAATACCTGGTCAAGCAGCTGGGCTTGAGCGACCAGGCCAAGACCGACTGGTACCGCCACTGGGTCATCGAAGGCTTCCAGTCCCTGGAAGCCCACCTGGCGCGCCACCTGGATACCGGCACCTTCTGCTACGGCCATACCCCGACCATCGCGGACTGCTTCCTGGTGCCGCAGGTGTTCAATGCGCAGCGCTTCGATATCGACGTGACGGCGTATCCGACCATTTCGCGCATCAACGATATGTGCGTGGATTTGCCGGCGTTTAAGGCGGCGCACCCGGCGCAGCAGCCGGATGCGGAGTAGCTTGTAGAAGCAAATTTGACTTGGGTCCCGGCCTGGGACCCAAGCGCGCACCGCACGCTCAATGCCTGGTCGCCGACCGATCCGGCTCCGACGGCGACGAAATTTCATCCAGCGCACCCTCGGCCGCACCGTGCGTCCTGGTCGCGATATCCCCCAGCGAAACGATCCCCACCAGCTGCTTCGACTGTTCGTCGATCACCGGCACGCGCCGGATCTGCACGTCGCCCATCTTGTCCAGCACCTCGTCGAGATCCTGGTTGCTGTAGCAGGTGCGCACGTCGGTGCTCATCACGTCGCCGACAAAGGTCTGGTCCGGCGACTGCCCCGCGGCCACCGAGCGCACCGTGATGTCGCGGTCGGTGATCATGCCGACCAGCCTGGCGCCGTCGCAGACGGGTATGGCGCCGACATTCAGCTCGTCCATGAGCTGGGCGGCGCGCTGGACCGTTTCCTGGGGCGAGATGGTGCGCACATCGGGTGTCATCACTTCACGAATGGTTTGCATGATTACTCCTGCCGAGTCGGTAGAAAGCCCGCGTTGCGGGCGACCCGAAAATCACGCCTTGAATCCGCGAAGGCGGACGCTAGATTGACCTTGGGAATGCAGCTACAATCCCGCTCCCTGCGACTTGCCGACCAGTCATGACTATTCACGCGATTCCCCAGTCCATCCTCGACGCGCTCGACCGTGCCGACGCCTCCTGGCGCCCCATCCTGGAAGCGGGCCTGCAGGCCGTTGCGGCCGCCGATCCCGCCTACCTGCCGGCGCTGGCCGTCGACGACTACCTGCCGACGGGCGGACGCATCTTCGCCGCCTTCGCCCAGCCGCTCGAGCGCGTGCGCCACGTGCTGGTGGGGGAGGGGCCGTATCCGCGCGCGGAGAGCGCGACCGGCGTCTGCTTCATGGATGGCGCGGTGGGCGAGCTGTGGAGCGAGACGGGGCTGTCCAAGCCCGTCAACCGGGCCACCTCGCTGCGCAACTTCATGAAGATGCTGCTGGTGGCGGACGGCCAGTTGCAGGCGGATGATACGGGCGGCGCGGCGCTGGCGCCGGTCGCGAAAGGTGCGCGCACGGACGGCTCGATCCAGACCCTGGCGCAGCTGCAGGACAACCTGCATGCGGAAGGATTCCTGTTGCTGAACGCGGCGCTGGTGTTTCGCAAGCACGTGGCGCCGGTGATCGACGCGCGCGGTTGGCTGCCTTTTCTCAGGACCGTGCTGGCGGCGCTGGCGGAGCGTCCCGCGCCGCCGACCCTGGTGCTGTGGGGGAAGATCGCGGAGCAGCTGGCGAAACTACCGGAGACGGCGCGGCTGCCGCAGATCCAGGCGGAGCATCCCTACAACCTGTCCTTCATCCAGCACAGGGGGATGCAGGCGCTGTTTGGTCCGATGAAATTGTTGCGAATGCGATAAGGCTGGTCGGCCGTGCGGGCAGGGGAGTTACCCGCCCCGCCGAAATCGCGGGTCCCAAGACAAGGTCTCCGGATTTTGGTATACTTGACTAAATCAATCGGGTAATCAGGTTATTTGCAAAGCGCATACACAAGATAAATTGTTGCGCTGCACTGATTACTTGAGGAAGTGCAACATTTTACATGAAACCGGGGTTGTGATGCGTCTGACCACCAAAGGCCGTTTTGCTGTTACTGCGATGATCGATCTCGCCCTGCGCCAGGGTAATGGTCCCGTCACGCTGTCGGGCATCAGCCAGCGCCAGGCCATTTCGCTGTCTTACCTTGAACAACTGTTCGGCAAGCTGCGCCGCCACGAGATCGTCGAGTCGATCCGCGGCCCGGGCGGCGGCTACAGCCTGGCGCGTTCCGCGGACCGGGTGACGGTGGCCGACATCATCATCGCGGTCGACGAGCCGCTCGATGCCACCCAGTGTGGCGGCAAAGAAAATTGTCACGGCGCCGATGCTGCTTCCGGCACCCGTTGCATGACCCACGAACTGTGGACCACGCTGAACGCCAAGATGGTCGACTACCTCGATTCGGTCACCTTGCAGGACCTGGTCGACCAGCAGAAGCAGAAAGAACAGAACGTCGTGGTCGTGCATCGCACCGCCGCCGCCGCTGCCGCACAAAACTGAGCACAAATTGAAACCGGAGTGAACTGATGAACGCGCCCTTGGACAAACAAATCGAGCAGAGCTTCGTGACTGCGCCGCATTTCCCGATCTACATGGATTATTCGGCTACCACGCCGATCGATCCGCGCGTCGCGGACAAGATGATTCCCTACCTGCGCGAGCAGTTCGGCAATCCGGCATCGCGCAGCCACATGTACGGCTGGAGCGCCGAGGCGGCGGTCGAAGAGGCACGCGGCCACGTGGCGGCCCTGGTGGGCGCCGATCCGCGCGAGATCATCTGGACCTCGGGCGCGACCGAATCGAACAACCTGGCCCTGAAGGGCGCCGCCCACTTCTACAAAACCAAGGGCAAGCACATCATCACGGTCAAGACCGAGCACAAGGCCGTGCTGGATACCGTGCGCGAACTGGAGCGCCAGGGTTTCGAAGCGACCTACCTCGAGCCGCAGGACAACGGCCTGATCACCGTCGAGCAGCTGGAAGCGGCGATCCGCCCGGACACCATCCTGGTCTCGGTCATGCTGGTGAATAACGAGATCGGCGTCATCCAGCCGATCGACGCCATCGGCGAACTGTGCCGCTCGAAGGGCATCATCTTCCACTGCGACGCCGCGCAGGCGACCGGCAAGGTCGAGATCGACCTGAATAAGACGAAGTGCGACCTGATGACCTTCACCGCGCACAAGACCTACGGTCCGAAGGGCGTGGGCGCCCTGTACGTGCGCCGCAAGCCGCGCGTGCGCCTGGAAGCCCAGATGCACGGCGGCGGTCACGAGCGCGGCCTGCGCTCGGGCACGCTGCCGACCCACCAGATCGTCGGCATGGGCGAAGCCTTCCGCATCGCGAAGGAAGAAATGGACGCCGAGCTGGTGAAGGTCAAGGCGCTGCGCGACCGGTTGGCCCGCGGCCTGCTGGAGATCGAAGAGGTCTACATCAACGGCGACATGGACCACCGCGTGCCGCACAACCTGAACGTCTCGTTCAACTATGTCGAGGGCGAGTCGCTGATCATGGCGATCAAGGACATCGCCGTGTCGTCCGGTTCGGCCTGCACCTCGGCCTCGCTGGAACCGTCCTACGTGCTGCGCGCCCTGGGCCGCAGCGACGAACTGGCGCACAGCTCGATCCGCTTCACCATCGGCCGCTTCACGACCGAGCAGGACATCGACTTCGCGATCGAACTCTTGAAGTCGAAGGTCGGCAAACTGCGCGAACTGTCGCCGCTGTGGGACATGTTCAAGGAAGGGATCGATCTCAATTCGATCCAATGGGCAGCCCACTAATTCACGAATACTAGGAGCATCAAAATGGCATATTCCGACAAAGTTCTGGACCATTACGAAAACCCGCGCAACGTTGGCGCCTTCGACAAGGGCGACGATGCGATCGGCACCGGCATGGTCGGCGCACCGGCCTGCGGAGACGTGATGAAGCTGCAGATCAAGGTCAACGAGCAGGGCCTGATCGAAGACGCGAAGTTCAAGACCTACGGCTGCGGCTCGGCGATCGCATCGAGCTCGCTGGTGACCGAGTGGGTCAAGGGCAAGTCGCTGGACGAAGCACTGGCGATCAAGAACACCCAGATCGCCGAAGAGCTGGCGCTGCCGCCTGTGAAGATCCACTGCTCGATCCTCGCCGAGGACGCGATCAAGGCCGCCGTGGCCGACTACAAGGCAAAGCACGCCGAGAAGGCGTAACCCGTAAGTACAGACTGGAGCACCGTTATGGCAATCACCCTGACCGAAAAAGCCGCGAAACACGTCAACCGTTACCTCGAACGCCGGGGCAAGGGCATCGGCTTGCGCTTCGGTGTGCGCACGACCGGCTGCTCCGGCCTGGCTTACAAGCTCGAATACGTCGACGATGCCAGCGCAGAAGACAATGTCTTCGAATCGCATGGCGTGAAGGTCTTCGTCGACCCGAAGAGCCTGCCCTACATCGACGGCACCGAACTGGACTTCGCCCGCGAAGGCCTGAACGAAGGCTTCCGCTTCAACAACCCGAACGTCAAGGACAACTGCGGCTGCGGCGAAAGCTTCCGTATCTAAGGTGATGCAGAACCACTTCGAGCTGTTCCAGCTTCCCGCCACGTTCGCGGTCGACCAGGATCAATTGGACGCGGCCTACCGCGACGTCCAGGGCCGCGTGCACCCGGACCGCTTCGTGAACGCCCTGGATGCCGAGAAGCGCGTCGCCATGCAGTGGGCGACCCGCGCCAACGAGGCTTACCAGACCCTGCGCAACCCGCAGAAGCGCGCCCAGTACCTGTGCGAGATCAACGGCGTCGACCTGCAGACCGAGTCCAACACCGCGATGCCGGCCGCCTTCCTGATGCAGCAGATGGAATGGCGCGAGGCGCTCGAGGACGCGCGCGACACGAAGGATGCCGCCACGCTCGACGGCATCGACGCCGAGCTGCGCCGCGAGCGCAAGCGCATGCTGGAGCAGGTCGGCAGGCAGCTCGACGCCGCCGATTACCACGGCGCCGCCCAGACCGTGCGCGCGATGATGTTCCTCGATAAGTTCGGGGAAGAGGTACAGTACGCGTTCGAGGCGTTGGACGCGTAACCGCGACAGGTTTCCGTAGGGTGGACGGCTTCGCCGTCCGCGCGTTCAAATACACCATGCAATTCGACGACGCGACCGGCAGTTAACCGCGTGGGCGGAGTAATTTCGGGCAATGCCCGGAATTACGAACGTTCACCCTACAAAAAGAACAAACAGGTAACAGACACACCATGGCACTACTCCAAATCGCCGAACCCGGCATGTCCACCGCTCCGCACCAGCACCGCCTGGCGGTCGGCATCGACCTGGGCACCACCAACTCTCTGGTTGCCACCGTCCGCAGCGGCAGCCCGGAAGTGCTGAGCGACGAGGACGGCCGTCCGCTGCTGCCATCGGTCGTGCGCTACCTCCCGGGCGGCAATGCCAATATCGGCTACATGGCGCAGGCGCACCAGACCACCGACCCGAAGAACACGGTCGTCTCGGTCAAGCGTTTCATGGGCCGCGGCCTGAAGGACATCGCCCACGCCGAGAACCTGCCTTATGACTTTGTCGACGCCCCCGGTATGGTGCAGATCAACACGGTGGCCGGCGTGAAGAGCCCGGTCGAGACTTCGGCCCAGATCCTCGCCACCCTGCGCCAGCGCGCCGAGGATTCGCTTGGCGACGAACTGGTCGGCGCCGTCATCACCGTGCCGGCCTATTTCGACGACGCCCAGCGCCAGGCGACCAAGGACGCGGCCCAGCTGGCCGGCCTGAACGTGCTGCGCCTGCTGTCCGAGCCGACCGCCGCCGCCATCGCCTATGGCCTCGACCATGGCAAGGAAGGCGTCTACGCGGTGTACGATCTCGGCGGCGGCACCTTCGACATCTCGATCCTCAAGCTGTCCAAGGGCGTGTTCGAAGTGCTGTCCACCGGCGGCGACTCGGCCCTGGGCGGCGACGACTTCGACCACCGCCTGTTCTGCTGGATCGTCGAGCAGGCCAAGCTGGCGCCGCTGTCGGACCACGACACCGCGACCCTGATGGTCAAGGCGCGCCAGGCCAAGGAACTGCTGTCAACCAATGAAGAAACGACGATCGAGGCGATCCTGAAGTCGGGCGAGATCGTGCAGGTGAGCATCACGGCGCAAACCTTCGCCGAGATCACCAAACACCTGGTCGCCAAGACCATGAATGCGATCCGCAAGGCGATGCGCGACGCCGACGTGAGCGTCGAGGACGTCGACGGCGTCGTGATGGTCGGCGGCGCCACCCGCATGCCGCACGTGCGCCGCGCGGTGGGCGACTTCTTCCACACCATCCCGCACGCGAACATCGACCCGGACAAGGTGGTGGCGCTGGGCGCCGCCATCCAGGCGAACCTGCTGGCCGGTAACCGCGCCGAGGGCGACGACTGGCTGCTGCTCGACGTCACCCCGCTGTCGCTCGGCATCGAGACCATGGGCGGCCTGGTCGAGAAGATCATCCCGCGCAACTCGACGATTCCCTGCGCCCGTGCGCAGGAGTTCACGACCTTCAAGGATGGCCAGACGGCCCTGGCCGTGCACGTGGTGCAGGGCGAGCGCGAACTGGTCTCCGACTGCCGCTCGCTGGCGCGCTTCGAGCTGCGCGGCATCCCGCCGATGGCGGCCGGGGCGGCGCGCATCCGCGTGACCTACCAGGTCGACGCCGACGGCCTGCTGTCGGTTTCGGCGCGCGAGACCCGCTCGGGCGTGGAGGCGTCGATCACCGTCAAGCCGTCCTATGGCCTGGGCGACGACGAAGTGGCGCGCATGCTGCAGGATTCCTACACCTCGGCCCAGGGCGACATGCAGATGCGCGCGCTGCGCGAAGAGCAGGTCGAGGCCGAGCGCATCCTGCTCGCGACACAGTCGGCGCTGGACAGCGATACCGAGCTGCTCGACGCTGCCGAGCAGGGCCAGGTCGCCACGCTGATGCAGGGCGTGCGCGATGCGATCGCTGGCTCGAACGACGCGTCGCTCGACACCGGCAAGCGCCAGGACGCGCTGCACGCGGCGGTGCAGGCGCTGGCCAAGGGCACCGAGGAATTCGCGGCGCGACGCATGGACAAGAGCGTGCGCAAGGCGCTGGCGGGCAAGTCGCTGGACGAAGTCTAAAAACATACAACCGAGGTTATCAAGTGCCACAAATCGTCATCCTCCCCCACCCAGTCTTCTGCCCTGACGGCGCCGTGCTGGAGTCCCCGGCCGGCAAGTCGATCTGCGACGTCCTGCTGGAAAACGACATCGAGATCGAACACGCCTGCGACCGCGTCTGCGCCTGCACCACCTGCCACGTGATCGTGCGCGAAGGTTTCGACTCGCTGAACGAGCAGGAAGAAAAGGAAGAGGACATGCTGGACAAGGCATGGGGCCTGGAGCCGAACTCGCGCCTGTCCTGCCAGGCGATCGTCGCCGACGAAGACCTCGTCGTCGAGATCCCGAAGTACACCATCAACCACGCAGCAGAGAAAAACCACTGAACCACGGAGGGCTGCCATGAAGTGGACCGACGTTTCGAGCATCGCCGAAGCCTTGTACGAGAAGTACCCGGACGTCGATCCGGCCACCGTGCGCTTCGTCGACCTGCACAACTGGGTCGTGGCGCTCGAGGACTTCAGCGACGACCGCACCCGCGGCGGCGAACGGGTACTGGAAGCCATTCAGGCAGCATGGATCGATGAAGCACGCTAAACAAACGAAGCAAGCACCGGCCGCGCTGCCGGAAGAAGTCCGCCCCGGCCAGTCCGTCGAGCTGCTGAAGGAACTGCACATCCTCACGCGCGACGGCAAGCTGAACCAGGACAGCCGTCGCAAGCTCAAGCAGGTCTACCACCTGGTCAACTTCATCGAGCCGCTGCTGAAGGAGGTGCGCGAGCGCAGTCCGGAACAACAGCAGACCGTCTCCCTGGTCGACCACGGCGCGGGCAAGTCCTACCTCGGCTTCATCCTCTACGACCTGTTCTTCAAGGGCCATGGCGCAGGCGCCCACGTCTACGGCATCGAAACGCGTGAAGAGCTGGTGCAGAAATCGACCGAACTGGCCGCGCGCCTGGGCTTCAGCGAGGGCATGTCCTTCCTGCCGCTGTCGGTCGCGGAATCGACCACCTCCGATAAGCTGCCCGAGACCATCGACATCGTCACCGCGCTGCACGCCTGTAACACGGCCACCGACGACGCCATCGACTTCGCGCTGAAGAAGAAGGCCAAGCACATGGTCTTGGTGCCGTGCTGCCAGGCGGAGGTAGCGAGCGTGCTGCGCAAGAACAAGGGCAGGGACCTGGGCCGCAGCGCGCTGACCGAGATCTGGCGCCACCCGATCCACACCCGCGAGTTCGGCAGCCAGATCACCAACGTGATGCGCTGCCTGCAGCTGGAGGCGCACGGCTACCAGGTGACCGTGACCGAGCTGGTGGGCTGGGAGCACTCGATGAAGAACGAACTCATCGTCGCGACCTACAAGAACGTGCCGCGCCGCCGTCCGACGGAGCGCCTGCAGGAAGTGATGGCCGAGCTGGGCCTCGACGAAATGAAGCAGCGCTTCTACACCCCTGTTGAAGCAAACCAAGCGGACTGAAAACGAGATGAGCGACACGAACAACTGGATCGACCTGCGCAGCGACACCGTCACCCAGCCGTCCGAGGCGATGCGCGCCGCGATGGCCGCAGCGAGCGTCGGCGATGACGTCTACGGCGACGACCCCTCGGTCAACCGCCTGCAGGACTATGCCGCCGCGCTGTTCGGCTATGAGGCCGGCCTGTTCGCGCCCTCGGGCACCCAGACCAACCTGATCGCCCTCATGACCCACTGCGGCCGTGGCGACGAGTACCTGGTCGGCCAGGAAGCGCACACCTACAAGTACGAAGGCGGCGGCGCCGCGGTGCTGGGCTCGATCCAGCCGCAGCCGATCGTCAACCAGGCGGACGGCTCGATCGCGCTGTCGGACATCGAGGCCTACATCAAGCCCGACGACATGCACTTCGCACGCACCCGCCTGCTGGCGCTGGAAAACACCATCGGCGGCCGCGTGCTGCCGCAGGACTACGTCAAGGCCGCGACCGATCTCGCGCACAGCAAGGGCCTGGCCACCCACCTGGACGGCGCCCGCATCGCCAATGCCGCCGTCAAGAACGGTGTTTCGCTCCGCGACGCGGTGCAAGGCTTCGACACCGTCTCGGTCTGCCTGTCCAAGGGCCTGGGCGCCCCGGTCGGTTCGGTCCTGCTGGGACCGAAGGCCTTCATCGAGCAGGGCAAGCGCTGGCGCAAGATGCTGGGCGGCGGCATGCGCCAGGCCGGCGTGCTGGCGGCGGCTGCGCAGTATGCGCTGGAGAACAACGTCGAGCGCCTCGCCGACGACCACGCCAATGCCGCCGAGCTGGCGCGTGGCCTGTCGCAGATCGCCCAACTGAAGGTCGGCACGCCGCAGACCAACATCTTCTGGCTGGACATCCCGGCGGCGGCCTGCGAGCCGCTGCGCCAGGCCCTGGCCCGTGCGCAGATCCGTGCCTCGATCGGCCCGCGCACCCGCCTGGTGACCCACCTGGACGTGAGCGCCGCCGATGTGGCGCGCACCGTCGAGGTGTTCACGGCTTTCTTCGCAGACTGGCGGGCCTGATGACTGACGAAGCCATTCGCCTGGCCAAGCGGGTCGCCGTGCAACTGGGCTGCTCGCGCGCCGAAGCAGAACGCTACATCGCCAGCGGCGGCATCAGCGTCGACGGCAAGGTGGTCGAAGACCCCGCCAGCCGCGTGTTGCCCTCGCAGGACGTGCGCGTCCTGCCGGGCGCCTCGAACGAAGAAGCGCCGCCGGTGACCATCCTGCTGCACAAGCCGGCCGGCTTCAATTCCGGCGTGGGCACGCGCGGTGAACCGGCCCTGGACTGCCTGACGCCGGAATCGCTGGCGCAGGGCCACGGCCAGCCGCGCTTCCTCAAGCGGCACCTCGCGAAGCTGACCTTGACCAATCCGCTGGAAACCGATGCGAGCGGGCTGGTGGTCTTCACCCAGGACTTCCGCGTGGCGCGCAAGCTGCTGGAAGAGGGCGATCGCGTCGAGCAGGAGTTCATCGTCGACGTGACCGGCGCCATCAAGGAAGGCGGCCTCGCGCTGCTGAACCACGGCCTGCACTTCAACGGCAAGCCGATTCCTCCGATGAAGGTCAGCTGGCAGAGCGAGCACCGCCTGCGCTTCGCCCTCAAGGGCGTCAAGCCCGGCCTGATCGACCACATGTGCGGGCAAGTCGGCCTGGAGATCGTCGACATGCGGCGCATCCGCATCGGCCGCGTGCCGATGGCCGGCCTGCAGGCAGGCCAGTGGCGCTACCTGCTCGACTACGAACGCTTCTAGTTCGCGCGCCGCCGCAACAGCCCCATCCCCACTGCAGCCCCGAGCGCCACGGCGCCGACAATGAGTGCCTTGTTCTGCGGCTGCCCGGGCCTGCGCTCTCCACTATGGATGCCGCTCGCGCCGCGCGGCGGCTCGTACAGCGCCCCGCGCGTCTCCGGCACACGGTCGGCCCGCTTCGCCCACCTGTCCAGCACGCGGTTCATGCCCGATGCGATCAGGTTCGGCGCCGCGAAGTTGCTCAGCCTGTACAGCAGGGCCGGGGCGCCGACCGCCGTGGTGGGGCGGGGATGGCGCGCCAGGGCGACGACGGCATCCGCCACCTTTTCCGGCGACAGCACCCCGGGCGGATAGGACAGCTTCGCGCCCGTGTAGTTGGCCCCGTGGCTGAACCCCGGCGTATCCACGAAAGTCGGATACACGTCGCAGACGTGGATGTTGGGCCGCTTGCCCAGTTCCGCGCGCAGGGCCTCGCTGAAGCCGCGCAGGCCGTACTTGCTGGCCGCGTAGGCCGCCGCATAGGGCGTGGCGACGAAGCCGCCGCTCGAGATCATGTTGACCCAGATGCCGTGGTCCTGCTCGAGGAAGACCGGCAGCACCGCGTGGGCGTCGTTCATGTGGCTGAGGAGGTTGGTCTCGATCACGCGGCGGTGGTCGCCCATCGGCACCTCGGCATACTTGCCGACCACGCCGGCGCCGACATTGCTGAACCACAGGTCGATGCGGCCCAGGATGGCGCGGGCCTCGCGTGCGAATGCCGCGACCGCGTCGGCGTCGATTGCATCGACGACCAGGGCCTCGGCCTCGCCGCCGGCCTGGCGGCAGCGGTGCACGACGTCGTCGAGCCCTTCCTTGCCGCGCGCGCCCAGCACCAGCCGGGCGCCCTGGCGGGCAAAAGCGACGGCCGTCGCGGCGCCGATGCCGCTCGATGCGCCCATGATGACGACGCGGGTGTTCGAAAGCTTCATGGCTCACCTTTCTTCAAGATGGATGGAAGCTGTCGATTATTCCGTGGATTCGGGTAATGCCGCGTTCGAATGCCGCGCGGCAAGCATCGGGGTGTCTAGCGCTTGCGCTTGGGCAGGGTGATGAGGCGGGTGCCGGCCAGGCGGTCGTGCAGGAACTGGCGGTCGCGGTCGAACAGCGCCGTCATCGCCCATGGCACGATGCCCACCGCGAGCGCGATCGCGATCTGGCCGGGCTTGTGCAGGCCGAATGCCCAGCACACCATCATCGCCGGCGCGAACCAGCCCCAGGCCAGCACATAGCGCAGCAGCGCTGTCCTGAACGGCAGCTTCGCATGGCCCACCTTGACGACCTTCATGCGCCAGGTCTTCATGGCCAGGGTATGGCCGCTGTCGATCCAGCACCACATGAAATAGGCCCCCGCTGTCGCTACCAGCCACAGGTTCATGCCGATCTTCGCCACCGGATGCTGGCTGTTCAGGGTCAGCAGCATGTAGAGCCCGATCGCAAAGGCGCACACGGCGAACAGGCAGAAGGCCTCGTAGACCATGGCCATCAGGCGCCGCCGCACGCTCGGCGTTTCCACCTTGATCGGCTCAGTTGCTGGCGTTGCTGGCGCTGGCGCTGGCGTTGCTTGGGCTGCTTGCATTGGATGCGTTCTGTGCGGGAGGAAGGGCAGAGGAAGGGCTTGCCGGAACAGCCGACGGCGCCGTGGCCGGCGCGGCTGGGGCCGGGTTTGCCGCCGTGGCGGGCGCCGGCTGCGCCGGCATGATGCAGGACGTCCCGCGCCGCATCGCACCCGGCGGGCAGGTCACGGGCGTGTCGATCATCGGGGAATGCGGCATCGAGGGCACGCCCTGCGGCAGTTTGCCGGAGCGGGCCAGCTTGCGCTTTTCTTCCTCGGACAGCTGCTTGTAGCTTTCCCAGGTCGCGGCCTTCCGGCCCGGATCGAGCCTGCGGGTCTTGTTGAAGTTTTCGCGGGCGAGGTTGCGCTGCTCGGGCGTCAGGCGCATCCATTCGCGCATCCGGTCGTGCACGCGCTCTTGCTCGGCGGGGCTCATGGAGGCGAAGCGCGCGGACAGTTCGAGCCAGCGGCGCTTGCGCATGCCTTCCAGCTGGTCCCACTCGGGTTTCAGGGGGGCGAGCGCCGCCTGCTGCTTGCGCGACAGTTCGCGCCAGAGGGGTTTGTCGAGGGTCTTGGCGACCGGCTTGGCGCCGACCGCCGTGGCGTCCGCCGGATTGACGCTGGCCGCGCTGGGCGGCGTCGATGCGGACCGGTTGTAGACCGCCCAGGTCGCGGCCCCGGCAATCAAGACCGCTGCCGCAGTTGCAACAACGGCGAGTCGGGGCTTCTGAGCGGGCTTCGTCATTGCTTGCGCTGCTGCGACTCCACGTAGGCGTTGAAACCGTGGTCGAGGTACGCGGTCAGCGGCAGCTCGTCGGCCAGCACGGCCGCGTCGATGTCGGCCAGGGCGGCGATGCGCTGCTGTTGCTCATACTGGTAGACACCGCCCATGCCGATGACCAGGGCCAGCATCGGGATCGCCACGCCCAGGCGCGCCAGGGCGGGGCCGGTGAACAGGGCGTTGAAATCGAACAGCGGACGCTTGCCCGGCTGTGCGGGCGCCGCATCGGGCTTCTTGCGCGCCAGGGCGGCCGCGCGCGCCGCCGCCAGCCGGTCGGTCGTCGAAGCCGGCAGTGCGTCGAGGTTCTCGTTCAGGGCATGGCGTATCTTGTACGCGAGGTTGATGTCGTCCGTGTTCATAGCTTGATTCCCTTGGCCTTGAGCGCCGCGGCGAGGGTGTGGGTTGCTCGTGAGCAATGCGTCTTGACGCTTCCCTCCGAGCATCCCATCGCTTCGGCCGTCTCGGCCACGTCCATGTCCTGCCAGTAACGCATGAGGAAGGCTTCCCGTTGACGCGCGGGGAGCTTTTCTACTTCCTCTTCGATCAGGCGCAAGGTTTGCGCGCGTTCGAACTGGTCCGCGCTCGACTCCGCAGCAGCCGTCCCTTCCTCCGCTTCGTACGAGGAAAGTATATCAAACTCCTCGTCCTCCCCATCCGGCCGGCTGAAGCCCGAGAAGAGGCTGATCCAGGTATTGCGAACCTTTTCGCGGCGGAAGTAGTCGAGGATGGTGGTCTGCAGGATGCGCTGGAATAGCATCGGCAGCTCGGCGGCAGGCTTGTCGCCGTATTTCTCGGCCAGCTTGATCATCGCATCCTGGACGATGTCGAGGGCCGATTCGTCCTTGCGGACCGCATACACCGCCTGCTTGAACGCACGCCGTTCGACATTCTCGAGGAAGTCGTTGAGTTCTTTGTCAGTGGCCATGCGTGGTTGAAAGGGCGTGTGGTGCGAATGCCGTGAGGAAAACTGACGAATGCTAGCAAAAAACCTTGGCGCGCGCATCCAAATCGCGCAGCGAGGCCTTTTCGAGGCCTGGGCCCGCCTGCAAAAAGTGCATGAAGTTAGTCGAAATGATTCGTTGTTGCGCCCTTTGTGCGTCGATATGCTGGAAAAACGATCAACGCTTCCCTTGTCACCATGCCGCTCGATTCGACCCGCCAGGATTTCGACATCCGTGCTTTCGTGAACCAGCCGCTCGGCGCCGAGGTGCTCGGCCTCGACCTGGCCCGTCCCCTGAGCATCGACGATTTCGACCGCCTGCACCGCGCCCACCTGGAACACCATGTGCTGGTCTTCCGCGACCAGACGTTCACGCCGCAGCAGCAGGTCGACTTCAGCCGCCGCTTCGGCCAGTTGCAGATCCACGTGCTGCGCCAGTTCCAGCTGCCCGAGGCGCCGGAAGTGCTGGTGATCTCGAACATCCGCGAGAACGGCGAGCCGATCGGCCTGGGCGACGCCGGCCACTTCTGGCATTCGGACCTGTCCTATAAAGCGGTGCCGAGCCTGGGCTCGATGCTGCACGCCCAGGAATTGCCGGACGAGGGAGGGGACACCCTGTTCGCCAACCAGCACGCGGCCTACGAAAGCCTGCCCTCGAAGCTCAAGCGCGAGATCGCGGGCCTGAGCGCCGAGCACAGCTACCTGGCGCGCTACGAGGAGCTGCGCCAGCGCAATCCCTGGCGCCCCAAGCTGACGCAGGAGCAGATCGACGAAGTGGTGCCGGCCGTGCACCCGGTGGTGCGCACCCACCCGGAGACGGCGCGCCGCGCGCTGTTCGTGAGCGAGCACTTCACCACACGCATCCTGGGCGTGCCGGAGGAGCGCAGCCGCGAATTGCTCGACATCCTGTTCGAGCACAGCACCCGCCCCGAATTCGTCTACCGCCACGGGTGGCAGCCGAACGACCTCGTATTCTGGGACAACCGCTCGCTGTTGCACCTGGCCACGCCATTCCCCCAGGAGCAGCGTCGCAAGCTCTACCGCACCACCATCGAGGGCGACGTCCCGTTCTGACCATAAGGCAACCATGATCAAGATGAAATTCGCGGCTGCGGCCGTCGCGCTGGCCCTGGGTGTGTCCGGGACCGCCCAGGCGGAAGGCAGGATCCGCATCGCCGAGCAGTTCGGCATCGTCTACCTGCTGCTCAACGTGGCGCAGGACCAGAAGCTGATCGAGAAGCACGGCAAGAAGCAGGGCGTGGACATCGACGTCGACTGGGTCAAGCTCTCGGGTGGCGCGGCGGTCAACGATGCGCTGCTCTCCAACTCGATCGACGTGGCCGGCGCCGGACTCGGTCCGCTGTTCACGATCTGGGACCGTACGGCCGGGCGCCAGAACGTGCGCGCGGTGGCGTCCCTTGGCAATTTCCCGTATTACCTGGTCAGCACCAACCCGGCGGTGAAGACCATCGCGGACTTCAGTCAGAAGGACCGGATCGCGCTGCCGGCCGTGACGGTCTCCGTGCAGGCGCGCATTCTGCAGATGGCGGCGGCCAAGCAGTGGGGCAAAGCGGCGTTCAAGAAACTCGACCCGATCACGCAGACGGTGCCGCACCCGGACGCCGCGGCCGCCCTCATTGCCGGCAAGACCGAGCTGAATGCCCACTTCGGCAATCCACCGTTCCAGGAGCAGGAGCTGGCCGGCAATCCGCAGGCGAAGATCGTGCTGAATTCCTATGACGTGCTGGGCGGGCCGAGCTCGGCCACGGTGCTGTATGCGACCGAGAAGTACGTCAAGGAGAATCCGAAGACCTACCGGGCCTTCATCGATGCGCTGAGCGAAGCGGCGCAGCTGGCGTCCACGAACCCGGAAGCAGCGGCGGATGCCTACTTGCGGATGAACAAGGGCAATATCGACCGGGCGCTGTTGATCAAGGTGATCAGGAATCCGCAGGTGCAGTTCAAGGTGGCGCCGCAGAACACCCTGGTGCTGGGGCAGTTCCTGCACGAGGTCGGGGCAATCAAGACCAAGCCGGCGAGCTGGCGCGATTACTTCTTCGTGCACCCGGCGCTGGAGAAGGGGAGCTGAGCATGAGCCCGCCTAATTTGAATCCGCTCATTCTGGTTCCACCGCCATCGCCCGGGCCGCTGCTGCGCGCGGAGCACGTCACGCTCGAGTACAAGGGCGAGCATGGTGTCGTGCGCGCGACCGAGGACGTGAGTTTCGAGGTACATCGGGGCGATCGCTTCGTGCTGCTGGGGCCGTCGGGCTGCGGCAAGTCGACCTTGCTGAAGGCGGTGGGCGGCTTCATTGCACCGCAGGCGGGGAGCCTGACCCTGGGCGGAAAGGCGATCAGCAGGCCGGGGCCGGACCGGATCGTCGTGTTCCAGGAATTCGACCAGCTGCCGCCCTGGAAGACGGTGCGGGAGAACGTCATGTTCCCGCTGCTGGCCGGTGGCGTGAAGCGCAAGGAGGCGGATCAGCGGGCGCGGCACTGGCTGGGCAAAGTGGGGCTGGCAAGGTTTGCCGATGCCTATCCGCATACCTTGTCGGGCGGGATGAAGGCGCGCGTGGCGATTGCGCGGGCGCTGGCGATGCAGCCGGAAGTGCTGTTGATGGATGAGCCGTTTGCGGCGCTCGATGCCTTGACGCGAAGGACGATGCAGGAAGAGCTGCAAGCGCTATGGGACGGGATCGGGTTCACGATGCTGTTCGTGACGCACTCGATCGAAGAGGCGCTGGTGGTGGGGAACCGGATTTTGTTGTTGTCGCCGCATCCGGGGAGGGTGAGGGCGGAGTTGAATAGCCATCAGTTCAGTCTGGCGAGCGCGGGCAGTAGCGAGTTTCAGGCGGCGACGCAGAGGATTCATGGCTTGTTGTTTGGTGGTCAGGCGGAGCATGCGGGAGTTGACCGCGCGGTCGGCGGAGCGTGCGTTGGTCCACTGGTCCAACGCACCCCTACGAAAGTCGTCAATGAATAATCCGCCGATCCGTCCCGAATACATCCTGGAGCTGGCGCCAGCGTCACCGGCTATTCCTGCAGCCAAGACGGCGTTGCCTGATCTTGCCTGGCTGCGCAAGCTCGGCATGCTGGCGGTGATCGCCATCGTCTGGGAACTGCTGGCGCGCTACTTCGACAACGATCTGCTGCTGCCCGGCGCGATCCAGACCGGCAAGGCATTCGCCGAGGGCGTCGCTTCGGGGGAGCTGTGGGGGTACGTCAGTGTGTCGCTGAAGATCTTGACCCAGGGCTTCGTGCTCGGCGTGATCGGGTCCTTCCTGCTGACCTGGCTCGCTGTTTCGAGCAAGCCCGGCCGCGAGCTGATCGATACGCTGACCTCGATGTTCAACCCGCTGCCGGCGATTGCGCTGCTGCCGCTGGCGCTGCTGTGGTTCGGCCTGGGCAAGGGCAGTTTGCTGATGGTGCTCGTGCATTCCGTGCTGTGGCCGCTGACCTTGAACGCCACCGCGGGCTTCCGCTCGGTGCCGGATACCCTGCGCATGGCTGGGCGCAACTATGGGCTCGGTGGCCTGCGCATGGTGCTGCAGATCCTGATACCGGCCGCACTGCCGAGTATCCTGTCCGGCCTGAAGATCGGCTGGGCCTTCGCCTGGCGCACCCTGATCGCGGCCGAGCTGGTTTTTGGCAGCACCTCGGGGCAGGGCGGGCTGGGCTGGTACATCTTCCAGAGCCGCAACGAGCTCTTTACCGATAAAGTCTTCGCCGGCCTCGCCGCCGTCATCCTCATCGGCCTTAGCGTGGAGCACTTCGTGTTCCAGACCCTCGAACGCCTGACCGTCCGCCGTTGGGGCATGCAGCGCTGACACCCTTCCCGGAACGCACCGTTTTGGACCGCCTGTAAATTATTACATTGAAGGCTTGACCAAAATGGTGCAACGCAGTAATGTGTTCCAACGCTTTGCACCCCCGAAGCTCCCAAGTCATCCGGTCCAGGCCCACACGCCCATTCCGGAATGACGCGCTTTCATTTGTAGGCAGTTTGCTCCGACCCGCGCCACAAGCGCGAGAGATGCGTCCCACCGCCAACAAACACTCAAGCCGAACGAGTTGCGCCCAGCGCTCGTGCGTAAGGTCCCTACGGCGACCTGAACCACGGACGTGCCACGCAGAGAGAAGGGAAGCATGAGGGTTGTTGCGGCAGTCGCACCTCGTTAGGAACGGGCATCCGATCAAACTCCCATTGGGTCTTGAAAGGAATGAACATGAGTAACGAAACATCAGCCCCGATCACGGGCGCTGAAATCGTGGTGCGTTGTCTCGCGGAAGAGGGCGTCAAGCACGTCTTCGGTTATCCCGGCGGGGCAGTCCTCTACATCTACGACGCGATCTTCAAGCAGGACAAGTTCCAGCACGTTCTCGTCCGCCACGAACAGGCCGCGGTGCATGCCGCCGACGCCTATTCCCGCAGCTCCAACACCGTCGGCGTCGCCCTCGTGACCTCCGGTCCGGGCGTGACCAATGCCGTCACCGGCCTGTCCACGGCCTATATGGACTCGATCCCGATGGTCGTCATCACCGGCCAGGTGCCGAGCCATGCGATCGGCCAGGATGCCTTCCAGGAATGCGATACCGTCGGCATCACCCGCCCGGTGGTCAAGCACAACTTCCTGGTCAAGGACGTCAAGGACCTGGCCTCGACCATCAAGAAAGCCTTCTACATCGCCCGCACCGGCCGTCCCGGCCCCGTGCTGGTCGACATCCCGAAGGACATCAGCATGCACAAGTGTGTGTACGACTACCCTCGCGAGATCGAGATGCGTTCGTACAAGCCGGTCGACAAGGGCCACGCGGGCCAGATCCGCAAGGCCGTGCAGCTGCTGCAGGGCGCCGAACGCCCGATGATCTATGCGGGCGGCGGCGTCATCCTGGCCAACGCCTCCAATGAGCTGAACCGCCTGGTCGAGAAGACCGGCTTCCCGGTGACGAATACCCTGATGGGCCTGGGCGCTTCGCGCTCCTCGAGCCCGCATTTCGTCGGCATGCCGGGCATGCACGGAACCTACGAAGCGAACATGGCGATGCAGAACTGCGACGTCCTGATCGCCATCGGCGCCCGTTTCGACGACCGCGTGATCGGCAACCCGAAGCACTTCGCTTCCAACCCGCGCAAGATCATCCACATCGACATCGACCCTTCGTCGATCTCGAAGCGCGTGAAGGTCGACATCCCGATCGTCGGCAACGTCAAGGACGTGCTGGTCGAGCTGCTGTCGCAGCTGGACGCTTCCACGGCGCAGCCGCAGACGCATGCACTGCAGACCTGGTGGAAGCAGATCGCCGAATGGCGCGGCCGCGACTGCCTGGCCTATCCGGGTTCGAACGAGGTCATCAAGCCGCAGTCGGTGATCGAGCAGCTGCACAAGGTGACGAACGGCGACGCCTTCATCACCTCGGACGTCGGCCAGCACCAGATGTGGGCCGCGCAGTACTATGGCTTCGACAAGCCGCGCCGCTGGATCAACTCGGGCGGCCTGGGCACCATGGGCGTCGGCCTGCCGTATGCGATGGGCGTGCAGATGGCGAACCCGGATGCGACCGTGGCCTGCGTGACCGGCGAAGGCTCGATCCAGATGTGCATCCAGGAGCTCGCGACCTGCAAGCAGTACCACCTGACGCCGAAGATCATCCTGCTGAACAACCGCTTCCTCGGCATGGTGCGCCAGTGGCAGCAGATCGACTACGGCTCGCGCTATTCCGAGTCGTATATGGATTCGCTGCCGGACTTCGAGAAGCTGGCCGAGGCCTATGGCCACGTCGGCATGCGCATCGAGAACCCGAACGACGTCGAGGGTTCGCTGCGCGAGGCCTTCGCCATGAAGGACAGGCTGGTGTTCATGAACTTCATCACCGACCAGAGCGAGAACGTCTGGCCGATGGTCAAGGCGGGTTCCGGCCTGTCTGAAATGCTGCTCGGCTCGGAGGACCTGTAATGCGACACATCATTTCCGTCCTCCTCGAGAACGAAGCCGGCGCGCTGTCGCGCGTGGTCGGCCTGTTCTCGGCGCGCGGCTACAACATCGAAACCCTGACCGTGGCGCCGACCGAAGACGCGACCCTGTCGCGCATGACCATCGTCACCAGCGGCTCGGACGACATCATCGAGCAGATCACCAAGCACCTGAACCGCCTGATCGAGGTGGTGAAGGTGGTCGACCTCACCGAGGGCCAGCACATCGAGCGCGAACTCATGCTCATCAAGGTGCGGGCGGTCGGCAAGGAACGCGAAGAGATGAAACGCACCGCCGACATCTTCCGCGGCCGCATCATCGACGTGACCGAGAAGACCTACACGATCGAGCTGACCGGCGCCAAGAGCAAGCTCGACGCCTTCATCGACGCCATCGACCGCGCCTCCATCCTCGAGACCGTCCGTACCGGCGGCTCCGGTATCGGCCGCGGCGAACGGATTCTCAAGGTTTGACGATACATCGCATTTGTAGGGTGGGCGGTCCCCCGCCCACGCGTTCAAGCAGCGCCAGCCTACCCACACAATATTAAAATTTAAAGGAATGACCATGAAAGTGTTCTACGACAAAGACTGCGACCTCTCCCTCATCAAAGGCAAGAACGTCGCCATCATCGGCTACGGCTCGCAGGGCCACGCCCACGCCCAGAACCTCTCCGAATCCGGCGTGAACGTCACCGTCGGCCTGCGCCGCGGCGGCGCTTCCTGGAACAAGGTCGAAGCGGCCGGCCTGAAGGTCGCCGAAGTGGACGAAGCGGTGAAGAACGCCGACGTCATCATGATCCTGCTGCCGGACGAGAACATCGCCGAGGTCTACAAGAACAACGTCGAACCGAACGCCAAACAGGGCGCCGCACTGGCCTTCGCCCACGGCTTCAATGTCCACTATGGCCAGGTGGTGCCGCGCGCCGACCTCGACGTCATCATGATCGCTCCGAAAGCCCCGGGCCACACCGTGCGCGGCACCTACCGCCAGGGTGGCGGCGTGCCGCACCTGGTCGCCGTCTACCAGGACAAATCGGGCGCCGCGCGCGACATCGCGCTGTCCTATGCCATGGCCAACGGCGGCGGCCGCGCCGGCATCATCGAGACCAATTTCCGCGAAGAGACCGAGACCGACCTGTTCGGCGAACAGGCCGTGCTGTGCGGCGGCGCCGTCGAACTGATCAAGGCCGGCTTCGAGACCCTGGTGGAAGCGGGCTACGCGCCGGAGATGGCCTACTTCGAGTGCCTGCACGAACTGAAGCTGATCGTCGACCTGATCTACGAAGGCGGCATCGCCAACATGAACTACTCGATCTCGAACAACGCCGAGTATGGCGAGTACGTCACCGGCCCGAAGGTCGTCACCTCGGCGACCAAGGACGCGATGCGCCAGTGCCTGAAGGACATCCAGACCGGCGAATACGCGAAGAGCTTCATCCTCGAGAACAAGGCCGGCGCCCCGACCCTGATCTCGCGCCGCCGCCTGACCAGCGAGCACCAGATCGAGGAAGTCGGCGCCAAGCTGCGTGCGATGATGCCGTGGATCGCGAAGAACAAGCTGGTGGACCAGTCGAAGAACTAAGCTTCCTGTGTCATCCCGGAGGGCGGCAAGCGCTGTGCAGGCGCTTGCCGCCTTTTTGCATGGCGCTGTCACCATTGGCTGTTGGGTCAGGGTGAACTGTCGAGCTAATTCGCTGTCTGATTGCCATCCCGGTCGATAGCGGAGGCGGCAATGCAGGCGGCGGGCTTCAGGAGGTGGCTGGCGCGCGTAAGGCATCTCGACCGGCGCCAGCGCGAGCAATTGCTTGCGATTTCGCGGTCGAACGGATCCGCTCCCTGCCGGGCTTCGAGGATCCGACCCACGCCATGTAATCAATTGCAATCGCGCCGAGACAATTCAAGACAGCTGTTACGCGGCTTGGTGTTTTGCAACTGTTCATTACAAAATCACGATAGATGTCCCAAGCCCGGTATCGTATAAGTGACGTCGACATTCGTCATACATACTGGAGAACAACAATGAAACTTTCGAAATCCCTCGTCGCCGCAGCCCTGGTGCTGGCTTTCCAGGCGCAGGCCCAGGTCCAGGCCCAGACCCAGGCCGCCGCCCCGGCCACCACCGGCACCCTCGTCGTGGTCCCCGCCTTCGGCGAGATCAAGCACGCCAACGACCAGGCGACCATGATGTTCGCTGTCGAGGAACACGACAAGGACAAGGCCGCCGCCGCCGCACGCGTGAACCGCAAGATGAAGGAAGGCACGGAGATCGTGCGCCGCGCCGACCCGCAGGCCGAGCTGAAGACCATGGGCTACTACACCTATCCGGTCTACCCGGAAGTGCCGCCGATGCCCCAGCCTGCTACGCGCGCCGCCACGAAGCCGGTGCCGATCGCCTGGCGCGTCGGGCAGTACCTGGAAGTCAAGACGAAGAACCTGGCCGAGCTGCCGAAGACCGCTGCTGCCGCGCAGAAAGTCCTGCAAATCAATGGTGTGAACTTCGGCCTGAGCCCGGAACTGGAAAAGCGCCTGGACGACCAGCGCATCGCCGCGACTTATCGCAACCTGAACGAGCGCATCGTCTCGATCGCCCGCGCGATGGGCCGCCAGCCCCAGGAAGCCGTGCTCGATACGGTCGACTTCGAGGGTTCCGGCAACTATGCGGGCGACGCCCAGGCCGCGGCCGCCCCGCAGATGATGCGCATGAGCGCCAAGCGCGAGATGGCGGACGAGGTTCCGGAACCGAGCTTCGAACCGGGCGAAACCACCCTTCAGATGCGTCTGGTCGGCAAGGTTCGCTTCAAATAATGTTCACGCAACAGTAGCGATTCGCTAACGAGGGGTCCGCGCCTCTATAATGCAGCTAACTGTATTACTGACACGGACCCCTATGCCAACCTTTCCACGACGCAGGACGCCAGGCGCAGCGCCGAAATCGCCCCGTTTTTCCCGTTTGAAACGTTTTGGGAGGAGGGCGGAAGACCGCCTGGAAGGCGAGCGCGGGCGTGGCATCTACCTGCTCCCCAACGCTTTCACCACCGGTGCGCTGTTCTGTGGCTTCTACGCGATCGTGATGGCGATGAACCAGCGCTTCGAACACGCCTGCTGGGCCGTGTTCATCGCCATGGTCCTCGATGGCCTGGATGGGCGCATCGCCCGCCTGACCAATACCCAGTCCGAATTCGGCGCCCAGTACGACTCGCTGTCCGACATGGTGTCCTTCGGCGCCGCCCCGGCCCTGGTGATCTATGAATGGTCGCTGCGCGGCCTGGGCAAGCTCGGCTGGATCGCGGCCTTCATCTACTGCGCCGGCGCCGCGCTGCGCCTGGCCCGCTTCAACACCAATATCCAGGTGGTCGACAAGCGTTTCTTCCAGGGCTTGCCGAGCCCCGCCGCCGCCGCCCTGGTGGTCGGCTTCATCATGATGATGACCGACCCGGACATCAACGTGAGCTCGCGCCAGGTCGACTGGGTCAGCTGGGCGATTGCCGTGTTCGCCGGCCTGACCATGGTGTCGAACGTGCCCTTCTACAGCTTCAAGGACATCAACTTCCGCAAGTCGGTGCCCTTCATCGTGGTGTTCCTGATCGCCCTCGGCTTCGCGCTGGTGGCGATCGACCCGCCCAAGGTGCTGTGGCCGATCTTCGTGATCTACGGCCTGTCCGGCTACGCCGTGTTTGCGTATCGCGCGGCCAAGGGCAAGCCGGTCAGCATCATTCCGCTGGATGACGACGACGATACCGGCGGCGTGCGCCGCTAGGGTGGACGTGGCGAAGATCGATTTCAGGCGGGAGCTGAAGCACCTGTACCGGCCAAGGGCGAAGGAGGTGGTGCAGGTGGATGTGCCGCCCCTGCGCTTCCTGATGATCGACGGTGAGGGCGACCCGAACACCTCCCCGGCCTACGCCCGGGCGGTGGAAGCCCTGTTCTCCGTGTCGTACACGGCCAAATTCATGCTGAAAAAAGGTCCGGCGGCCATCGACTACGCCGTCATGCCGCTGGAGGGGCTGTGGTGGGCCGACGACCTCTCGTCCTTCATCTCCAACGACCGCACGCAATGGAAGTGGACGATGATGATCAACCAGCCGGACCTCGTCGAGGATTCCGTGATCCACGCGGCGCTTGCACAGGTAGGTGAAAAGAAGCGCTTGCCTGCGCTCGACGCGCTGCGCCTGGAAACCTTCCACGAGGGGCGCTGCGCCCAGGTCCTGCACGTCGGACCGTTCAGCGAAGAGGGGCCGACCATTGCGCGCGTCCACGCCTTCATCGAGGAGCGCGGCGCCCTGGCGGGCAAGCACCACGAGATCTACCTGAGCGACATTCGCCGCGGCGACCCGTCCCGGTGGAAGACCGTCATCCGCCAGCCGATGGCGTGACCGCGATCGGCACGATGCGGTAGGCGCAGCGCCGCGCGCCGGCCAGCTGGTGCTCGACGCGCTCGACCTGGGCATCCGGCCCCAGCACGCGCCGGAACACATCGAGTTCCGATCGGCAGAAATTCTGGCAGGCGCGCGCCGCGGCGCAGATCGGGCAGTGGTTCTCGACCAGCAGCACGCTGCCGTCCTCCTGCGCCTGGGCCTCGGCCATATACCCCTCGGCTTCGCGCATGACCGCCAGCGCCGCGGCGCGCTGGACCAGCGGCGCGTCGGTGTCGATGGCGTTGCGGTAGGCCGCTTCGCTGGCGGCTTCGCGTGCGTCGATCATGCGGTCGATCGCTTCTTCTCCGAACAGCATGCGCACCTGCCCGATCAGGTCGAGCGTCAGCGCGGCATGGCGGTCCGGGAAGCGCGCGTGGCCCAGGTCCGTCAGGCGCCAGCGGCGCACCGGGCGGCCCACCTTGCCGGGTGTGTCCTCCGACGCCACCAGGCCCTTTTCCTGCGCGGCTTCCAGCTGGCGCCGTGCGGCCATCGAGGTCAGGTGCAGGACCTCGGCCAGGGTTTGCGCGGTCTGCGGACCGCGCGTCTTCAGGAGCATCAGGATCTGGTCGAAGGTATTCATGCGGCGTGGCTTTCGATGGGGGCGGGTTGGCGGCTCCAGCGCCGCATCGCGAAGGCGCCGGTGGCGGCGAAGAGGCCGCCGGCCACCAGCACCAGGCGCGTGTCGACCAGCGCCAGCAGCGCGCCGCCCAGCGCCATCACGACGTTCGCGAGGCAGAAGGTCGTGGAGAGCAGGCCCATCACCGAGCCTTGCCCGTGGTGCGCGAACTGGTCGACCGACCAGGACTGGATGGTCGCGTTATAAAAAGCGTGCGGCAGGCCGAACAGCACGATGGCGGCCATGCCGACCCACAGGTTGCCCAATCCCACGCAGATGATCGCCAGCGCCACCGCGCCGGCCTGGCCGGCCACGCGCTGGCGCGGATCGAGGCTGCTTGCCCGCCCCGCGAACAGCGCCGTGAAGGCCATCAGGCCGCACATGGCCATGTTCACGAAAGCGATGCCGGCGGCGTCATAGCGGCCGACTTCGACCAGCCACATCGGGAAGAAGCTGTAGAAGGCGGTGACCCCGCAGGCGTAGCTGAAGTGGATGAGGAAGAGCATGCGCAGCGGCGAGTGGCGCAGCAGGGTGAAGGCATGGCGCTTGCGCATGGTGCTCGCCCAGCTTTCGGCATGGGCCGCCGCCGTGCGCGCCTCGGGCGCCAGCGCCAGCGCCAGCGAGGAGAGCAGGGCGCCCAGCAGCAGGCCGCCGGCCGCCACGTAGAAGGGCAGCGTCACGCTGTAGTGGGCGCTCAGGCCCGACAGCAGCGGGCCGGCCAGCCAGCCGAGGTTGAAGGCGCCGTTCAGCCAGGACAGCGCGTGGTTGCGCAGCTGTCCCTGCAGGCGCTCGGCGAGCAGGGCGCGCAGGATGGCCGTGTTGCCTTCCATGAGGCCGGTGGCGAAGCGGGCGCCGACGAGCAGGGGGTAGGACTGGATCAGCAGGGCATAGGCCGTGAGCAGGTGCCCGGCCGCGGCGCCGAAGGTCGTCAGCAGCAGCAGGCGGCGGCGTCCGATCACGTCCGAGGCCGGGCCCAGGATGGCGCTGCCGATCAGCAGGCCGACCGGGTTGACCATCAGGGCGACGCCGAACAGGAGCTTGGGCGGCAGGCCGAGGAAGGCGTTGAGCCCGTTCGGCGCGTCGCCGGCGAACAGCGGCGGCAGCAGCGGATAGGCGACCGAGGCCCCGACCGTGGACAGCAGCGCCAGCAGGCAGGCGCTACCGATCAATAAACCATGCTTCATATGAACCCCGGCCCAGGTGTTGGCGATGAGGCATCATACGAAGAACTCCTCAATAAGTAAACAAATTTGTTTATTTATTGGCCGCTCAAGCTACCAGCCCATGCGCTCCTTCGGCTCGTACATCGGATCGGGCCCGTTCATCATCTGCCGCACCACACCCTGCTGGTCGAAGTGCACGTGCATCAGCGAATTCCATACTCCGGCTTCCTTGTAGCGATAGGACCAGACCTCATAGTTGCGCAGCGCCACGCGCGAGGTCTCGGCCGGGCGCCCGACGGTGCGCAAGACTTCTTCCTTGTCCGCCGAATCGATCTTGACGGTGGCGAACTTCTCGCTGGTCAGCACCTGCTCGTAGGACACCAGCCGCCCGTCCGCGCCAATGCGCGCCATCCAGGTCTGCTGGCCCATCGGTCCGGTGGCGTATTCGAAGATGCGGTCGTGCCCGGCGCCGTAGATGGCGGTCGGGGCGCCCATCTTCTGCTGGACGACTTCGGCCGAGTCGCCGATGGTGGGCGCCTGGCGAAGCATCCCGGCGCAGCCGCCGAGCAGCATCGCGGTGACGAGTGTTGTAATTCTGATCAATTTATCCATGACTTGGCCCTCATACAGCCCGAAAAACTCCATGATGCACCATCCAGGCGACGCAAACAGTGGCCGCACGCCGGGTTTTCCCCTATACTGGCGGGTCTGTCCGTTTTGGACAGGTCTTTAAACAATCACGGTACGCTGGGTTTCGACTCATGTACCGCATGTGAAAGGTAACATCATGACCGTAGAAAACATCAACAAAGCCGCGATCATCGCGGACAACGCACGTGGCCAGAACGATACCGGTTCGCCGGAAGTCCAGGTTGCACTGCTGACCGCCCGCATCAACGAGCTGAACGGCCACTTCAAGGCACACCAGAAAGATCACCACTCGCGTCGTGGCCTGATCATGATGGTTAACCGTCGTAAGAGCCTGCTGGCTTACCTGAAGCGCAAAGACGCGAACCGTTACCGCGACCTGATCGCCAAGCTCGGCCTGCGTAAGTAATCGTTGGTCAAGACGATTTAGTCACGAAATGCCTGCGCCAGATACCTGTCGCGGGCATTTTTTGTTTTAGCTGTTTTGTTGTTGTAGCAATGACGGAAACATTCCGTCCGTGGTGAGGTGAACGACAGCTCCTGAAAATCTGTCGGCAAAATGAAAGGGATTACCCATGTTTAACAAAGTTACGAAAACCTTCCAGTACGGTCAACACACGGTCACCCTGGAGACGGGTGAAATCGCGCGCCAGGCAAGCGGCGCCGTCGTCGTGTCGGTCGAAGACACCGTCATCCTGGCCACCGTGGTCGCCAAGAAGGACGCCAAGCCGGGCCAGGATTTCTTCCCGCTGACCGTCGACTACATGGAGAAAACGTACGCAGCCGGTAAGATCCCGGGCGGCTTCTTCAAGCGCGAAGGCCGTCCTTCGGAAAAAGAGACCCTGACCTCGCGCCTGATCGACCGTCCGATCCGCCCGCTGTTCCCGGAAGGCTACCTGAACGAAGTCCAGATCATCATCCACGTCCTGTCGGTCAACCCTGAGATCGACCCGGACATCCCGTCGATGATCGGCGCCTCGGCTGCGCTGTGCATCGCCGGCATCCCGTTCAACGGCCCGATCGGCGCAGCGCGCGTCGGCTACGCGAACGGCCAGTACATCCTGAACCCGACCACCACCCAGCTCAAGACCTCGCAGATGGACCTGGTCGTGGCCGGCACCGAAACCGCCGTGCTGATGGTGGAATCGGAAGCGCAGCAACTGTCGGAAGAAGTCATGCTGGGCGCGGTCGTCTTCGGCCACGACCAGATGAAGGCCGTCATCGACGCGATCCACGACCTGGTGGCCGAAGGCGGCAAGCCGGAAGTCGAGTGGAGCCCGGCGCCGAAGAACGAAGAACTGATCGCCCGCGTGAGCGACCTGGCCGCCGAGAAGATCCGCGATGCCTACCAGACCCGCGAAAAATCGGCGCGCCAGCAGAAGCTGAAGTCGATCTCGGCCGAAGTGATGGCCGGCCTGGCGACCCAGGGCGTCGCAGCCGATGCGGCCGAAGTCGGCAACATCCTGTTCGACATGGAAGCCAAGGTCGTGCGTTCGCAGATCCTGAACGGCGAGCCGCGCATCGACGGCCGCGACACCCGCACCGTGCGTCCGATCGCGATCCGCACCAGCGTGCTGCCGCGTACCCACGGCTCGGCCCTGTTCACCCGCGGCGAAACCCAGGCACTCGTGGTCGCCACCCTCGGCACCGCGCGCGACAGCCAGAAGATCGACGCGCTGATGGGCGAGTACACCGACGACTTCATGATGCACTACAACATGCCTCCGTTCGCCACCGGCGAAACCGGTCGCGTGGGCACCCCGAAGCGCCGCGAAGTCGGCCACGGCCGCCTGGCCAAGCGCGCGCTGGTCGCTGCGCTGCCGTCGGCGGAAGAGTTCAGCTACTCGGTGCGCCTGGTCTCGGAAATCACCGAGTCGAACGGCTCCTCGTCGATGGCTTCGGTCTGCGGCGGCTGCCTGGCACTGATGGACGCCGGCGTGCCGATGAAGGCGCACGTCGCTGGCATCGCCATGGGCCTGATCAAGGAAGGCGGCAAGTTCGCCGTCCTGACCGACATCCTGGGTGACGAAGACCACCTGGGCGACATGGACTTCAAGGTCGCCGGCACCCCGGCAGGCATCACCGCCCTGCAGATGGACATCAAGATCCAGGGCATCACCAAGGAAATCATGCAGGTGGCGCTGGCGCAAGCCAAGGAAGCCCGCCAGCACATCCTGGGCGAGATGCAGAAGGCCGTGCCGAGCGTGAAGACCGAGCTGTCGGACTTCGCACCGCGCCTGATCACCATCCGCATCAACCCGGAAAAGATCCGTGACGTGATCGGCAAGGGCGGCGCCGTCATCCGCGCGCTGACCGAAGAAACCGGCACCCAGATCGACATCACCGACGAAGGCATCGTGACCATCGCGTCGGTCGACGCCGCCGCCGGCCAGGAAGCCAAGCGCCGCATCGAAGAGCTGACCGCATCGGTCGAAGTGGGCAAGACCTACGACGGCACCGTGCTCAAGCTGCTGGACTTCGGCGCGATCGTGCAAGTCATGCCGGGCAAGGACGGCCTGCTGCACATCTCGCAGATCGCCAACGAGCGTGTCAACGCCGTCGCCGACTACCTGAAGGAAGGCCAGCAAGTGCGCGTGAAGGTCCTCGAGACCGACGAGCGCGGCCGCCTGAAGCTGTCGATGAAGGCTGCCGATCCGGTGGAAGGCGCGGCGCAGTAATCCTGCGTCATGCCTGAGCGGTTCGCCGCTTAATATGAAAACCGCCAGTGCGTGAGCCTGGCGGTTTTTTTATGGGTCGCACCGACGGCTTGAGGTGCGACAATATGTCCGGAGGGCAAGGCTAGAGAATCGTAGGCTGACGTTCTTTGCACCAACGGCGCGCGCTATGTGGCCTACAATTCACTCGTGGAGATCGGTGTCGTGGAAACCACCCAGGACGTGCCGGAACCAGGCTCGCTGGCGCTGGTCGGCCTGGCCCTGGTGGCGCTCGGCGGCGCACGGGCACCTTCCGCCAAGCGCGGCTGATTGGCCAAGTCCCGGCAGGGGCGTCACTCCGCCCCGGCCGGGCGCCGCTCCTGCTCGCCGGCCTCGGGGCGCTTATTGCATGGGCTCGTGCTCGGACAGCGCGTGCAGAATGCCGCAGGCCTGCGGGGCCTGCGTCGCCACGCAGCAGCGGCGCAGTTGCTTGAGCTGCCGCTCCAGCGCCGTCAGTTCCGCGATCTTGCCTGCGACCTGCTCGATGTGCCGGTCGAGCAGGGCGTTGACGTCGGTGCAGTCGCCATCCGGCTGATCCCGCGCATCGAGGAGGAGGCGGATCTCCTCGAGTCCCATGTCGAGCGCCCGGCAGTGGCGGATGAACTGCAGGCGCTCGGCATGCCGTTCGCCATAGCTGCGGTAATTATTGGCGCCCCGTTGCGGCGGCGCCAGCAGGCCGATCCGCTCGTAGTAGCGGATCGTCTCCACCGGGCACTGCGTGCGTCCCGCCAGTTCGCCTATCTTCATCGCATCCTCGCTCCGCTCCATCGTGCTTGACCCTGTAGCGACTACAGGGTTTTAAATAGCGATCATATATGAACAACGCCGTCCTTGCCGCCGCTCGATGAAACGCTTGCTGGTCCTGCTCCTGCTGGTACTGATGCCGCTGCAGCTCGTCTGGGCGGCGTCCGGCGCCTGCTGCGCGCCTGACGAGAAGGCGCGTACCCAGCACGTCTGTCTCCAGGCGCAGCAGCAGTGCGACGACGACGGAAGCGCCCTGGCGATTGATGAGGGCTGCGACTGCTGCCACCACTTCTGCGGCGGCGCGCTGCTCGCGTCCCCGGCCCTGCTGCCGGCGCCGGAGCCCTTCGCGGACGCCGTCTTCGACGCCCCGCTTTACACCTCCTACATCCCCGACCTGCCTCCGCCGCCCAAGCGTCCATCCTGCGCCTGAAGGGGCGGGACCGTTCAGCTTTCGCGCGCAGCAGCGCGCATCGTCCCGCCGTCGACATCGTTGCAACGGAATCGGACCATCATGAAGAACCACATCATCCGCCTGGCCCTGGCGGCGTGCGCGCTCGCTGGCAGCGCATCCGCGCTTGAAGCGCCATTGACGCTGCCGGCAGCCATCGACAGGGCGCTGGCGGCCAATCCTGGCCTGCGCGCAGCCGGCAACGAAGCCGCGGCGCAAGAGGGCGCGATCGGGCAGGCCGGTGCGCTGCCCAATCCCGAGCTCGAACTGCTGCGCGAAGGACGCGAGCGCAGCAACCGGACCACCACCGCGCAGCTCGGCATCCCATTCGAACTCGGCGGCAAGCGGGCCGCCCGCGTCGACGCCGCCAGGCAGGAACGGGAGCTCGCCCTGGCTGCCCTCGACGCGCTGCGCGCCCAGGTGCGCGCCGACACGGTCGCCGCTTATTACGATGTCGTCGCCGCCGGCGAGCGGCAGCGCCTGGCCAGGGAGCTGGTAGCCGTGGCGGAACGTGCGACACAAGCCGCCGCGCGCCGGGCCGATACCGGCAAGGCCTCGCCGCTGGAAGCCACTCGCGCGAAAGTCGCGCAGTCTTCGCTGCAGATCGAGGCGATCCAGGCGGCGCGCGAGCTGGCCGCGGCCCGGATCCGGCTCGCGGCGCAGTGGGGAGGCGACCCGGCCACCCTGGTTCTCGCTTCGCCTGGCGTTATCGAGGCGCCCGCCGTCCCGCCGCTGGCCGGGCTGGAGGCGCGCCTGGCAAGCGCGCCGGACCTGCGCCGCGCCCTGGCCGGCGTCGCCCACCGCAGTGCGCTGGTGCGGGTCGAGGAGTCGCGCCGCATGCCCGACGTGACCCTGATCGTCGGCGCCCAGCGCGAGTCGTCGAACGAGCGCATGGGGGAGGAACGGCGCGCCTTGCTCGGCGTATCGGTGCCGCTGCCGCTCTTCAACCGCAACAGCGGGGCGGTGCTGGAGTCGCTGCGCCGCGTGGACAAGGCGCGCGATGAACTCGATGCCGAGCGCGTGCGCCTGCATGCCGCGCTGGCCCAGGCGCATGGCCAGCTGGCCGCGGCAAGCGAAGAGGCGGCGCTGGTCAAGAGCGAGGTCCTGCCCGGCGCCGAGCAGGCGTATGCGGCCGCCAACCGCGGCTATGAACTCGGCAAGTTCGGCCTCATCGACGTGCTCGACGCCCAGCGCACGCTGGTCCAGTCGCGTCACCAATACCTCAAGGCGGTAGCGGAGAGCTACCGCGCGCTGGCCGACATCGAACGGCTCGTCGGCCCGGCGCCCCAGGAGAAACCATGAACAAGCACCAAACGAAAATCATCGGCCTCATGCTGGCCTGTGCGATCGCATTCAGCGGCTACGTCATTCTCAAGGACCGCTCCCCGGCCGTGGCCGGCACGCACGAGGAAGCCGGCCACCAGGAAGAAAAACAGGGCGGCCATGCCGAGGACGGCATCGTGCGCTTCAGCGAGGAGCAGGTCGCCAGCAGCGGCATCACGGTATTGAGCGTTGGAGCGCGCCAGATCGATTCCTTCATCCGCATGCCGGGCCAGATCGCCCTCAACGAGGACCGCACCGCCCACGTCACCCCGCGCGCGCAAGGTGCGGTCGAGAAGGTCGAGGCCAACCTGGGCCAGCTGGTGAAAAAGGGCGACCTGCTGGCGGTCATCGCAAGCAGCGAGGTGGCCGCACGGCGCGCGGCGCTGGCGACGGCGGAGAAGCGGCGCGAACTGGCCAGGAGCAGCTACGCGGTTGAAAAAACGCTGTGGGAGGAGAAGATCGGCGCACGCCAGGATTACCTGAAAGCGGAACAGGAACTGCAGGAGCTCGAGATCAACGTGCAGGCGGCGCGCCAGTCGCTGCAGGCGCTCGGCACCGGCGGCGCAATGGGAGCGTCGAACCGCCTGCAGGTGCGTTCGCCCTTCGACGGCATGGTGGTCGAGAAGCACATCGTGCTCGGCGAGATGGTCGGCGCCGACACCCGCGTGTTCACGGTCAGCGACCTGTCCCAGGTCTGGGCCGATGTCGTCGTGCCCAGCCGCGACCTCGAGATCGTCCGTGTCGGCACCGATGCCGTGATCCGCTCGATCGCCTCGAATACGACGGCGCCCGGCAAGGTGAGTTTTGTCAGCGCCCTGATCGGCGAAGAATCGCGCTCGGCCAAGGCGCGCGTGGTGCTGGCCAATCCGCACCTCTCCTGGCGCCCGGGCCTGGCAGTCAACGTCGACATTGTCACCGGCGCGGCGCGGGTGCCGGTGGCGGTGGCGCGCGAGGCGCTGCAGACGGTCGACGGACGGCAGGTGGTCTACAAGCGCGTGCCGGAGGGTTTTGTCGCGCAGCCGGTCGCCACCGGGCGCTCGGACGACCGCTTCGTCGAGATCGTGTCCGGCTTGAAGCCGGGCGAACGCTATGCCGCATCGGGCTCCTTCGGCGTCAAGGCCGAACAGGGCAAGGGCGAAGCCGGCCATCACGACTGAAGGAGACGCCATGTTCAACCGCATCATCCAGGCCGCGATCGCGCAGCGCTGGCTCGTCATGGCCTTCGTCCTGGCGATGGCCCTGCTGGGCGTCTACAACTATGGGCGCCTGCCGATCGACGCCGTCCCCGACGTCACCAATGTGCAGGTGCAGATCAACACGGCCGCGCCTGGGTATTCGCCCCTGGAAACCGAGCAGCGCATCACCTACCCGGTCGAGGCCCAGCTGGCCGGCCTGCCGCGGCTGGAGAGCTTCCGCTCGCTGTCGCGCTATGGCCTGTCCCAGGTCACCGTCGTGTTCAAGGAGGGCACCGACATCCACTTCGCGCGCCAGCAGGTAGGCCAGCGCCTGCAGGACGCGCGCGAGCAGCTGCCGGCTGGCGTGATCCCGACCATGGGACCGATCGCCACCGGCCTGTCCGAGATCTATTCCTGGACCGTGGAAACCGTTCCCGGCGCGAAGAAGCCGGACGGCTCGCCCTACCTGCCCTCCGACCTGCGCGAGATCCAGGACTGGATCATCAAGCCGCAGCTGCGCAGCGTGCCCGGCGTCACCGAGATCAACTCGATCGGCGGCTTCGACAAGGAATACCTGGTCGCGCCCGAGATGGCGACCCTGTCCGCCTATGGCCTGGACCTGGGCGACATCGTGGCCGCCATCGAGAAGAACAACGGCAACGTCGGCGCCGGCTATATCGAGCGGGCAGGGGAGCAGTACCTGGTGCGCGCCCCCGGCCAGGTGGCGTCCAGCGACGACATCGCCAACATCGTGGTGGCGACCATCCGCGGCATGCCGGTGCGCATCCGCGACGTCGCCACGGTCTCGCTCGGGCGCGAACTGCGCACCGGGGCAGCGACCGAAAACGGCCAGGAGGTGGTGCTGGGCACGGTCTTCATGCTGATGGGCGAAAACAGCCGGGAGGTGTCGCGCGCCGTCGACCGCCGCATGGTGGAGATCAACCGCACCCTGCCGCCGGGCGTGAAGGCGGTCACGGTCTACGACCGCACCGTGCTGGTGGAAAAGGCCATCGCCACGGTGCGCAACAACCTGCTCGAGGGCGCGGTGCTGGTGGTGGCCGTGCTGTTCGCCTTCCTGGGGAACATCCGCGCCGCCCTGATCACCGCGATGGTGATCCCGCTGGCGATGCTGTTCACCTTCTCGGGCATGGTGGTGAACCGGGTCAGCGCCAACCTGCTGAGCCTCGGCGCGCTCGACTTCGGCATCATCGTCGACGGCGCCGTCGTCATCGTCGAGAACTGCGTGCGCCGGCTGTCGCATGCCCACGCGCGGCTGGGGCGCACCTTGACCTTGCAGGAGCGCTTCCAGGAGGTCTTCGAGGCCGCGCGCGAGGCGCGCCGGCCGCTGGTGTTCGGCCAGCTCATCATCATGGTCGTCTACCTGCCGATCTTCGCCCTGACCGGCATCGAGGGCAAGATGTTCCACCCGATGGCGATCACCGTCGTCACCGCGCTGCTGGGCGCGATGATCCTGTCGCTCACCTTCGTGCCGGCGGCGGTGGCCCTCTTCATCGGCGAGAAGGTGGAAGAGAAGGAGAACCGCCTGATGCACGCCGCGCGGCGCGCCTACGAGCCGGCCCTGCGCTACGCGATGGCGAACAAACCGGTGGCGCTGGCCTTCGCCGGCATCGTGCTGGCCGTCTCGACCCTGCTCGCGAGCCGCCTCGGCACGGAATTCGTGCCGACCCTGGACGAGGGCGACATCGCCGTGCTGACCATGCGCATGCCGGGCACCAGCCTGTCGCAGTCGGTCAGGATGCAGCAGCAGATCGAGCTTGAACTGGTACGGCGGTTCCCCGAGATCGAGCGCGTGTTCGCCCGCATCGGCACCGCCGAAATCGCGTCCGACCCGATGCCGCCGAACGTCGCCGACGGCATCGTCATGCTGCGCCCGGAGCGCGACTGGCCGAAGCCGAAGAAGACCCGCGCCGAACTGTTGGCGGCGATCCGGGAAACCCTCGAGCGCCTGCCCGGCAACAGCTACGAGTTCAGCCAGCCGATCCAGCTGCGCGTGAACGAACTGATCTCCGGCGTGCGCAGCGACGTGGCGGTGAAGGTGTTCGGCGACGACCTCGACACCCTGAACGCGGCCGCGGCCAGGGTGGCGGGCGTGCTGCGGGGAGTGCCGGGCGCGAGCGAGGTGAACGTCGAGCAGACCACCGGCCTGCCGATGCTGCAGGTGCGGGTCGACCGCGAACGGGCCGCGCGCATGGGCCTGAACATCGGCGACGTGCAGGACCTGGTCGCGACCGCCACCGCCGGACGGGAGGCCGGCACCCTGTTCGAGGGTGACCGCCGCTTCGGCATCGTGGTGCGGCTGCCGGATCCGCAGCGCGGCGACATCGACTACCTGGCGCGCCTGCCGGTGCCGCTGCCGGCAGGGGCGGGGGAAACCCGGCGTTTCATCACCCTCGGCGAAATCGCCGCCTTCGAGGTGGCGCCGGGCCCGAACCAGTTCAGCCGCGAGGGCGGCAAGCGCCGTGTGGTGGTGACGGCCAATGTGCGCGGGCGCGACATCGGCTCCTTCGTGGCCGAGGCGCAGGACAAGGTGGCCGCGCAGGTCAGGACGGCGCCGGGCTACTGGATCGGCTGGGGCGGTCAGTTCGAGCACCTGGAAGCGGCGGCCCGGCGCCTGCAGGTGGTGGTGCCGGCCGCCCTGGCGCTGGTGTTCATGCTGCTCTACCTGGTCTTCAACAACGTCAGGGACGGGCTGCTGGTCTTTTCCGGCATCCCCTTCGCCCTGAGCGGCGGCGTGTTCGCGCTCTGGCTGCGCGGGATTCCGCTGTCGATCTCCGCCGCCGTCGGCTTCATCGCCCTGTCCGGGGTGGCGGTGCTCAACGGCCTGGTGATGCTCTCCTTTATCCGCAAGCTGCGCGAGGAAGGCTTGCCGCTGGCGCGGGCGATCGAGGAGGGCGCGCTGGGACGGCTGCGGCCGGTCTTGATGACGGCCCTGGTCGCTTCGCTCGGCTTCGTGCCGATGGCGCTGGCGACCGGGACCGGGGCCGAGGTGCAGCGGCCGCTGGCGACGGTGGTCATCGGCGGCATCCTGTCCTCGACCGCGCTGACCCTGCTCCTGCTGCCGCTGCTGGTGGCGCTGGCGCACGAGCCGGGACGCCAAGGGCAAAATAGGCGCATATTTGGCATATTTTCAAGACCGAAATAACTATTTCCGCAAACTACTCAATGGTGTCATGTATGGACGACCATAAATGATATAGTTGGCCATTTTGCAGAATTTGCCTTGCCGCCGCCCGCATCCGGCGGCATGGCGCCAACCAATTATTACAATAGGGATGGAACGATGACGACGATGGATTACGCGACCCAAATCAGCCAGTTGATCCAGGACCAGCAAGGTGCGATCGCAGCCGAGTGGCTGGGACAACTGGAAGCCCTGCTCGTGCGCAGCAGCCCGGGCGCCAGGGAGCAACTGCGTAGCCATACCCAGCAATTCCTGAGCGCCCTGGCGGCGGCCACCCGCGGCGGAGAGCTGGACAACATCGACCACCGTTCCTGGGACGAGGTGCGCGACCTGCTGGCCGACATCTCCTCCAGCCGCGCCAAGGCGGGCTCGACCCCGAGCGAAACCGCAACCTTCATCTTCTCGCTGAAGCAAGCGCTGTTCGGGCGCCTGCGCCAGGGCTTCGAAGGCGACGCCGAGGCGATCGCAGCGGCGTCCTGGACCATCAGCACCCTGCTCGACAAGCTGGGCCTGTACACTATCGAGGTGTTCCAGAAGACCAAGGACCAGATCATCGTGCGGCAGCAGCAGGAGCTGCTGGAGCTGTCGACGCCGGTGGTCAAGCTGTGGAACGGCATCCTGGCGCTGCCGCTGATCGGCACCCTGGATTCGGCCCGCACCCAGGTGGTGATGGAGAACATCCTGCAGAAGATCGTCGATACCGGCGCCTCGATCGCCATCATCGACATCACCGGCGTGCCGACCGTGGACACCCTGGTGGCCCAGCACCTGATGAAGACCATCGCCGCCGCGCGCCTGATGGGCGCCGACTGCATCATCTCCGGCATCCGCCCGCAGATCGCCCAGACCATCGTGCACCTCGGCGTGAACCTGGAAGACGTCACCACCAAGGCGACCCTGGCGGACGCCTTCGTGGTCGCGCTCGAGCGCACCGGCACCTCGGTCATCAGCAAGGCATAAGGCCAGGCACATGGAACGCATTCCTATCCTGCGCATGGGCGACCTGCTCCTGGTGACGATCCAGGTCGACATGCACGACCGCCTCGCCATGCAGCTGCAGGACGACCTGACCGAGCGCATCGTCGCGGACGGCGCCACGGGCGTCCTGATCGACATCTCGGCGCTCGACCTGGTCGACTCCTTCATCGGCCGCATGATCAGCAATACCGCCGCCATGGCGCGCGTGCTCGACGCCCGCACCGTGGTGGTCGGCATGCAGCCGGCCGTGGCGATCACCCTCGTCGAGCTGGGGCTGACCCTGCACGGCGTGAAGACCGCCCTGAACGTCGAGAAGGGGATGGCCCTGCTCGGAAAGAACTTCCTGTGATGATCGACGCGCAATCCAGTGCAGTCCTGTTCGAGACCGCCTTGCTGGACCGCCTTCGGCAGCACCGCACCGCACGCCTGACCCTGCGCCTGCGCTCGGACGAGGACGTCGTGGGCCTGCGCAAGCAGGTGCGTGAACGGGCGGTGGTGATCGCCCTGTCGCTGGTCGACCAGACCAAGCTGGTCACGGCGGCAAGCGAACTGGCGCGCAACACCATCAAGTATGGCGGCGGCGGCGAGGTTCACCTCGAGAGCCTGGCCGACGGCATCCGCAATGGCATTGGCCTGCTGTTCGTCGACGCCGGCCCCGGCATTGCCGACATCGACAGGGCGCTGCGCGACGGTTACACCACCGGCGGCGGCCTGGGTCTCGGCCTGGGCGGCTCCAAGCGCCTGGTCGACGAATTCGAGATCGACAGCCGTCCTGGCGAGGGTACTGCCGTACTGGTAGTCAAATGGAAGCGCTGATCAGCTCCCTCACGCGGCAGCAGGTATTCGCGATCACCCATGCCAGCGACATCGCCGCCGCGCGGCGCGCCGGCCAGCGCCTGGCCGACGAGCTCGGCTTCGACGAGACCCGTGCCGGCCAGCTGGCCCTGATCGTTACCGAGGCCGGCACCAACATCCTCAAGCATGCGGGCGAGGGCGAGATCCACATCGGTCCGGCGCAGTCGGCCGCCGGCGTCGGCGTCGACGTGCTGGCGGTCGACAGCGGGCCGGGCATCATCGATGTCGATGCCTGCCTGGTCGACGGCATGTCCACCGCCGGCACCTCGGGCACCGGCCTGGGCGCGCTGCGCCGCCTGTCCGACGAGTTCGACGTCTACACGCAGGCCGGGCGCGGCGCCGCCTTCTTCATGCGCCTCTGGCGCGACGTCCCGGCGCCGCAAGCCTGCGGCGTCGAGATCGGCGCCCTGTGGACGCCGATGGCGGGCGAGGAGGAGTGCGGCGACGGCTGGGCGGTGCGCTGCGACGCGCAGGGCGCCACACTGCTGGCCGCGGACGGCCTGGGACACGGCCCCGAGGCGGCGCGCGCGGCTGCCGCGGCGATCAAGACGCTCGGTCGCCACCCCGCGCTGCCGGCGGGCGAGCTGATGCATGCCGCCCACGAGGCGCTGCGCCCGACCCGTGGCGCCGCCCTGGCGACCGCGCGCATCGATTTCGCGGCAAGCGAGCTGCGCTTCGCCGGTGTCGGCAACATCGCCGGCTGCGTCATCGGCGACAACCGCCGTCCGCTGGTCTCGCATAACGGCATCGTCGGCCACAATATCCGCAAGGTGCAGGAGTTCGCGCTGCCTTTCGAGCCCGGCGCCCTGTGCATCATGCATTCGGACGGCATCCAGACCCAGTGGGACCTGGCCCAGTATCCCGGCATGGCCGGGCGCAGCGCGGTGCTGATCGCGGCGGTGCTGATGCGCGACTACATCCGCCGCCGCGACGACGCCATGGTGCTGGTGGTGCGCCGTCTCCAGGGAGGACAGGCATGAACGTGCAACGCATCCTCAGCGTGGCCCTCGACGTCGACCAGGACGTGGTGCTGGTGCGCCAGCGCGCGCGCCAGCTCGCGGAACTGCTCGGCTTCTCGCAGCAGGACCAGGTGCGCATCGCCACCGCCGTGTCGGAAGTGGCGCGGGTGGCCTGCCACCGGGGTTCCGGCGGGCGCGCCGCCTTTGCCCTGGTCAGGTCCGGTCCGCACCAGCAGCTCGAAGTGACCGTCAACCCGGGCGTCGGGCCGCGCAAGGCTTCCAGCCCCATCGGCCTGCAGGAAGGCATCACCCGCTCGCTGCCGGAACTGGCCCTGATCACGGCGAACCGCCTGATGGATTCCTGCGACGTCGAGCCGGAAGAGGGCGCGGCTACCGCCATCACCATGCGCAAGGCCTTGCCGCCCCAGATCATGGTGCAGTCCTGGCAGTTGGCCGACATCAGCGAACGCCTGGCGGCCAGCCCGGTCGCCAATACCCTGCAGGAACTGCAGCTGCAGAACCAGGAACTGGTGGCGACCATGGCCGAGCTGCGCGAGCGCCAGGAAGACCTGCTGTCGCTGACGCGCGAACTGGAAGACACCAACCGCGGCATCGTCGCCCTGTACGCCGAGATCGAGGACAAGGCCGAGCGCCTGCGCCGTGCGGACGAGATGAAGTCGCGCTTCCTGTCGAACACCAGCCACGAGCTGCGCACCCCGCTGTCCTCGATCCGCGCCCTGGCCCAGCTGCTGCTGGACCGCATGGACGGCGACCTGACGACCGAGCAGGAGCGCCAGGTGCAGTTCATCTCCAGGGCCGCCAACGACCTGTCGGAACTGGTCAACGACCTGCTCGACCTCGCCAAGATCGAGGCCGGCAAGGTCGAGGTGCACCTGGCCCCGGTGGTGGTCGAGAACCTGTTCCGCGCCCTCAAGGGCATGCTGCGTCCGCTGGTGGACGAGGGGCGGGTGGAGCTGGTCTTCGAACCCTCCGAGGTGGTGGAGGCGTTCGACACGGACGAGGGCAAGATCTCCCAGATCCTGCGCAACTTCATTTCGAATGCCCTGAAATTTACCGAGCGGGGTAGCGTGACGGTGAGCGCGACCCACAACGCGGCGGACGACACGATCGCTTTCGCGGTCGCCGACACCGGGATCGGCATCAGCCCGGACAACCTGCAACTGATTTTCGAAGAATTCAGCCAGATCGAGCATCCGCTGCAGCGGCGCAGCAAGGGCACGGGCCTCGGCCTGCCGCTGTGCCGCAAGCTGGCAGGCCTGCTGCATGGCCGGGTGGACGTGGTGAGCACGCCAGGCGCCGGGTCCACCTTCACCTTGACGCTGCCGCGCCGCTTCCCGGAGCCCGATCAAGACGGAAACGAATCATGACACCGCAATCGACCCTGATCCTCAACGTTGACGACAACGACGGCGCCCGCTATGCCAAGAACCGCATCCTGCAGGGCGCGGGCTACGACGTGGTGGAGGCGACCAACGGCACCGACGCGCTGGAAATGGTCAAGCGCCTGTCGCCGGCGCTGGTCCTGCTCGACGTCAAGCTCCCGGACATCAACGGCATCGAGGTATGCCGCCGCATCAAGTCCAACCCCGACAGCAGCATGGTGCTGGTGCTGCAGACCTCGGCCGCGCTGACCGGGCGCGCCGACAAGATCCGCGGCCTGGAGGGCGGCGCCGACAACTACCTGGCCGCGCCGATCGAGGCCGACGAGCTGATCGCCAACGTCAACGCGCTGCTGCGCATGCACCAGACCCAGGTGCAGCTGCGCGACAGCGAGGAGCGTTTCCGCCAGATCACGGACAATATCGACGACGTGTTCTGGATGTTTTCCGTGCCCGAGGGCAGCCTGGTCTACGTCAGCCCGGCCTATGCCGACATCTGGGGCAGGAGCGTGGACTCGCTGCGCCAGGAGCCCGGCGGCTGGCTGGACGCCGTGCATCCGGACGACCGCGAGCGCGTCCAGGAGCGCTGGAGCCGCCTGCTGGATGCGCCGCACTACGACGACGAATTCCGGATCAGCGCGCCGGACGGCGGCACGCGCTGGGTGCGCGACCGCCTGTTCGCGGTACGCGATACGCGCGGCGCGGTCTACCGCGTGGCGCGCGTGACCAGCGACATCACGGCGCGCAAGGAGATGGAAGCGCTGCTGCGCGTGGCCGACCGTAACAAGAACCAGTTCCTGGCCACGCTGGCGCACGAGCTGCGCAACCCGCTCAGTCCGATCCGCAATGCCGCTGCGCTGCTCGGCGCCACGGGCGACGGTCCCGGCGCCGGCGAACGCCAGGCGCGCGCCCGCGAAGTCATCACGCGCCAGGTCGACCACCTGGCGCACCTGGTCGACGACCTGCTCGACGTGGCCCGCATCTCGGAAGGCAAGATCGTGCTGCGCACCGAGGACGTGGACCTGGGCGCCGTGATCAACCAGGCCATCGAGACCGCCGCCCCGCTGATCGCCGCGCGCGAGCACCAGCTCGAGGTGCAGCTGCCGAAGGAAGAGGTATGGGTCTCGGGCGATCCGGTGCGCCTGGCCCAGTCGATCGGCAACCTGCTGCACAACGCCGCCAAGTTCACGCCCAAGGGAGGGCGGATCACGCTGTCCGTCAGCCTGGCGAACGAGGACCGCGTGCGCATCTCCGTGCGCGACAACGGCATCGGCATCGCCGAGGACAACCTGCCGCGCATCTTCGGGATGTTCACCCAGGTCGAGGTGCCGCCGGACCGCGCTCCGGAAGGCCTGGGCATCGGCCTGTCGCTGGTCTCGCACCTGCTGGAACTGCACGGCGGCAGCCTGGAGGCGAGCAGCCCCGGCATCGGCCTGGGCAGCACCTTCACCATGGAGCTGCCGCTGCTGCGCGTCGCCTCCGCCCAGGCCGAGGAGCCGCACGGCGCCCAGCCCGGAAGCGACGGCAGCGGCATGCGCGTGCTGCTGGTGGACGACAACGTCGACGCCATGGAAATGATGGGCTTCCTGCTGGCCGAGATGGGCTACGAGACCTGCACCACGTCGGACTCATCCCAGATCGAAGAGCTGGTGCTGCGCCACAAGCCGCAGGTGATCGTGCTCGACATCGGCCTTCCCGGCGTGGACGGCTACGAAATCGCGCGCCGCATCAAGAATAACCCGGCCATGGCCGGCATCCGCCTGGTGGCGCACACCGGCTATGGCTCGCCCGAAGACCGCCGCCGCGCCCAGGAAGCGGGCTTCGACGCCCACCTGGTCAAGCCGGCAGAGCTGGATGACCTGGAGAAAGCGCTGAAAGGCTGATTCGGCTAGAATGGCGGGACAGGAGGAACGGCCTCCCCCCGCAGTGGGAACAATGACCGGGACGGCCCGGCTTTTCGAAAGGAGAGCCGGATCATGGCTTGGTTGATGTTGTTTGTTGCAGGTATCTTCGAAGTGGTATGGGCGGTGGCGATGAAGCAGTCGGAAGGCTTCACGCGGCTCATGCCCACCGTCGTCACGCTGGCCGGTATGGTGGTCAGCTTCGTGCTGCTGTCCGCGGCGATGCGCACGATTCCCCTCGGTACCGCTTACACGATCTGGACCGGCATCGGCGCGGTCGGGGCATTCCTCGTCGGGATCACGGTGCTGGGCGAGCAGCTCAGCGCGATGCGGGTCATCGCGGCGGTGCTGATCGTCAGTGGCCTGGTCCTGATGAAGCTGTCGGCTGACTGATGCCTTCGTAGGGTGGGCGGATTCCGCCCACGCGTTCAACTACATGGTGAATTGACGCGTCTCGTCCATGCTTCCGCTGCTTGAACGCGTGGGCGGAAAACCGCCCACCCTACGTTAAAGACGCCATGAAAAACAAAAAACCGCAGAGCATGCGGGGTTTTGCAGGGCGCCTGGCGTTGGATTACTTGTCCGTCACCGTGAACTCACCGAAGGCCTTGAGCTGCTCGCCCACCGCCTTCTGGTCGCCCACGACCACGATCGACTGGTTCTCCGGCGCGTAGTATTTCTTCGACACGTCGCGCACCTGTTCCGGCGTGACTTTCTGGATGCGCGGCACGTATTCGCCGAGGAACTCGGCGGGCAGGCCGACCAGCCAGTTGGAGGCCAGGGTGCCGGCGACGGCGCGCTGGAGCTGGTTGCTGATCATGTAGCCGCCGGCCACATAACGCTTGTTCATCTCCATTTCCTTGGCCGGCACCAGCGCGCTGCCGATGCGCTTGTACTCGCTGAAGAACTCGTTCAGCGCCGCGCCGGTCACCTCGTTGCGCACGTCGGCGCCGCCGATGATCGAGCCGCCCGCGCGGTTCAGGCGCGCGCCGGCCGAAGCGCCGTAGGTGTAGCCCTTTTCCTCGCGCAGGTTGATGTTGACGCGGCTCGAGAAGCCGCCGCCGAGGATGGTGCTGGCCAGGCGCAGCGGGATCTGGTCCTCGCTGCTTGCGGCAATGCCGGGGCTGCCCAGGCGCAGGGTCGACTGCACGCTGCCGTCGCGCTGCAGCAGGATGCGCGCCGGTTTGGCGGCGGCCGGCGCGGGCGCGATGTCGGCGATCGACGGGCCGCTGGCCTTCCAGTCGCCGAAGGCCTGTTCGGCCAGTTTGAGAGCATCGGCTTCCTTGACGGGGCCAGTGATCACCAGCAGGGCGTGGTCAGGACGCATGCGCTTGGCGTGTTCGCTGCGCAGCATGTCCTGGGTCACGGCATTGATCGCTTCCACCGTCGGGGTAGTGCGGCTGTACGGGTGCTCGCCGTAGACGGCGCGGCTGATCGCGCGCTCGGCGCGGAAGGTCGGCTGGGTCTCGGAGACGCGCAGCGACTGCAGCGCATTGGCCTTGGCCAGCTTGACTTCGTTTTCCGGGAAGGACGGCGTGCGCGCCACTTCGGCCAGCAGCTGCATCATCGGGGCCGACTGCGAGAGCAGGGCGTTGGCCGAGACGACGATGCCGTCCGCGGTGGCGCTGGCGGCGACCGAGCCGCCCATGCCCTGGGCCGCTTCGGCGATCGCGCGCGAGTCGCGCTTGTCGGTGCCTTCGTTGAGCAGGCCGGCCAGCATGTTGGCGAAGGCCGGCGTCGCCGGGGCGTCGGCCGCGAAGCCGGCGCCGCGCACGGCCAGCACGTAGTCCACGCGCGGCAGACCCTTGCGCGGCACGACCCAGACCGTGAGGCCGTTCTTCAGGGTGCTCTTGGTGATCTTCGGGACCGGGATCGGCTTGTCCTTGCCGTAGGCCGGCATGGCAAGTTCCTTCGCGGCGGCGGGGGCTGCGGCGTAGGCCATCGGCGCGAAGGCGGCCGTGACGGCGATTGCGAGCATCAGTTTCTTCATGATGCGCTCCTTATTGTGCAGCGCCGGTCGGCGCGTTGGCAGGGGCCGCGAGCATCGCGGCCGGCTTGCGGTCGATGACGGTGCGGTTGCTCGACACCAGGTAGGTGCGCACCGCGCGCTGGATGTCTTCCGAGGTCACCGCTTCGATCCAGCCCGGGATCTGGTTGACGACCTTGGCGTCGCCCCACAGCACCTGCATCTTCGCCAGGGTGTCGGCGCGGTTGATGAAGCTTTCCAGCTGGTTGTTCCAGTCGGCCAGGATGCGGGTTTTCACGCGCTTCAGGGTCGCGTCGTCGACGCCGTTCTGGGCGACCTTGGCGATCTCCTCGTCCATGGCCTTGAGCATGGCGTCGGCGCTGCTGTTCGGCTTGTACAGCGCGAACACGGTCATCACGGTCGGACCGTCGTATTCGAAGGGACCGGTCAAGCCGAACAGGGTGTCGACGTTCAGCGCGATCTCGCGGCCCTTCACCAGGCCCTGGTAGAACAGGGAAGCGTCGCCGCCGCCCAGCAGTTCGCCGACCACGGCCATGGCAGCCTGGTCGCGGTGGCCGCGTGGCGGCACTTTCCAGGCCACGGCCACTGCCGGCACCTGCGCCAGGGCGTCGCTCTGCACCACGCGCTTTTCAGCCGTATTCAGGCCTTCGCTGAAATCGGTCGGCTTCGGAGTAGGGCGGGACTTGATGCCGCCGAAGTACTTCTGCGCCAGCGCGAAGCCCTGTTGCGGGGTGATGTCGCCGGCGATCGCCAGTACGGCATTGTTCGGGCCGTAGTAGTCGCGGTGGAAGGCGCGCACGTCGTCCAGGCTGGCGTTTTCCAGGTCCTGGAAGCTGCCGTAGCCGTCGTGGCTGTTTTCCCATTTCTGGAAGGCGTGCTGGTTGATGTCGAGCCAGTAGAAGCCGCCGTAGGGCTGGTTCTTCACGTTCACGCGGATCTCCTCCTTCACCACGTCCTGCTGGTTCTTCAGCGTGGCCGGGTTGAAGTCGAGGGTCTTCATACGGTCCGCTTCCAGCCACAGGATCGGTTCCAGCGCCGACACGGGCGCGGTCTCGATGTAGTTGGTGTAGTCGGGGCGGGTCGAGCCGTTGTTGCGCCCGCCGCCGGCGGTGATGGTGGTGTCGAACACGCCTTTCTTGGCATTCGGGGTGCCCTGGAACATCAGGTGCTCGAACAGGTGGGCGAAGCCGGTGCGGTTCTTCGGTTCCAGGCGCATGCCCACGTGGTAGACGACCGACACGCCGACCGTCGGCGAACTGTGGTCTTCGGTGACGATGACGGTCAGGCCGTTGTCGAGCTTCTTGACGTTGATCGGCAGGGTCCACTGGTCGCTTGATGCGGCGAAGGCCGACAGCGAAAAGGTGAGCCCGGCCAGCAAAACAGGTAATTGGCGCATGCGCATGGGTGACCTCGAGAATGAACGCAGAACGGGACTGCGAAGTGAATTGTTACCCATTTGTCTCCATGGGTTTGTACAGACGGCGTCGTCGTGCGCTGCATCTTAGCGTAGAGGCATGCCAATAAGTAATCTTTTTTCGCATGCATATCCATGATTTTTTGCGATAAATCTATTGTTGTGTCGATATTGCGCAACAAGCATCCGTCCACGCATACGTCACCCTGGACCGCGATTTGTGCAGTTCATCGCAGGCAGGTAGGTATGCGATGACAAAATCGATATAGTTGCAACATACCAAGATCGGCCATGGCTGCGCGCCCCGGGCTGTCGCTAAACCAAAGAACATGTATTCGGAGAATTCAATGACAAACCTTTCCAAGCCGGGCCTCGCCTTCATGGCCCTGTGCGCCTCGCTGCTCGCGAGCATCGGCGTCGCCAGGGCGGCGCAGGAAGCGGCGACCGAGACCCGGCCCGTGGATGCGCGTGTGGTGCGCGTCAAGGTGGATGGGGTGGTGGACATGAAGATTCGCCAGGGCGCGACGCCGATGCTGGTGCTCACGGGCGATCCGCGCCTGCTGGGCAAGACCACCACGCTGCAGAGCGGCGACACCCTCAACATCGGCACCGAGACCAAGGGCGTGAGCATCAACCTCGGCCGCAGCATGGGGCTGCACGCGGAGCTGACCCTGCCGAACCTGCGCGAGGTAACGTCCGAGAGCGTGGGCGGCACCGTGGTCAACGGCTTCTCGGGCGACGAGCTCGAGCTCAACCTCGATGGGGCCGGCTCAATGAATGTATCATGTAATTACAGGGTCCTGAGCGCCAACCTGGGCGGGGTCGGCAGCATGCGCGTCAACGGCATCAACAGCGAGAGCGTCGAACTGAATTTGCGCGGCGCCGGCTTCGTGACCCTGTCCGGGCGCAGCCGCCAGCTCAAGGCCGAACTGGGCGGACTGGGCGGCCTCGATGCCCAGGCCTTCTCGGCCGAGAACGTGACCCTCGAGCTGTCGGGACTGGGCAATGCGACCATCACCGCCAAGGAGAGCGCCAACCTGACGCTGTCCGGCCTGGGCTCGGTGACGGTGCACGGCAAGCCGGTCAACCGCAAGGTCAGCGTCGACGGCCTCGGCAAGGTGAGCTGGAAGTAAAGACCAGAACTAGAACACGCAGCACAACAAGAACAAGGTGAGTCCTCACGAGGACAAGGGTACGTAGAGATCCTGAATTCCCTGCACGAGACATGAAAAAACTATTCGTAGCGTTCGCGTTCGCCCTCGGCCTGCAGGCCGGTGCGCATGCGGGCTTCGCGGAAGGAGCCAGCGCCTATAACGCGCGGAACTACGCGACAGCACTGAAAGAGATCGTCCCGCTCGCCAAGGCCGGCCATGCGGACGCCCAGCATTTGCTGGGCCTCATGTATTACATGGGCCGCGGCGTCACGCGCGACTACAAGCAGGCTTTCGCCTGGCACCACAAGGCCGCCCTGCAGGGCAAGTCCGACGCGCAGTACGTGGTCGGCGCCATGTACTACACCGGCAACGCCGTCCCGCAGGACCAGCGCCACGCCGTGACCTGGTTCCGCAAGGCGGCCGAGCAGGGCCACGCCGAGGCCCAGCATGCGCTCGGCCTGATGTACCGCTACCACCAGGCCGGCATGCCGCAGGACATGGTGCTGGCCTATATGCTGTGGAACCTCGCCGCCGCCGCCGGCAACCACAACGCGGTCGAACAGCGCGCCGCGATCTCGCGCCAGATGACGCAGGAGCAGATCGAGGAGGCACAGTCGCTGTCACGCACCTGGAGGCCGGGCAGGCCGCTGCCGACGACGTCACGCACGGGCTCGAACTCCTGACCAGAACCGCCGGCGTGACCGGCGGTTTTCGTAGGGTGGGCAGGTTTCCTGCCCACGCGTACAGATCACGTGTATTGGCCGCTCCGTGGCCCTCATCGATTCGCTGAACGCGTGGGCGGCGGACCGCCCACCCTACTTGACGGGCGCGGCTGCCTTGGCCGCACTCCTGAACAAATTCAAGGGCACCGCATTCCCCATCGCCTGGTAGCCGAGATCGTTCGGATGCAAATGGTCCCCGCTGTCATACGCCGGCAGGAAGCGCGTCGGATGCGCCGGGTCGCGGGTGGCGCGGTCGAAATCGATCACGGCGTCGAACTCATCGTTGTTGCGGATCCAGTTGTTCACGGCCTGGCGCACGGCTTCCTTCTCGGCCGAGTAGTAGCCCGCCCCTTCGAACGGCGTCAGGGTGGCGCCGATCACGCTGATGCCCTTGGCGCGCGCACGCAGGATCAGCTGGCGGTAGCCGGCGATCAGGTCGTCGCTCGTTACCGGGCTGGTGGCCGAGCTGTTGCCGATGTCGTTAATCCCGATCAGGACCACCAGGTAGCGCACGCCGCTTGTCGCCAGCACGTCGCGGTCGAAGCGTTCCTGCGCACTGCGCCCGGCCAGGGTATTCGGCGAATTGCCCAGCAGGCGGTTGCCGCTGATGCCGCGGTTGAGGATGCCGAAGCGGGCATTGATGCCGAGGACCGGGTCGCGCTCGGTCTGCAGGCGCCGCGCCAGCCAGTCGGGCCAGCGGTTGTTGGTGTCGGGCGTGCTGCGGGTGCCGTCGGTGATCGAGTCGCCCAGGGTGACGATGGTGGGCCCTGGCGAATCGACGTCGACTTCGGTGAGGAAGGGCCAGACCTGGATGGTGCGCTGCACCGGCAGCGTCGGCGCGGCCGTGAAGTTGCCGGACAGGGAAACGTAGTTGGTCTGCAGCGCCAGCTGGTGCACGGTGGTGGCCTGCACGGTCCCCGGCAGGTAGAGGCTCACGGCCAGATCCGATAGCGGCGGCACGTTCAGCTCCACCGGATCGGACAGCGCCGGTGCGCCGGGCGGGATAGTGACGAAGCTGCGGCCCCCGAAGGTGAGGGCGCGGTCGGTGCCGGCCGCGACATCCGAACCGGCTGCGCGCAGGCCGATGCGCGCGGCGCCGATCGTCAGGGGCGTGCTGCCCAGCTCATTCGACACCCGGATGCGCACCCGGTTGCCGCCGATGCTGGTGTGGACGATCAGGCGCAGCGTCTGGTCGGTGAAGGTCTGCAGGCTGGTGTCGGGCGGCGGGCCGGCCGGCGCGGTGCCCCAGGCGCCAAGCCAGTGTTCGCTCTGCCATCCCTGTGCTCCGGCCGGCTGGCTGCTCAGGGCGATGGCGGCGGCCAGCATGGCGGCGGACAGGAAGAGGCGGCGCCGCGGCGGCTGGACGCTTGATGTGGGGAGGGTGAAGGCGGCCGCCAGGCGCTGCGCGGCGTGGAGAAGGGCGGGCAAGATGCGGTTCATCGTGTGCTCCCGAAAAGGCGCCCATGCAATACGCATGAGCTCGCATGATCAATCTACCCAGCCGGTGGGGCATGGACAAGAAGGCAAGGAACTCCGCCTTTGCGCCGCATCGAACGCGGCAAGGATTAACATTCCTGCAAGAATTTTCCATGACGCCCGGGGAAATGTTGTACCCCGCTTGACCCGGCGATTGCCCTCGACTGTTCGGCGGCGCACCGAGCAATGGCCTTGAGGCGGCTACGGTAGGCCATCGATGCGCAAGGAGCAGACATGAGCAATCACTCGGGGAAGGACGTGAAGATCGGCCACGCGACCATGCCGGCGGGCGGCTGGGGTTCGCTGGCCAAGGTGTCGACCATCCTGCTGGACCAGCGTGTGCCGATCAAGGACAGCCGCCTGCTGCTCAAGCAGAACAAGCCAGACGGCTTTGCCTGCGTCAGCTGCGCCTGGGCCAAGCCGGCCAATCCGCATCCCTTCGAGTTCTGCGAGAGCGGGGCCAAGGCCACCGCCTGGGAAACCACCAGCAAGACCATTGGCGCCGATTTCTTCGAGCGGCACACTGTCACCGAGCTGGAAGCCTGGGACGACCATACGCTGGAAGACCAGGGCCGCCTGACCGTGCCGCTGCGCTGGGACGCAGCCAGCGACAAGTACCGCGAGGTGAGCTGGGAGACGGCCTTCGCCGAGATCGGCGCCGCCCTGCGTGGCATGGCGAGAGAACAGGTGGTTTTCTATGCATCGGGCCGCGCCTCGCTCGAGACCTCCTATATGTATTCGCTGCTGGCCCGCATGTACGGCAACAACAACCTGCCGGACAGCTCGAACATGTGCCACGAAAGCACCTCGGTCGGGCTGCGGAAGACCATCGGCGTGCCGGTCGGCACCGTGGTGCTGCACGACTTCGAGGAGACCGACTGCATCTTCTTCTTCGGCCAGAACGTCGGCACCAACAGCCCGCGCATGCTGCACCAGCTGCAGGAGGCGCGATCGCGCGGCGTGCCCATCATCACCTTCAACCCCTTGCGCGAGCGCGGCCTGGTCAGCTTCACCAATCCGCAGTCGCCGGTGGAGATGCTGACCGGGCACGAGACCCCCATCAGCACCCAGTACCACCAGGTCAAACCTGGCGGCGACACGGCGGCCATCATGGGCCTGTGCAAGGCCGTGTTCGACCGCGACGACGCGGCCCAGGCGGCCGGCGGGCAGCGCGTGCTCGACGTCGCCTTCATCCAGGAGCACACCCAGGGCTTCGCCGAGTTCGAGCAGTCGGTGCGCGCCTGCGGCTGGATCGACATCGAGCGCGAATCCGGCCTGCGCCGCGCCGACCTCGAGGCGGCGGCGGAGGTCTACTGCGAGGCGGGCGCCGTGATGGGCATCTACGGCATGGGCCTGACCCAGCACCGCAACGGCGTGCAGAACGTGACCATGATCGTCAACCTGCTGCTCCTGCGCGGGAACATCGGCAAGCCCGGCGCCGGCGTGTGCCCGGTGCGCGGCCACTCCAATGTGCAGGGCCAGCGCACGGTGGGCATCACCGAGAAGCCCGAGCTGGCGCCGCTCGACAAGCTCAAGGAACAATACGGTTTCGAGCCGCCGCGCAAGGCGGGCATGAACACGGTCGAAGCCTGCGAGGGCATCCTGGCCGGCAAGGTGGAGGCCTTCGTCGGCCTGGGCGGCAACTTCGTGCGCGCGGTGCCGGAACGCGGCCTGATGGAGAAGGCCTGGCGCGAGATTCCGCTGACGGTGCAGATCGCCACCAAGCTCAATCGCAACCACGTCATCCACGGCAAGGCATCTTACCTGCTGCCTTGTCTGGGCCGGATCGAGATCGACCGCCAGGCCGGCGGGGAGCAGGACGTAACGGTCGAGGACAGCACCGGCTGCATGCACGGCTCGCGCGGGCGCGCCGCGCCGGTGGCGTCTACCCTGCTGTCGGAAGCTGCCATCGTGGCCGGCATCGCCAAGGCGACCCTCGACCCGAACCCGAAAGTGGACTGGGACCGTTGGGTGGACGACTACGGCCTGGTGCGCGAGGCCATCGCCGCGACCTATCCCGACATCTTCCACGACTTCAATGCGCGCATGTGGACGCCGGGCGGCTTCCGCCGGCCGCTGGGCGCCGCCCACCGGGTCTGGAAGACCGAATCCGGCAAGGCCCACTTCACGGCGCCCGAAGCCCTGCAGGGCAATCCGGACCTGCGCGGCGGCCCGCAAACGCTGCGCCTCTTCACCGTGCGCAGCGACGGCCAGTTCAACACGACGATCTACAACTACGACGACCACTTCCGCGGCGTGCAGGGCAGCCGCATGGTGCTGTTCATGGCGCGCGCGGACGTGGCGCGCTACGCGCTGCGCGAAGGCGAACTGGTGTCGCTGCGCACGGCGGCCGACGACGGTGTCGAGCGGCGTGTCGATGGCCTGGCGGTCGTGCCCTACGACGTGCCGGAAGGCTGCATCGCCGGCTACTATCCGGAACTGAACGCCCTGATTCCGTTGTGGCACCACGCGAAGGAGAGCAAGGTGCCGGCGGCGAAGGCGATCGACGTCATCCTGGAGCGCGGCGGGAGGCTGTCTTGAACGCGGGCGAGGGTTTCTTCGCGCCGCCCGGCGCCAGCCGCCTGCCGGCCGCGCGCTGGCGCGAGGGGGTGTGCGAAGACGGCGCCGAACTGGTGGCCGAGGAAGTGCCGGTGGCCCTGGTATATAACGGCATCAGCCATGCGGTGATGCTGGCGTCGCCCCTGGACCTGGAAGATTTCGCAATCGGCTTCTCGCTCGGCGAGCGCATCGTGCGCAGCGCGCGCGATATCTACGAACTCGAGGTGGAGGAGGGCGCCCACGGCATCGCGATCGAGATGCGCATTGCCGGCGACGCCATGATGCGGCTGAAGGAAACGCGGCGCGCGCGTACGGGCCGCACCGGCTGCGGCCTGTGCGGCGTGGAGAGCCTGGCGTGCTTCGAGACTGATGCATTCGATCCACCGCGCGAAGCATCGGCTGTGCGCTTCGAAGCGGGCGCGCTGCACCGGGCCATGGCCGCGATGGCGGCACGCCAGGAACTGCATCACGCGACCGGCGCCGTGCACGCCGCCGGCTGGGCGAATGGCGACGGAGAGCTGCGCTGCGTGCGCGAAGACGTGGGCCGGCACAACGCGCTCGACAAGCTGGTGGGCGCACTGGCGCGCGACGGTATCGATACGGCGCAGGGTTTCGCGGTGGTGACGAGCCGCGCCAGCTTCGAGATGGTGCAGAAGGCGGCGCGCGCCGGCATTCCCTTGCTGGGTGCGATCTCGGCGCCGACCGCGCTGGCGGTGCAGCTGGCCGAGCAGGCCGGACTCACCCTGGCCGGTTTCGTGCGCGGCGGGCGCCATGTCATCTACAGCCACCCGGAACGCGTAGGGTGGTCGGCTGCGCCGACCGCGCGTGCAAATACACGGTGAGATAAGGCGCATCGTATATTCACACGCCGCTTGAACGCGCGGACGGGAATCTAGTCCACTGGACTAGATTCCCCCGTCCACCCTACGAGCTATCGGAGTATGATGCGGCCTTCGCATCAAGCATCCTGGAGTATTCATGGTCATCGTGACCCACAACGGCAAGTTCCACGCCGACGACGCATGGGCGGTGGCCGTCCTGCACATCCTGTTCCCTGAAGCGGAAATCGTCCGCACCCGCGACCCGGCCACCATCGAGGCGGGCGACTTCGCCGTCGACGTCGGCGGCGTCTGGGACCCGGCCACGGGCCGTTTCGACCATCACCAGAAAGGATTCGACGGCGTCCGCATGTCCGGCGTGCCCTATGCCAGCGCCGGTCTGGTCTGGCGCGAGTACGGCGCGCGCTGCGTGGCCGCGCTGGCGCTCCAGCACGCCGGCCAGCAGCTCGACGAAGAGACTGCGCAGCAGATGGCCTATGCCATCGATGGCGACATCGTGCAGTACCTGGACCTGTCGGACGTCGGCGCCGCCAAGAACGCGCCCGGCGGCTATGGCCTGTCGGCGGTGGTGTCGGGCTACAACCCGAACTGGATGGACGAGGAACGCCTCGGCTACGGCGCGGAGGCGGAGGCCTTCCGCCTGGCCCAGTTCCGCAAGGTGATGGCCTTCCTCACCGACGTGATGGCCAACGCCGTCAAGTACCGCGTCGGCGCGACGCTGGCCCTGTCGCAGGTGCGCCAGGCCGAGGTGCTGGAGAACGGCCGCCTGCTGTTCCTGAAGAACGCCGCGCTGCCCTGGACCTCGGTGGTGCGCAAGGAAATGCCGAAGGTGCTGTTCGTGATCAGCTACAGCCGCTCGGAAGACCGCCACATGCTGCACGCGGTGCCGGCGACCGTCGACACCTTCGACGCGCGCGCCGACTTGCCGGAAAGCTGGGCCGGCCTGCGCGACGCGGACCTGGCCGCGGTCACCGGCGTGGCGGACGCGAAGTTCTGCCACAACGGCCGCTTCATCGCCGCGGCCAAGTCCTACAACGGCGCCTATGCGATGGCGCTGCAGGCGCTGGAGGCGGTCGACAGCGGCGCGACGCCGCTCTTCGTTCCGCGTCCGCCCGTCACGCCCATGAGTTAAGTACGGCACCGTCATCTCGCGGTGGAGATCGTATCTTGGACCCATGGCCAAGATCGTTTCCACCAAAAAGCTCTACGCCATGCAGCGTATGTCGGCCGCCCTCAAGCGTGCATCGGCGGCCCGGCCCTTCGGTCCGGACACCGATCGCGCGCTGCGCTGGGCGGCGGCCTGGGGCATGAGCGCGGGCATCCGGACCCCGCACACGCGGCTGCGGCTGCGGCGCGATACCTTGCTGGGCGTCGATCCGGGACTACATCGCGGAGCTTGATACACTGTCGTTCCAAAGGGGACGAACATGATTGCCAAACGCTGGCTCAAGCATACCGCGGCGGGGCTGCTCGACAGCTTTGTCAGCCGTAACAACGATTTCATCGGCTACTGGGCGCCGGGCGTGCTCTATACGGAGACGCTGGCGACCGGCATGCGGGTCAAGCTCGACCTGCTCCGCGTCGCCGCCCAGCCCGGCACACCGGCATCCCTCGCTGCGGCGCAGTACTGGTCCGCTTATCTGCGCGATGCGCTGCATCGGCACGGCAGCGGCGTCGACGATCTGCAGACCGCGACCGTCTCCCTGGCCTTCGGACTGCCTCCCTTGCCGCTGCCGAGCTATTACATGAGCGGCGGCGAGCCCTTCTCCTGTTCCGTGCGCCTGGTGTCGCGCGGTGGCGACGCCGTCGAGCGGGAAGCGCTGCGTTCCTGCCTGCCGCACCTGTCGCACGACGGCCGCCGCAGCACCCGCTACCGCGCCTGAGGCGAAACCGGACGCGCAGGTTTTTCCTCCCTCCCTTACAATTGCGGTTTTTTCAACACGGGAGTGGACATGCGCGCCATCGAAATCACGCAGCCGGGCAAGCCCGACGTCCTCCAGCTGTGCGAACGCCCGACGCCGGCGCTGAAGCCGGGCGAAGTGCTGATCAAGGTGCACGCGGCCGGCATCAACCGGCCCGACGTGCTGCAGCGCCTGGGCAAATATCCGGTGCCGCCGGGCGCCTCCGACCTGCCGGGCCTGGAAGTGGCGGGCGAAATCGTCGACGGCGATTACGCAGCGGCCGGTTTTGCCAAGGGCGACATGGTCTGCGCGCTGGTGCAGGGCGGCGGCTATGCCGAATACTGCGCCGCGCCGGCCGGGCAGTGCCTGCCGGTCCCGCAAGGCCTGTCGCCGCTGGAAGCGGCTTCGCTGCCCGAAACCTTCTTCACCGTCTGGGCCAACGTCTTCGACCGCGCGCAGCTGGCGCCGGGCGAGACCCTGCTGGTGCAGGGCGGCACCTCCGGCATCGGCGTGACCGCGATCCAGCTGGCGGCCGCCCTCGGCCACCGCGTCTTCGCGACCGCCGGTTCCGACGAGAAATGCCGCGCCTGCGAAGGGCTGGGCGCGGAGCGCGGCATCAATTACAAGACCGAGGATTTTGCCGCGGTGGTGAAAGAACTGACGGGCGGGAAGGGCGTCGACGTCATCCTCGACATGGTCGCCGGCGACTATATCCCGCGCGAGATCGACTGCCTGGCCGACGACGGCCGCATCGCCCTGATCGCGCTGCTCGGTGGCGCCAAGGCCGAGATCGACCTCGGCCAGGTGCTGCGCCGCCGCCTACACATCAGCGGCTCGACGCTGCGCCCCCGTCCGGTCGCCTTCAAGGCGGCGATTGCCCGCAACTTGCGCGAGCGCGTATGGCCGCTGTTCGAACAGGGCAAACTCAAGCCGGTCATCTACCGGACTTTCCCGCTCGAGCAGGCGGCCGAGGCGCATGCGCTGATGGAATCGAGCACGCACGTGGGCAAGATCGTGCTCGACCTAAGGGCTTGAATCAAAAGGAAGTAGTCGGCTCAGCCATTGTTTGACCTCACCATTTTCGACCGCTAGAATAGCGGGTTATTTAACTGTAGGATCGTATGCGTCCAAAACTCGTCGTCGGTAACTGGAAAATGAACGGCAGCCGCGCGGCCAATGCCACGCTCCTGACCGGTATCCTCGAAGGCTTGCAGGATGCGAAGGCCGCCAGCGCGGTCTGCGTGCCGGCGCCTTATCTTCATCAGTGCCAGGATATCCTGACGGGATCCGCCCTGGCCTGGGGTGCCCAGGACGTGTCCTGCCAGCAGCCCGGCGCCTATACCGGCGAGGTGTGCGCCTCGATGCTGCAGGATTTCGGTTGCCGCTATGTGATCGTCGGCCACTCCGAGCGCCGCGCCTACCATGGCGAGACCAACGAGCTGGTGGCGCGCAAGGCGCAGTCGGCGCTGGACGCGGGCCTGACCCCGATCGTCTGCGTGGGCGAAACGCTGGTCCAGCGCGAAGCAGGGCAGACCATGGAAGTGGTCGGCGCCCAGCTGGATGCGGTGCTGGCGCAAGTCGGCCCGGCCGCGGTCGGCAAGCTGGTGGTGGCCTACGAACCCGTGTGGGCGATCGGCACCGGCAAGACGGCGACCCCGGCCATGGCCCAGGAAGTGCATGCCGCCCTGCGCGAAAAACTGCGCGCTTGCAACGCCGAAGCGGCGGAACACGTGCTGGTGCTGTACGGCGGCAGCATGAAGCCGGATAATGCGGCGGACCTGCTGGCGCAGCCGGACATCGATGGCGGCCTGATCGGTGGTGCAGCATTGAAGGCGGCGGATTTCCTCGCCATCATCGGCGCCGCGCAGTAAGACCACGCAGCAAGAACAATTAATAAGTATTTGAAACGCCTTAACTTGGAAATGGAATTGCAATGAGCACCTTCTTTAATCTGATTATTGTTGTGCAGGTCATTTCGGCCCTGGCCATCATCGGCCTGGTGCTGGTCCAGCACGGCAAGGGCGCCGACATGGGCGCCGCCTTTGGTTCGGGTGCTTCGGGCAGCCTGTTCGGCGCCTCCGGTTCGTCGAACTTCCTGTCGAAGTCGACCGCTGTCGCCGCCGCCATCTTCTTCGCCTCGACCCTGGCCCTGGCCTGGGTGGGCAACGACCGCGCCCGTCCGGGCACCGACGGTGGCGTGATGGAACGCGTGACCGTGCCGTCGTCGCAGGCCCCGGCTACCGGCATCCCGAGCGACGTGCCGGGTGCAGGCCCGAACGCCGGCGCCGCCACCGCCCCGGCCGTCCCGGTCAACGACATCCCGCAAACCCCGGGCGTGTCCAACTCGGCGCCGAGCACCGCCGCTCCGGCCGCTCCGGCTGCTCCGGCACCTGCCGCACCGGCTCCGGCCACCAAGTAATTACAGTCCTACATCGCCAGCCAGGCGTCGCACGCCTGTTCGCGATTAGCGGTAGAATGCGGCTCGCTGCGGGCCGCTCTCCCGCACAAAGCAGTAGATTGGCCGCGCTAAATAGCACTCATTCTCGATAGCACTGCAGGAAGGTTTGCAGTCATCAAAGAAATGTTGAGTAATTGCGTAAATTCCTTGTGATAGCGCAATTTGTGCATTGAAAAGTAGTGCTAAAGCAGGTTAAAATACTGGTCTCCAGCCGACGTGGTGAAATTGGTAGACACGCTATCTTGAGGGGGTAGTGGCGCAAGCTGTGCGAGTTCGAGTCTCGCCGTCGGCACCAAGAAAAATGAAAGAGCCAGCAAGGGCGCATGAGCGATCGCTCTCCTGCCTGAGCTGGCTTTTTTACGAGGATCAGTCGTACGGTCCTGGTGGCAATCTTCGGGAGGCGCCGCAAACCGGCCGCGCAACGCGCCGTAGGTTTGCGAGGCCATCCGGCCAGGTTCGCGCGATTCGGCGCTGCAGCCCTGCAGTGTTTCTTTAACCGATCGTTCAAATAGGCTTCACGTGAACCTCGAAAATTACTTCCCCGTCCTTCTCTTTATCCTGATTGGCATCGGCGTCGGCGTTGCCCCGCAGGTGCTCGGCCGCATCCTCGGCCCGCACCGCCCCGACGCAGCCAAGCTGTCCCCGTATGAATGCGGCTTCGAAGCCTTCGAAGATGCGCGCATGAAGTTCGACGTTCGCTACTACCTGGTGGCGATCCTGTTTATTTTGTTTGATCTGGAAACGGCATTCTTCTTCCCATGGGGCGTCTCGATGCGCGAACTGGGCTGGACCGGTTTCGTCACGATGATGGTGTTCATCGCCGAATTCGTCGTGGGTTTCTGGTACATCTGGAAGAAAGGTGCCCTTGATTGGGAATAAGCCATGGCAATTGAAGGCGTATTAAACGAAGGTTTCATTACCACCACAGCCGATAAGCTGATCAACTGGGCGCGCACGGGATCGATGTTCCCGATGACGTTCGGTCTGGCATGCTGCGCGGTCGAGATGATGCATGTGGGCGCTGCCCGCTACGATCTCGACCGCTTTGGCATTGTGTTCCGCCCCTCGCCGCGCCAGTCGGACGTCATGATCGTCGCCGGTACGCTGTGCAACAAGATGGCTCCCGCACTGCGCAAGGTGTACGACCAGATGGCCGAGCCGCGCTGGGTGATCTCGATGGGTTCCTGCGCCAACGGCGGCGGCTACTACCACTATTCGTACTCGGTGGTGCGCGGCTGCGACCGCATCGTGCCGGTCGACGTCTACGTGCCGGGCTGCCCGCCGACCGCGGAAGCCCTGCTGTACGGCATCATGCAGCTGCAGAACAAGATCAAGCGCACCAACACCATCGCGCGCTAAGAACAGCGAAACACCATGACGACGAAACTCGAAACCCTTGAACTCGCCCTGAAAAACGCACTGGGCGAGGGCGCTGCGATTAGCTCGGCGCTGGGCGAAGTGACTGTGGTGGTCAAGGCCGCCGACTACATCAAGTCGATGCAGACCCTGCGCGACGACCCGCTACTCCGCTTCGAAGAAATGATCGACCTGTGCGGTGTCGACTACTCGCAATACGGCGAAGGCACCTGGGACGGCGCCCGCTTCGCGGTGGTCGTGCACCTGCTGTCGCTGGAGCACAACTGGCGCGTGCGTGTGCGCGTGTTCTGCCCGGACGACGACATGCCCCTGGTCGAATCGATCACCCCGATCTGGCGCGCCGCCAACTGGTTCGAACGCGAAGCCTTCGACCTGTTCGGCATCCTGTTCGACGGCCACGGCGACCTGCGCCGCATCCTGACCGACTACGGCTTCATCGGCCACCCGTTCCGCAAGGACTTCCCGATCACGGGCTATGTCGAGATGCGCTACGACCCTGAACAGAAACGCGTGATCTACCAACCGGTGACGATCGAACCGCGCGAGAACATCCCGCGCGTGATCCGCGAAGAAACCTACGGGACGAAATAATGGCTGAGCTTAAGAATTACACCCTGAACTTTGGTCCGCAGCACCCGGCAGCGCACGGCGTGCTGCGCCTCGTGCTGGAACTGGACGGCGAAGTGATCCAGCGCGCCGACCCGCACATCGGCCTGCTGCACCGCGGCACCGAGAAGCTGGCCGAGACCCGCACCTACCTGCAATCGGTCCCGTACATGGACCGCCTCGACTACGTGTCGATGATGTGCAACGAGCACGGCTACGTGCTGGCGATCGAGAAGCTGCTGGGCATCGAAGCCCCGGTCCGCGCCCAGTACATCCGCACGATGTTCGACGAGATCACCCGCATCCTGAACCACCTGATGTGGCTGGGCGCGCACGCGCTCGACATCGGCGCCATGGGTCCCTTCCTGTACGCCTTCCGTGACCGCGAAGACCTGTTCGACGTCTACGAAGCCGTGTCGGGCGCGCGCATGCACGCGGCCTACTACCGTCCGGGCGGCGTCTACCGCGACCTGCCGGACCGTATGCCGCAGCACAAGGAATCGCCGATCCGCTCGAAGAAAGCGATCGACGAGCTGAACCGCGACCGCCAGGGTTCGGTGCTGGACTTCCTCGACGCCTTCACCAAGCGCTTCGACGGCTACGTCGACGAATACGAAACCCTGCTGACCGATAACCGTATCTGGAAGCAGCGTACCGTCGGCATCGGCGTGGTCTCGCCGGAAGACGCGAAGGCGATGGGCTTCACCGGCGCCATGCTGCGCGGTTCGGGCGTGGCCTGGGACCTGCGCAAGAAGCAGCCGTACGCCGCCTACGACAAGGTCGAGTTCGACATCCCGGTCGGCACCAACGGCGACTCCTACGACCGCTACCTGGTCCGCATCGAAGAAATGCGCCAGTCGAACCGCATCATCAAGCAGTGCATCGCCTGGCTGCGCGTGAACCAGGGTCCGGTGATGATCGACAACAACAAGATCGCCCCGCCGAGCCGCATGGACATGAAGTCCAATATGGAATCGCTGATCCACCACTTCAAGCTGTTCACCGAAGGCTTCCACGTGCCGGAAGGCGAGGCCTATGCGGCGGTCGAGCACCCGAAGGGCGAGTTCGGCATCTACATCGTGTCGGACGGCGCCAACAAGCCGTATCGCCTGAAGATCCGCACCCCGGACTACGTCCACCTGCAGAGCCTCGACGAAATGTCGCGCGGCCACATGATCGCCGACGCCGTCGCGATCATCGGTACCCAGGACATCGTGTTCGGCAGCATCGACCGGTAAGAAGGACAAAGAAAATGTTATCGCAGGAATGCTATAAAAAAATCGATCGCGAGCTGGCCAAGTACCCAGCCGATCAACGCCAGTCGGCCGTGATGGCCTCGCTGGCCCACGCCCAGGTCGAACTGGGCTGGCTGTCGCCGGAAACCATGCAGGAAATCGCCGACTACATCCGCATGCCGGCCATCGCCGTGCAGGAAGTCGCGACGTTCTACAACATGTACAACCTGAAGCCGGTCGGCAAGGCCAAGATCACGGTCTGCACCAACCTGCCTTGCGCCCTGTCGGGCGGCGAGCGCGCTGGCCAGCGCATCAAGGATGCGCTCGGCATCGACTACCGCGAAACCACCGCCGACGGCAAGTTCACCCTGCTGGAAGGCGAGTGCATGGGCGCCTGCGGCGACGCACCGGTGATGCTGGTGAATAACCACCGCATGTGCTCGTTCATGAGCGACGAGAAGATCGACGCCCTGCTTGAGGAACTGAACAAATGACCAGCCTGCACGACCGTCACATCAATCCGCTGATCCTGAAGGATCTGAACGGCGAGAACTGGCACCTTGAAGACTACGTCAAGCGCGGCGGCTATTCGGCCCTGCGCAAGATCCTCGAAGGCGGCGTCACCCAGGAACAGGTCATCGCCGACCTGAAGGCCTCGGGCCTGCGCGGCCGCGGCGGCGCCGGTTTCCCGACCGGCCTGAAGTGGAGCTTCATGCCGCGCCAGTTCCCTGGCCAGAAATACCTCGTCTGCAACACCGACGAAGGCGAGCCAGGTACCTTCAAGGACCGCGACATCATCCGCTACAACCCGCACGCGCTGATCGAAGGCATGGCCATCGGCGCCTACGCGATGGGCATCACCGTGGGCTACAACTACATCCACGGCGAGATCTTCCAGGAGTACCTGCGCTTCGAAGAGGCGCTGGAAGAGGCGCGCGCCGCCGGCTTCCTGGGCGATAACATCATGGGCTCGAACTTCTCGTTCCAGCTGCATGCCCACCACGGCTACGGCGCCTACATCTGCGGCGAAGAAACCGCGCTGCTCGAGTCGCTCGAAGGCAAGAAGGGCCAGCCGCGCTTCAAGCCGCCGTTCCCGGCCTCGTTCGGCCTGTACGGCAAGCCGACCACGATCAACAACACCGAGACCTTCGCGGCCGTCCCGTTCCTGCTGAATATGGGCCCGGAAAACTACATGGCCCTCGGCAAGCCGAACAACGGCGGCACCAAGATCTTCTCGATCTCGGGCGACGTCGAGCGTCCGGGCAACTACGAAGTCCCGCTGGGCACCCCCTTCGCCAAGCTGATGGAGCTGGCAGGCGGCATGCGCGGCGGCAAGAAGATCAAGGCTGTCATCCCGGGTGGTTCGTCGGCGCCGGTGATCCGCGGCGAGGTCATGATGGATACCGACCTCGACTACGACTCGATCGCCAAGGCCGGTTCGATGCTGGGTTCGGGCGCCGTGATCGTCATGGACGAAACCCGCTGCATGGTCAAGTCGCTGCTGCGTCTCTCGTACTTCTACTACGAGGAATCCTGCGGCCAGTGCACCCCGTGCCGTGAAGGCACCGGCTGGATGTACCGCATGGTCCACCGTATCGAACACGGCAAGGGCCGTCCGGAAGACATGGACCTGCTGAACAACATCGCCTTCAACATCAAGGGCCGCACCATTTGCGCCCTGGGCGACGCCGCTGCGATGCCTGTTGAAGCCATGATCAAGAACTTCCGCGAGGAATTCGAATATCACATCGAGCACAAGCATTGCCTCGTGCCCGCATACCTTTAAACCAGGTCAGGTAACGATCAAATGGTTGAAATTGAATTAGACGGCAAAAAAGTCGAAGTCGCACCAGGTTCCATGGTGATGGACGCCGCAAACAAACTCGGGACCTATATCCCGCACTTCTGCTATCACAAGAAACTGTCGATCGCAGCGAACTGCCGCATGTGCCTGGTCGAAGTCGAGAAGGCGCCGAAGCCGCTGCCGGCCTGCGCGACCCCGGTCTCGCCCGGCATGATCGTGCGCACCCACAGCGACAAGGCGGTGCAGGCGCAGAAGTCGGTGATGGAGTTCCTCCTGATTAACCACCCGCTGGATTGCCCGATCTGCGACCAGGGCGGCGAATGCCAGCTGCAGGATCTGGCCGTCGGCTATGGCAAGAGCGGTTCGCGCTATGCCGAAGAGAAGCGCGTGGTGGCCCCGAAAGAGGCCGGCCCGCTGATCTCGATGGAAGAGATGTCGCGTTGCATCCAGTGCACCCGTTGCGTGCGCTTCGGCCAGGAAGTGGCCGGCGTGATGGAATTCGGCATGGTCGGCCGCGGCGAGCACTCGGAGATCACCACGTTTGTGGGCAAGACCGTCGACTCGGAAGTGTCGGGCAATATGATCGACCTGTGCCCGGTCGGCGCGCTCACCTCCAAGCCTTTCCGTTATTCCGCACGTCCGTGGGAACTGCAGCGCCGCAAGTCGATCGCGCCGCACGATTCGCTGGGCTCGAACCTGATCGTCCAGGTCAAGGGCGGCAAGGTCATGCGCGTGCTGCCGCTGGAAAACGAAGCCATCAACGAATGCTGGATCTCGGACAAGGACCGCTTCTCCTACGAGGCGCTGGACAATGCCGACCGCCTCACCAACCCGATGATCAAGCAGGGTGGCGTGTGGCAGGAGACCGACTGGCAGACCGCGCTGGAATACGTGGCCCACGGCCTGCGTAACATCCGCCACGAGCACGGCGCCGACAGCATCGCTGCCGTCGCGACCCCGCACTCGACGCTGGAAGAACTCTACCTGCTGAACAAGATGACCCGCGGCATTGGCTCGGACAACATCGAGTTCCGCCTGCGCCAGAGCGACTTCGCCCTGGACGGCCAGGTCACCCCATGGCTGGGCATGCCGATTGCGAACTTCTCGCAACTGAAGCGCGCCTTCGTCATCGGCTCGAACCTGCGCAAGGACCACCCGCTGGTCGCGACCCGCCTGCGTACCGCCACCAAAGGCGGCGCCAAGCTGTCGCTGCTGCAGTCGAGCGACGACGATCTGCTCATGCCGATCGCGAACAAGCTGATCGCTGCGCCGACCGACTGGCTGGCTGCACTGTCGGAAGTCGTGTCGGCCGTCGCCGGCGCGAAAAATGTCGCTGCTCCGAGCGGCTTCGAGAACGTGGAAGCAGGGGAGGCCGCCAAGGCGATCGCCGCGACCCTGGTCGGCCAGGAATCACCGGGCGCCGTCCTGATCGGTAACGCTGCCTCCTACCATCCGCAGGCTTCGAAGATCCACGCTGCTGCGCAATGGATCGCCGAGCAGACCGGCTGCTCCTTCGGCTACCTGGTCGATGCCGCCAACACGGTCGGCGGCCACATCGTCGGCGCAACCGGCAAGGGCGAAGCAGTGTTCTCGTCGCCGAAGAAAGCCTATGTGCTGCTGAACGCGGAACCGGAACTGGATGCGGCCAACCCGCAGCAGGCCAGGGCCGCACTGGATGCCGCCGAAATGGTCGTCGCCATGTCCGCCTTCAAGCACGGCATGGACTTCGCCGACGTGCTGCTGCCGATCTCGCCGTTCAGCGAGACCGCCGGCACCTTCGTGAACTGCGAAGGCCGCGCACAGAGCTTCAACGGCACCGTGCGTCCGCTGGGCGAAACCCGTCCGGCCTGGAAAGTACTGCGCGTGCTGGGCAACCTGCTGGGCCTGTCGGGCTTCGACTACGAGACTTCGGAATCGATCCGTGACGAAGCCATCGGCAAGGGCAATACCGATCTGTCGGCCAAGCTGAACAACGTCGCCAAGCTGGCGCCGACCGCTGGTTCGTACGCACCGGCCGGCCAGCTCGAACGCGTCGCCGACCTGCCGATCTACTTCACCGACGCGCTGTCGCGCCGTTCGGAACCGCTGCAGCGCACCGCCGACGCCAATGCGCCGCTGGTGACCCTGTCGAAGGCCGTCGCCGAGCAGATCGGTGTGCAGTCGGGCGACCTGGTCCGCGTGTCGCAGGGTTCGGGCAGCGCCGTATTGGCCGCGACCGTGGATGCACGCCTGCCGTCGAACGCGGTGCGCGTGGCCGCCGGCCACCCGGCCGTCGCCACCCTGGGCGCGATGTTCGGTTCGATCAATGTTGAAAAAGCTGTTGCACAAGGAGGCGGCAAATAATGGCAACGCCCGGTTTTATCGATACGCTGAACGCCGGCGGGGCTGACCTCCTCGGCCCGGTCTGGCCGCTGGCCTGGAACGTCCTCAAGATCGTCGTGGTGCTGCTGCCGCTGATGGGTCTGGTGGCCTACCTGACCCTGTGGGAGCGCAAGCTGATCGGCTGGATCCAGATCCGCGTGGGCCCGAACCGCGTGGGTCCTGGCGGCCTGCTGCAGCCGATCGCCGACGCGGTCAAGCTGCTGCTCAAGGAAATCGTCATCCCGACCAAGGCCAACCGCAGCCTGTTCGTGATCGGTCCGATCATGACCATCATGCCGGCCCTGGCCGCATGGGCGGTGGTGCCCTTCGGTCCGCAAGCCGCGCTGGCCAACGTCAACGCCGGCCTGCTGTTCCTGATGGCGATCACCTCGATGGAAGTCTACGGCATCATCATCGCCGGCTGGGCTTCGAACTCGAAGTACTCCTTCATGGGCGCCATGCGCGCCTCGGCACAGATGATTTCGTATGAAATCCCGATCGGTTTCGTGCTGGTCGTGGTGCTGATGGTGACCGGCAGCCTGAACATGACGGACATCGTGACCAGCCAGCAGGCGGGCACCTTCGCCGGCATGGGCCTGAATTTCCTGTCGTGGAACTGGCTGCCGCTGCTGCCGCTGTTCGTCATCTACTTCGTGTCCGGCCTGGCCGAATGCAACCGCCACCCCTTCGACGTGGTGGAAGGCGAGTCGGAGATCGTCGCCGGCCACATGGTCGAGTACTCGGGCATGTCCTACGCGATGTTCATGCTGGCCGAATACGCCAACATGATCCTGATCTCGACCCTGTGCGCGATCCTGTTCCTGGGCGGCTGGTCGGCACCGTTCAGCTTCCTGGAATTCGGCGCGATCGGCGGCTTCTTCTGGCTGTTCCTGAAGATGTTCATCATGGTTTCGCTGATGATCTGGGTCCGCGGCACCTTCCCGCGCTACCGCTATGACCAGATCATGCGCCTGGGCTGGAAAGTCTTCATCCCGCTGACCCTGATCTGGCTGGTGCTGGTCGCCGCCTGGATGCAGACGCCGTGGAACATCTGGAAGTAAGAGAGCAAAACCAACATGAATCGGATTAAAGAAATCGTCGGCAGCCTGATGCTGTCCGAACTCTTCAAGGGCCTGGCCCTGACCGGCAAGTACGCGCTGTCGCGCAAGATCACGGTCCAGTACCCGGAAGAGAAGACGCCGATGTCGAACCGCTTCCGCGGCCTGCACGCCCTGCGTCGCTACCCCAACGGGGAAGAGCGCTGCATCGCCTGCAAGCTGTGCGAAGCCGTGTGCCCGGCAATGGCGATCACGATCGAATCGGCGCAGCGCGAAGACGGCACCCGCCGCACCACGCGCTACGACATCGACCTGACCAAGTGCATCTTCTGCGGCTTCTGCGAAGAGTCCTGCCCGGTCGACTCGATCGTGGAAACCCACGTGCTGGAATACCACGGCGAAAAACGCGGCGATCTCTACTACACCAAAGAGATGCTGCTCGCCGTGGGCGACCGCTACGAAGCCGACATCGCTGCCGCTCGCGAAGCGGACGCGAAGTACCGATAAGAAGAGGCTGAAAAAAAGTCATGGAATTCACTACTTTCCTGTTCTACGCGTTCGCCGCCATCACGGTGCTGGCGAGTCTGCGCGTCATCACCACCAAGAACCCGGTCCACGCCGCGCTGTTCCTGGTGCTGGCCTTCTTCAACGTGGCCGGTATCTGGCTGCTGCTGAAGGCCGAGTTCCTGGCCATCGTGCTGGTGCTGGTCTACGTCGGCGCCGTGATGGTGCTGTTCCTCTTCGTCGTCATGATGCTCGACATTAATATCGACCGCATGCGCGAAGGCTTCTGGGGTTACCTGCCGGTCGCGTCGGGCGTCGGCGCCCTGATCGTGCTCGAGATGGCCGCCGTGCTGTACCGTTCGTACAGCCAGACCGACCTGTCGGCCGAGGCCGCCGCGCTGAACATCGGCGGCACCAAGGAACTGGGCCTGCTGATCTACACCAAGTACATCTACGGCTTCGAGATCGCGGCCGTGATCCTGCTGGTGGCGATCATCGCCGCAGTCGCCCTGACCCTGCGCAAGCGCAAGGACACCAAAGCAATCGACCCGGGCCTCGCCGTCCGCGTCAAGCGTAACGACCGCCTGCGCATCGTCAAGATGGATGCGGTCAACCAGCGCGCGATCGACGAAGCAGCCGCCCAGAAAGCTGCTGCGGAAGCTGCCGCTGCTGCACCGAAGGAGGCACCATGACTTTGTCGCTCGCACACTACCTGATCCTGGGCGCGATCCTGTTCGCGATCTCGGTGATCGGGATCTTCCTGAACCGGAAGAACATCATCATCCTGCTGATGGCTGTCGAACTGATGCTGCTGGCGGTGAACCTGAACTTCGTCGCGTTCTCGCATTACCTGGGAGACGCGGCGGGGCAGATCTTCGTGTTCTTCATTCTGACCGTCGCGGCCGCCGAATCGGCGATCGGCCTGGCGATCCTGGTGGTCCTGTTCCGCAATCTGGACACGATCAATGTGGAAGACCTCGACAGCCTCAAGGGCTGATGGTCTCGGCTTGATAAACAATAACGATTAAGGTTCAACATGGCGGGGCAACTCTCTTCCTCAATGTTACTGGCGGTGCCTCTGGCGCCGCTGGCGGGCTCGGCGATCGCCGGCCTGCTCGGCACCAAGTTCTTCGGCAATGTGGTCGGCCGCAAGGTGTCGCATACGGCGACCATCCTGGGCGTGCTGATCGCGCTGATCATCTCGGTCCAGACCCTGATGGCGGTGCTGGACGGCGCCACTTTCAATGAAGACATCTATACCTGGATGACCGTCGGCACGCTCAAGCTGGCCGTCGGCTTCCAGATCGACACGCTGTCGGCAATGATGATGTGCGTGGTGACCTCGGTCTCCCTGATGGTCCACATCTACACGATCGGCTACATGGCCGAGGACGAAGGCTACAACCGCTTCTTCTCGTACATCTCGCTGTTCACCTTCGCGATGCTGATGCTGGTCATGTCCAACAACTTCCTGCAGCTGTTCTTCGGCTGGGAAGCGGTGGGCCTGGTCTCGTATCTGCTGATCGGCTTCTGGTACACCCGTCCGACCGCGATCTTCGCGAACATGAAGGCCTTCCTGGTCAACCGCGTGGGTGACTTCGGCTTCATCCTCGGTATCGGCCTGCTGCTGGCCGCGTCGGGCTCGATGCAGTACACCGACGTCTTCGCGCAAGCCGACAAGCTGTCGCAGATGACCGTGCCCGGCATCGGCTGGCCTCTCTTGACGGCAGCCTGCATCTGCCTGTTCATCGGCGCGATGGGTAAATCGGCGCAGTTCCCGCTGCACGTCTGGCTGCCGGACTCGATGGAAGGCCCGACCCCGATCTCGGCGCTGATCCACGCGGCAACCATGGTTACCGCCGGCATCTTCATGGTGTCGCGCATGTCGCCACTGTTCGAGCTGTCGGACGGCGCTCTGTCCTTCATGATCGTGATCGGCTCGATCACCGCGCTGTTCATGGGTTTCCTGGGCATCATCCAGAACGACATCAAGCGCGTGGTCGCTTACTCGACCCTGTCGCAGCTGGGCTACATGACCGTGGCGCTGGGCGCCTCGGCCTACTCGGTCGCCGTGTTCCACCTGATGACCCACGCCTTCTTCAAGGCCCTGCTGTTCCTCGGCGCCGGTTCGGTCATCATCGGCATGCACCACGACCAGGACATGCGCAACATGGGCGGTCTGCGCAAGTACATGCCGATCACCTGGATCACTTCGCTGCTGGGCTCGCTGGCCCTGATCGGTACCCCGTTCTTCTCCGGCTTCTACTCGAAGGATTCGATCATCGAAGCGGTGCACGCAACCACGATCCCGGGCGCTGGCTTCGCCAACTTCGCGGTGCTGGCAGGCGTGTTCATCACGGCCTTCTACTCCTTCCGCATGTACTTCCTGGTGTTCCATGGCGAATCGCGCTGGAACCATCCGGCCAAGCACAGCGAAGGCCACGATTCGGATGCGCACCATGAGGAAGACGACCACCACGATGACCACCACCACCATGGTCTGCAGCCGGGCGACAAGCCGCACGAATCGCCGCTGGTCGTGACCCTGCCGCTGATCCTGCTGGCGATCCCGTCGGTCATCATCGGCTACCTGGCGATCGGCCCGATGCTGCATGGCGACTTCTTCAAGGGCGTCATCACCGTCAACCCGAGCCACCCGGCCATGGCCGAACTGAACGAGATGTTCCACGGCGCCGGCGCGATGGCCATCCACGGCCTGCAGACCGCACCGTTCTGGCTGGCACTGGCAGGCGTTGTCGCGGCTTACTACTGCTACATGGTCAACCCGCGCGTGCCGGCCTGGTTCTATGCCAAGTTCAAGCCGCTGCACACCCTGCTGGACAACAAGTACTACATGGACAAGTTCAACGATGTCGTGTTCGCCGGCGGCGCACGCGCCATCGGTGGCGGCCTGTGGAAAGTGGGCGACCGCGGCCTGATCGACGGTCTGCTGGTCAACGGTTCGGCCAAGCTGGTCGGCTGGTTCTCGACGATCACCCGTACCTTCCAGACGGGCTACATCTATCACTACGCATTCGTGATGATCGTCGGCGTGCTGGCGACCCTGCTGTGGTTCTTCCCGTTCTGGCGCGGTTAATCGGGTTCGATAAGAAAAGCGAAAAATGATGCAGTCAATTTCTACATTTCCTCCTTACCTGAGCCTGTCGATCTGGCTCCCGATCGTCTTCGGCCTGATCGTCCTGGCCGTCGGCCGCGACAAGAACGCCGGCTTCACCCGCCTGCTGTCGCTGGTGGGCGCGGTGGTCAGCTTCCTGCCGACCCTGCCGCTGATCATGAACTTCGACAATGCCGCCCACGGCATGCAGTTCTATGAGTCGGCCAGCTGGATCGAACGCTTCAATGTGTTCTACAAGCTGGGCGTCGACGGCCTGTCGCTGTGGTTCGTGCCGCTGACCGCCTTCATCACCATCATCGTGGTGCTGGCAGCCTGGCAGGTGATCGAAGAGCGTGTCGGCCAGTACATGGGTTCCTTCCTGATCCTGTCGGGCCTGATGATCGGCGTGTTCGCCTCGCTGGACGGCCTGCTGTTCTACTTCTTCTTCGAAGCCACGCTGATCCCGATGTACATCATCATCGGCGTGTTCGGCGGCCCGAATCGCGTGTACGCAGCATTCAAGTTCTTCCTGTACACCTTCTTCGGCTCGCTGCTGACCCTGGTCGCGATCATCTACCTGTACAACCAGTCGGGTTCCTTCGACATCCTGGCATGGCACAAGCTGCCGCTGACGATGAACGAGCAGATCCTGATCTTCATCGCCTTCTTCATGGCCTTCGCCGTGAAGGTCCCGATGTGGCCGGTGCACACCTGGCTGCCGGACGCCCACGTGGAAGCGCCGACCGGCGGTTCCGTCGTGCTGGCCGCGATCATGCTGAAGCTGGGCGCCTATGGCTTCCTGCGATTCTCGCTGCCGATCGCCCCGGACGCCTCGCAGTACCTGGCCCCGGTCGTGATCGTGCTGTCGCTGGTCGCCGTGATCTACATCGGCCTCGTCGCCCTGGTCCAGAAGGACATGAAGAAACTGGTCGCTTACTCGTCGATCGCCCACATGGGCTTCGTCACCCTGGGCTTCTTCATGTTCAACGACCTGGGCGTGCAGGGCGGCCTGATGCAGTCGATCTCGCACGGCTTCGTGTCGGGCGCGATGTTCCTGTGCATCGGCGTGCTGTACGACCGCGTCCACTCGCGTGAAATCGCCGACTACGGCGGCGTCGTGAACACGATGCCGAAGTTCGCCGCCTTCGCCGTGCTGTTCTCGATGGCCAACGCCGGCCTGCCGGCCACCTCCGGCTTCATCGGCGAATTCATGGTCATCCTGGGCGCCGTCGAATTCAACTTCTGGACCGGCCTGCTGTCGGGCACCGCCCTGATCCTGGGCGCCGCCTACTCGCTGTGGATGGTCAAGCGCGTCGTGTTCGGCCCGGTGGTGCACAAGCACGTCGCCGAACTGACCGACCTGAACGGCCGCGAATTCGCCATCCTGGGCGTGCTGGCGATCGCCACCCTGTGGATGGGCCTGTACCCGGCGCCGATCGGCGATACCCTGCAGGTCTCGGTCACCGATCTCCTGCAACACGTCGCAGTCAGCAAAGTGCCTTAAATAAGCCATGAATGAAATGAACTCTACTCTGTTAGCAGCGGCCGACACCAATCTGGCGCCGGTCTATGCCGAAATCTTCCTGCTGATCGCGGCCTCCGCGATCCTGCTGATCGACATGTTCCTGAAGGAGGGCAAGCGCAACCTGACGTATGTGCTGACCCTGCTGGCCATCTTCGGCTGCGGCGTGCTCACCTTCGCCGACATGAACAGCGGCGCCACCGTCTATACCTTCAGCGGTATGTACGTGGCGGACCCGATGTCCAACCTGCTCAAGCTGGTGACCTACGTGGCCACCGCCATGACCCTGGTGTATTCGCGCCAATATGCGGGCGACCGCGCCATGATGTCCGGTAACCTGGGCGGCGAGTTCTACGTGCTCGCGCTGTTCTCGATGCTGGGCCAGATGATCATGATCTCGGGCAACAGCATGCTCACGCTCTACCTGGGCGTGGAACTGATGTCGCTGTCGCTGTACGCCCTGGTGGCGATGCGCCGCGACCACGCGATCTCGACCGAAGCCGCGATGAAGTACTTCATCCTGGGCGCGCTGTCCTCGGGCTTCCTGCTGTACGGCATGTCGATGATCTACGGCGCCACCGGCGCCCTGAACATCGACGCCATCCAGGCTGCGAGCTCGGCTGCAGGCGCGAATTCGACCATCCTGGTGTTCGGCCTGGTGTTCGTCGTCGCCGGCCTGGCCTTCAAGCTGGGCGTGGTCCCGTTCCACATGTGGGTTCCGGACGTGGTGCAGGGCGCCCCGACCGCCGTCACCCTGCTGCTGGGCGGCGCACCGAAGCTGGCGACCTTCGCCATGGTGATCCGCCTGCTGGTGGAAGCACTGCCGGCCATGGCCTTCGACTGGCAGCAGATGCTGCTGGTGCTGGCCGTGCTGTCGCTGGCCGTGGGTAACATCACCGCGATCGCGCAGACCAACATCAAGCGCATGCTGGCCTACTCGACCATCGCCCAGATGGGCTTCGTGGTGCTGGGCATGATGACCGGCGTGGTCAACGGCGACAACAGCGATGCAGCCTCGTCGTACAGCGCCGCCATGTACTACACCATCACCTACGTCCTGACCACGGTCGGCAGCTTCGGCCTGATCATGATGCTGGCGCGCGCCGGCCACGAAGCCGAGACCATCGCCGACTTCAAGGGCCTGGGCAAGCGTTCGCCGTGGTTCGCGATCGTCATGACCATCCTGATGTTCTCGCTGGCCGGCGTGCCGCCGATGGTGGGCTTCATGGCCAAGTGGGCGGTCCTGCAGGCCGTCGCCAACGCGGGCATGGTGTGGCTGGCCGTCGTCGCCGTGCTGTTCTCGCTGGTCGGCGCCTTCTACTACCTGCGCATCGTCAAGACCATCTGGTTCGACGAAGCCGCGGATACCGCAGCGATCGACACCCCGGCCGACATGCGCATCGTGATGTCGCTCAACGGCCTGGCCGTGGTCGTGCTGGGTATCGTCCCGGGCTGGCTGCTGGCGGTGTGCTACAGCACCATGCAGGCAACCCTCGCGAAGTAAGCGGACGCCTTGGATTCCTCCCTGGCCTCCTGGCTGGTGGTCGCGATTGCACTCGCGGCCGCCAACCTGCCTTTCCTCACCGAGCGCGTGTTCGGTCTTGTACCACTGAAGACCCGCAGCGCCGGTGGCGGCGAAGTTCCTCCCTCCGTGCGCACGAAGTCCTTTCCGCTGCGCCTGTTAGAGTTAATTGTTTTATACTTTGTCGTCGGCTTCCTGGCGCGTGCGCTGGAATCCCGGATCGGCGGCGTGTTCGCGCAGAACTGGGAGTTCTACGCGGTCACCGGCTGCCTGTTCCTGGTGCTGGCGTTTCCGGGATTCGTTTTCCGCTATCTCCGTAAACGTCGCGCGGTCAACTGACGCTGTTCCGTGCCTGCACGCCGGGTTTGAACGCGCGGTCGGCGGAGCCGACCACCCTACGAAACCCGCAACGGAGCTTGCATTGACGATCGATCTGACTGAAACCCGCATCGACGGGGGCGTCGCCTACGACGGCCCATTCCTCAAAGTAGAACGCGACAAGGTCCGCCTGCCGGACGGTTCCACCTCCCACCGCGAATTCATCCGCCACCCGGGCGCCGTCGTCATCCTGCCGCTGCTGCCCGATGGCCGCGTGCTGCTGGAGCGCCAGTTCCGCTATCCGAATTCCCAGGTCTTCATCGAATTCCCGGCCGGGAAGATCGACCCGGGCGAGGAACACCTGGCCTGTGCCAAGCGCGAGCTGGAAGAGGAGACCGGCTACACGGCGGCCAAGTGGCGCTTCGTCTGCACCATCCACAACGCCATCGCGTATTCGGACGAGCATCTCGAACTCTTCCTGGCCGAAGACCTGACGGCCGGCGAGCAGAAGCTCGACCAGGGCGAGTTCCTCGAGACCTTCACGGCCACTGTGCCCGAGCTGCTCGAGATGGTGAAACGCGGCGAGATCACCGACGTGAAGACGATCATCGGTACGTTCTGGCTCGAGAAGATCCTGTCCGGGGCCTGGAACCCTGCATAAGACATGAAAACCCTGCTGGCGCTCGTCCTCCTGAGTTGGGCGCTGGCGGCTTCGGCGCAGCCGCGCAGTGCCTTCCAGGCGCGTTGCGAGGACAGCATCGGCGAGACCCTGTCCGTGCTGACCGGTGTGCAGAACGGCTTTCGCATCGATAACAGCGTCGGCTACCGTTCGCTGACCGTGTTGAAGGGCAGGGCGCGGCCCGGGCAATACGTGCTCGGACTGACCCGCACCGAATCGCGCGTGAGCATCAATGTCGGCGGGCGCCTGCTGTCCGATCCGGCCAGCGGCTACGAATGCATCGCGCCGCACATCGAAGTCAGGCTGACCTATCCGCCCATCGTGGTGTACGTCAGCCGCGAGTTCCGTCCCGGCTCCTGCGCCTACGAGGAAGTGCTGGCGCACGAGATGCGCCACCTGAACACCTACCTGGACTACCTGCCCAAGGTCGAGGCCAAGGTGCGCGTGGCCCTGGCCCAGCGCTTCGAGGGCAAGCCGCTCTACGCGCGCGCCGGCCAGGCGCAGGCCCTGCTCCAGCACGAAGTCGACCGCGGCTGGATGCCCTATATTAAGAACGAAATGGCGAAGGTCGAAGCCCTGCAGGCCGCAATCGATTCGCCGCAGGAATACGCCCGTCTCGGCAAGGTTTGCGGCGGTGAGGTACAGTTGTTGCTTCGACCACCACGACGATCCAAGGCATCTTGAACAACCCGGCAATGAACGACCCCGCAGTCCCTGCTTCCCGCCCTCGCTATTTCGCACTGATTCCGGCCGCCGGCGTCGGCGCGCGCATGGCGGCGGGCAGCCCCAAGCAATACCTGCCCATCCTGGGCAAGCCGATGTTGCGCCACACGCTCGACGCTTTCCTCTCGAGCCCGCTCATCGCCCATACCTATGTGGTGGTCAGCGCGGACGACCCCGTCATCGATTCGATCGTGCCGGAGCAGGGCGTGACCGTGCTGGGCTGCGGCGGCGCGACCCGCATGGAATCCATCCGCAACGGTTTGCAGGCCCTGCACGGCAGCGTCGCGCTGGACGACTGGATGCTGGTGCACGATGCCGCCCGTCCAGGGCTGGATGCGGAACTCATCGAGCGCCTGATCGTCGAAACGGGTGAGCATCCCGCCGGCGGCCTGCTGGCATTGCCCGTGGTCGACACCGTCAAGCGCAACGTTGCCGGCGAAGTTGCCACCGTCTCGCGCGACGGCCTGTGGCTGGCGCAGACGCCGCAGATGTTCCGCTACGGGCTGCTGGTGCGCGCGCTGGATGCGGCCACGGACCCGACCGCGATCACCGACGACGCCAGCGCGGTTGAAGCGCTGGGACTGGCCCCTAAATTGGTGGAAGGACATCCGCGCAATCTCAAAGTCACGCTGCCCGCCGACATCCGGATTGCCGAAATGTACCTGGCCGCCCATCAACCTGAACCAACTGAATAATCATGGCACAAGCTTCCTGGAATCCCACCCCGCCGTTCCGCATCGGTACCGGCTACGACTGCCACGCGCTGGTCGAAGGGCGCAAGCTCATCGTCGGCGGCGTGACCATCCCGCACCGCCTCGGCCTGCTCGGCCACTCCGACGCCGACGTGCTGCTGCACGCGATCATCGATTCGCTGCTGGGCGCGGCCGCCCTGGGCGACATCGGCAAGCATTTCCCGGACACCGACCCCATGTTCGCCGGCGCCGACTCGCGCACCCTGCTGCGCGAAGTGGCCCACCGCGTGCACGCGGCCGGCTACCTGATCGGCAACGTGGACGCGACCATCATTGCCCAGCAGCCGAAGATGGCGCCGCACATCCCGCAGATGGTCTCGCGCATCGCCGAAGACCTGGGCGTGTCGCCGCAGCAGGTCAACATCAAGGCCAAGACCAACGAGAAGCTCGGCTTCCTGGGACGGGAAGAAGGCATGGCGGCGGAAGCGGTGTCGCTGCTGGTCAAGACGCCCGAGCTCGGCTAATGACGTTCTGGCATGTGCGTGTATATGCACTATAATTCGCCGGATGGGCATTCCGCCCGGCCGACGAGGAGGCGCACATGACAAGCACACCCACCCAGCCCGCCATGACGCCGCGCGCGGCCTGGATGCTGATCCTGGCCGCCAGCGCCATTCTGATGATCACGATGGGCGCGCGCCTGACGACGGGGCTGTTCCTGTCGCCCATCAACACCTCCACCGGCCTGGGCGTGGCCACCATCAGCTTCGCCATGGCCGTCGCCCAGCTCATGTGGGGCGCTTCGCAGCCCGTGTTCGGGGCCATCGCCGACAAGTACGGCCCGGCGCGGGTCATCGTCATCGGCGGCATCATGCTGGCGCTCGGCACCGCCGCCACGCCCTTCATGAGCTCCGAGTGGGGCCTGCTGCTCAGCATGGGCATCCTGTCGGCCGCCGGGGCCGGGGCGGGCAGCTTCTCGATCCTGATCGGCGCCACGGCCCAGCGCCTGCCCGCCGAGCGGCGCGCCTTCGCTTCCGGTTTCATCAATGCCGGCGGCTCCTTCGGCCAGTTCGTGTTCGCGCCGCTGATGCAGGCCATCATCGCCAGCGCCGGCTGGGTGATCGCCATGCTGACCATGGCCGCGACCACCTTGCTCACCATTCCGCTGGCGCTGGGCATGCGCGGCAGGCGGTCGCCACCGCCCGTGGCGACCGCCGCATCGGCGCCGAGCGTCGCCGCGACGCCGGCCGCGGGCGCCGCGCCGGCAGTGCCGGCGCCGCCCGGCATGACGCTGACCGAACAGCTGCGCCAGGCCATGCGCGACCGCAGCTACCTGTGCCTGCACCTGGGCTTCTTCACCTGCGGTTTTCACATCGCCTTCCTCGTCACCCACCTGCCGCAGGAAGTCGCCCTGTGCGGCCTGAGCGCCGGTGTGTCGGCCACGGCGCTGGCGCTGATCGGCCTCTTCAATATCGCCGGCAGCCTGGCGGCCGGCGCGCTCGCCAACCGCTACCGCATGAAGTCGCTGCTTGCCGTCATCTACGGCAGCCGCGCCGTGATCATCGTGCTCTACCTGCTGGCGCCCAAGACCGCGCTGACCTTTTATCTCTTCGCCGGCATGCTCGGCTTCACCTGGCTGGCCACGGTGCCGCCGACCGCCGGCCTGGTCGGCAAGCTGTTCGGCATGCGCTACCTGGCCACCCTGTTCGGCATGACCCTGCTGTCGCACCAGATCGGCGGCTTCTTCGGCGCCTGGCTGGGCGGGCTGTCGTTCGTCCGCTTCGGCGACTACACCTGGATGTGGTACGCCGACATCCTGCTGGCGATCGGAGCCGCCCTGGTCAACCTGCCGATCCGCGAACAGCCGGTCGCGCGTCCTGCCGCGCTGGCGGCCGCGAAGGGCTGAGCGGATGGCGCGCGAGAGCTGGGCCTACCGGGACGTCGCGGTGGAGTCCGCCATCGATCCGCGCAGCGGCCGGGTGCTCATCCGGCCGGTGTCGGGCCAGGCCTATGCGACCTCGCTGCGCGTGCACTGTTCCCGCGCCCTGAGCGACTTGGCGCGCTATCCGGTCGGCACCTGCTTCCTGCTGTCGGCCAAGCTGACCGACCGGCAGGGCGGGCAACCCTATCTCTATGCCTGGCACGGCGATCCGGTGGTCGTCATGAAGAAGGCTGCCGTAAAACGCTTCGTGGAAGAGCGCAGGCGCCTGCGGATCTAGCGGGACTCTCTGGCGTGGCTGCGCGAAATACTGCTTTGCCCGGGCAGCCTCCATCGCGGTAGACTTGTCGGCCCAACACTCCCACGATGGTGCGAAACATGGATGCACAGCTGGCGGGACGCCTGCGATTCCTCCAGGCCGCCGAAGCCCTCAAGTACACGCTCAGGAGCGGCCACAGCTCGACCGGCAGGCCCGAGAGCACGGCCGAGCACAGCTGGCGCTTGTGCCTCATGGCCCTGGTCTTCGAGGACAGGTTCACAGACCTCGACATGAAGAAGGTCCTGTCGCTGTGCGTGATCCACGACCTGGCGGAAGCCGTGGTCGGCGACGTGCCGGCGGTCCTGCAGCATGCGGGCGACGACAAGGAGGAGGCCGAGCGCGAGGGCCTGCGGCAGTTGCTCGAAGGCCTGGACCCGGCGCTGGCGGGGCGCATCGGCGCGCTCTGGGAAGAGTACGTCGCGGCCGCGACGCCGGAAGCGCGCGCGGTGAAGGCCATGGACAAGTGCGAGACCATCATGCAGCACAACCAGGGCCTCAACGTCCCCGGCTTCGACTACGGCTTCAACCTCGACTATGGGCGCGGGCACACCGATGCCGTACCCGAGCTCGCAGCCCTCCGGGCCTTGCTCGACGACGGGACGCGCGCACGGATGGCGGCGCCAGCGGCCGCGGGCGTGCCAGCGCAATCGTGTGAAAATGGTTACCATCAGGGCTCGATGAAGACCCGCGAGGAAAAGGAAACCGATGAGCACTAAGAACATTGCCGTCATTGTCGGCAGCCTGCGCAAGGATTCGTTCACCCGCAAGGTGGCGCAATCGATGATCGGGCTGGCGCCCGCCAGCCTGAAGATGGAGATCGTCGAGATCCGCGACCTGCCGCTCTACAACCAGGACGACGAGACCGACAACCCTCCCGCCGCCTTCACGGCCTTCCGCGAGCGCATCCGGCAGGCCGACGGCATCCTGTTCTGCACGCCCGAATACAACCGCTCGGTGCCGGGCGCGCTCAAGAACGCGATCGACGTCGGCTCCCGTCCCTATGGCAAGGCGGCATTTGCCGACAAGCCCTGCGCCATCGTCAGCGTCTCGCCGGGCGCGCTGGGCGGCTTCGGCGCCAACCACCACCTGCGCCAGATGCTGCCCTTCCTGAACATGCCCTGCATGCCGGCCCCGGAGGCCTATGTCGGCAACGTCGCGTCCAAGTACGAGGGCGAGCGCCTGGTCGACGATTCCAGCCGCGCCTTCTTCCAGACCTTCGTCGACACCTTTGCCGCCTGGGTAGGGCAGCATGCCAAATGATTTCGCCATTCCCGTGCGGGGACTCGACCACATCGTCCTGCGCGTGAAAGACATCGACGCCATGATCGCCTTCTACGGCGGGGTGCTCGGCTGCCCGGTCGAGCGGCGCCAGGAAGAAATCGGCCTGTACCAGCTGCGCGCGGGCATGGCCCTGATCGACATGGTGCCGGTCGACGGCAAGCTGGGCCGCGCAGGCGGCGCGGCGCCCGGCGCCGAAGGGCGCAACCTCGACCACCTGTGCCTGCGCGTGGAGCCCTTCGACGAAGCCGCGATCCGGCGCCACTTCACCCTGCACGGCGTGGAGGCGGGCCCGGTCGAATCGCGCTATGGGGCCGAAGGCGAGGGCCCGTCGATCTACCTGCTCGACCCGGAGGGCAACACCGTCGAGCTGAAGGGGCCGCCGGCGCGATGAAGCGGGCACGGGGGCCGCGCGACGCGTTCCATCCAGTCGAGTGCGCCGGACCGGAGGGTGGCTGGCGCGCGCGCGTACACGAGGTCATCTTCGGCATCGATACGCCGGCAGGCCGCGCCTTCGACATTGCCCTGGTGGCCGCGATCCTGCTGAGCATCCTGGTGGTCATCCTTGACAGCGTGCCGTCGATCGGCAGTGCCCATGCCGGCGTTCTGTACGGGCTCGAATGGTTTTTCACGGTCCTGTTCACCGTCGAATACGCGGCGCGGCTGCTCACGGTGCGCCATCCCTTGCGCTACGCGCTCAGCTTCTATGGCGTGATCGACCTGCTGTCGGTGATGCCCACCTACGTGTCGCTGCTGGTGCCCGGAAGCGAAGCCCTGCTCGACATCCGCATCCTGCGCCTGCTGCGGGTCTTCCGCATTTTCAAGCTGACCCTGTATATCGAAGAGTACACCCGGCTGGGGGAGGCCCTTGCCGCAAGCCGCCGCAAGATCATGGTCTTCCTGTCGGTGGTGCTGATGGCGGTGCTGATACTCGGAACGGTCATGTACGTGGTCGAAGGGCCGGAACACGGTTACACCAGCATTCCTGTCGCAATGTATTGGGCGATCGTGACCATGACCACGGTCGGCTACGGCGACATCACCCCGCACTCGCCCCTGGGCAAGGCGATCGCCTCCTTCATGATGCTGCTCGGCTGGGGCATCCTGGCGGTGCCGACCGGGATCGTCACGGCCGAGATGACGGCGCGCCGGGTCGACCGGCGCCATGGCACCCGGCCCGTGCGCGCCTGCGAGGAATGCGGCAGCGGCGGCCACGACCCCGGGGCGCGCTTCTGCAAGGATTGCGGAGCGGCACTGCCGGCGCCGCTTCCGCAGGATTGAGCACCGGCGCACGTTTGGTGCAGGTCAAACGCGCGCCGCATCGTCCCTTTAGCCTTCTAGCTTCGTGCTGCGGACGACGGCTCAGCCGTCCGGCCGTGGCGTGCCCATTCGAAGCCATTACACGATGAGGTCGACGATGTATCCCTTTCCGCAATCCGTGAGTCCGGCCGTGCGCACCCACATGGACGCGCAGACCGCCTTCCTCAACGACATGTCGAAATCGATGTTCCGTTCCTTCCAACAAATCTGCGACCTGAACATCCAGCTGGTCCAGACCATGCTGGAAGAAAGCACGCTGGCCAGCCAGCAAGTCCTGAGCGCAGACCGCCAGACCGAGATCTTCACGGCGGCGTCGAGCCGCGCCCAGCCCGCCACCGAGAAGCTGCGCGCCTACCAGCAGCACATCTCGCGCCTGGCCGCCGGCGCCCAGGTCGAGCTGGCGCGCGTGACCGAGCAGCACGTGCAGAACACCACGCGCACGGCGCGCGCCCTGGTCGATGAAGTGGCCCGCACCGCCGCCGAGGAAACCGAGCGAAACATCCGCACCCAGCAGGAAGCGTTGCGCAACGCCACCGATCCCTTCGCGCGCGGCAACGGGGACGCCCGCGGCGACGGTGATGCGCAGCGTGGCCAGATGGAGACGCGCCAGGGCGCCCAGCAGGCCGCCGGCCAGAATGGCCGGACGGCGGGCGCGCCGACGCACTGAGCGGGGTGGTAGCACGTCGCCGGTGCTAGCCGGCGGCGTGGGCGACGGTGCCCGTCACCGGGAGCACGGTCGCCTGCGCCGCCCGCTCGAATTTCAACCCGAACAGCGGGCGCAGCACCCCCACCCGGCGCACCAGCTCGAAGATGCCGAAGCTCAGGGTCGTGGTCAGTACCACCAGCATGAGCGCTTCCGGTCCCGGCGCGATGCGCAGCGGTTTCATCGCATGCGCCAGCACCACGATCAGTGTCTGGTGCAGGATGTAGACGGGGAAGATCGCCTCGTTCAGGTAGCGCCGCGCCGGGCTGTCATGGTCGAGGTGGCGCACGGCGAAGCCGCAGGCGGCCACCGTCGCGCACCATGCCATCAGCGCATACACGCTAACCATGACGGGGCGCAGCACGGCCACGGCGGCCGGGGTCGCGTTGTCCCAGGTGACGTGGTCCCACATCACCCAGCAGGTCCAGCAGGTCGCCGCGATGGCGAGCGCATGCCAGCGCAGCGGCGCCGGGCGGCTCCAGAAGCCCGGCACCCGCGCGACCAGGGCGCCGAGCAGGAAGGGCAGGAAGGACATCGCATGGTTGCACCAGTCGCCCACCACGGCGTGGTTGGTCGGAAAGTGCTCGACCAGGGCGATGCGCGCCAGCGCCAGCACGGCGGCCGGCAGGACGATCAGCTTCCACCCCCGCAGCAGGGCGCCGAGTCGCGCTGCGATGCGGTCGAAGCGAGGGCCGAGCGCCGCTACCAGGCCGCCCAGCTGCATGGTGTAGATCCACAGGTAGGCGACGAACCACAGGTGGTTCCAGGTCGGCAGCTTCAGGCAGCCATCCTGGCAGAAGCCGCCATAGCCCTGCAGGTAGAGGCCCATGAAGGCGCCGTAGCCATCGGCATAGCCGAGCTTTTCGACCACCTCGAAATAGGCCTGGGGCGGCACGATCACCAGCATGCCGAACACCAGCGGCACCAGCAGGCGCAGGCTGCGCCGCTTCAGGAAGGGCGCAGTGCCGGTCTTGCGCAGCATGATGCTGGCGGCGACGCCGCCGATGAAGAACAGCAGTCCCAGCCGCCAGGGCGAGGACAGCATCATGAAGGGTTCCGGGCCGGTGCTGGCAAAGGGACTCTTCACGTGCCAGCCCCATGTCACGTAGTACATGCCGACGTGGTAGAGGATCAGCAGGAAGAAGGCAAGGATGCGCACCCAGTCGAGGAAGTACAGGCGCGCGCTGGGGGAAAGATCGGTATTGTTCATGGCTCGCTCTCGTTGTTCGAAGAGCTGCCAGCATTGCGCAGGCGCGCGTTTCTGCCGAGCGGTTTGGGGCGAAGCGGACCTGCGGTGGGGTGAAACGGCATTCGTCCCCAGGACGGCATTGCGCATACTCCAGCGGCGGGTCCTCGGCCATACGCTCACCCGGTCGACGCATCACGCTCATGCCGCCTCTATCCCTGCCGGGCGCGCCTCGCAATCCAGGCAGACCGGTCGAGGTGCCACCACTGCTTGTCACCCGCATGCGTGCGAACGAATCCAGCCGATTCAGCCAGGCGTGCGACAGCGGTGTTCTCGAATGCTGTGTCCGCAATCAAGGCAGACAGCTTCAATTCATCGAATCCCCAGCCGATCAATGCTTCCGAAATCTCCTGAGGATAGCGGTGACGCCCCCAATAAGGACGCGCCAATTCGACGCCGAACACTGCCTCGCCTTGCACGCATCCATCCATCCGGATGCCACAACTTCCGATGAGCTTGGAGTCATCATTTAGCGGCGAAATTGCGAGTTGGTAGTTGTAGCGAGGGCTAGACTCCTGCCAATCCAGGAAAAGCTGAAAGACGCGCTGCGCCTGAGCGTCTCCCAATTCGTCTTGCCGGTGAAAGATGGTGAAGGCAGGATCTGTTTGATAAGCAACGAATTGTTCGACATCTTCGGGCAGGAATTCGCGTAGCATGAATCGGCGTGTGATGATCCTCTTGTTCAGGCGCATATCAATGTCCCAGCGGCATTTCTGACCGCTCGCAGTGTAGCAAGTTGGTATCCAATTCTTCCCCAGGCTCGGACCAGTCGCAACAAGCTCCCCGAGAGGAGCAGATGGCGGCATGGCTGCGCGAAACAGAACTCGGGCCGCATGCCAACGTGTAATGAATGTTCCTATTCCTGAATAAAAGGTTTGTCAGGGTTGTTGCCAAGCGCCGCCATGAGCGCGGGCCGGAACTGCCGGCTGCATGGTGCGACCGCGCCGCTGCGCAGCACCAGCTCGCAGTCGCCCTTGTCGAGCGGGACGATGCGCTCCACCGCTTTCACCCGCACCGCAGCGCGGCGGTGGCAGCGCACGAAGCTCTCGCCCAGCTGCGCCAGGAGCCCGGACAAGGTCTGCCGCAGCAGCGGCGCCCCCTGCGCCGTATGCAGCACGACGTAGTTGTCCGCCGTCTCCAGCCACTCGATGTCGTCCACCTGCACCACGCGGGTAGCGCCGCGTTCCGTCACCAGCAGCTGGCGCGGCGGCATGCCTGCTGCCGCAGCCGTCTTCCCATGCGAACGGGCCGCCAGGCGCTCGCGCAGGCGATCCAGCGCACGCCGCAGGCGCGCCTGGTCGAAGGGCTTGAGCAGGTAGTCGATCGCGTTCGCATCGAAGGCGCGCAGGGCGTATTCGTCGTAGGCGGTCACGAAGACCACCAGCGGGGCCGGTTCCGGGAGCGAAGCGGCCAGTTCGATGCCCGACAGCTCCGGCATCTCGATATCGAGCAGCAGGGCGTCCGGCTGGCATGCGGGCAGGCAGCGCAGCGCCTCATGCGCATCGGCCGCTTCGAAAATGGCGTCGATGCCTGCTTCCAGCGCCAGCATCCGGCGCAGCCGATCGCGCGCCGGGCGCTCGTCGTCGACGATCAGGATGCGCACGGCAGCCTCACTTCGGTACGTACGCCGCCGGGCGCCAATTGGCTCAGCGTCAGACTGGCGCGTTCGCCGTGCAGCGCGGCCAGGCGAGCGCGCAGGTTGGCCAGGCCGATGCCGGAATCCCCGGCCTGATCGGCCTCGAGCCGCCCGGCATCGTCCTCGACCCGCAGCACCAGCGAGTCGCCTTCGCGCGCGGCGCTGACCAGGATGCGGGTCGGCGCACGCCGCCGCTCGACGGTGTGCTTGAACACGTTCTCGAGCAGCGGCTGCACGCTCATGGCCGGCAGCAGCACGCCCAGCACGGCCTCGTCGATGCGCCAGTCGACCTGCGCGCGGCCGTCGAAGCGTCCTTCCATCACACCGGCATAGGCACGCGCCAGCCGCAGTTCTTCTTCCAGCGTCGCCTGCGGCCGCTGTCCCAGCGCCAGCGCGGCGCGCAGCATGTCCGACAGCTGCACCAGCACGGCGTCGGCGCGCTGCACGTCCGTGTGCATCAGCGAGGAGATGGTATTGAGGGCGTTGAAGAGGAAGTGTGGCTGCATCTGGCGCGCCAGCGACTGCAGCTGGGCCTCGCGCAGCAGGGCGTTGGCCTGTTCCGCGCGCAGCTTCGCGCCGAGCAGCTCGCGCCAGGACAGCAAGCCAAAGGCGATCACGGTGAACAGGCCCGCAAACACGGTGATCTTCAGCGACTCGTAGACGAAGACCTGGCCCCAGGGCTCATGGTCGTAGCTGCTGCCTGCCAGTGCATACACGGCGTGGCGGATGCCGAAGGCCAGGGGCACGAAGGCGATCCAGTACAGGGGCACGATGCAGGCCTGGATCGCGAACCAGCGCCAGGGGGTGGCGATCAGGTGGTTGTAGCGGGCGCCGATGCGGCGCTGGATGAAGAGCAGCAGCGTCGCCACTATCGCCGACGAGCCTTCCCACAGCATCGGCTGCCACCAGGCGGTGCCGCCGTCGCGCCGGTAGTCTTCGACCGCGACCAGCATCATCAGCGTCCAGAACAGGACCCAGGCGATGCCGAAGGCGATCTTGCTGCGGGTGGAGTTCATCGGTGAACGGGCTGTTGGGATGCCCGATCTTCCAGCATCCGCCCGCGCTTGTCAAAGCGCCATGCTGACCCTAGTGGCCGCCGGCCTTGTGTTCGCGTTCGGCGTCGAGCTCCCTGCGCATGGCCTCCACCTGCGCCATGTGCTGGGCCACGGTGGTATCAAGGCTGGCGCGCAGCTGCGGCGGCAGCAGCACCGACATGTACAGTTCGTCCGCGACGCGGCCGTGGCGCTGCTGGTTGACGATCAGGACCAGGCTCGAGGCCAGCACCGCTGCGCCCGCGCATAGCGTCCGCAGGCGCCGGCGCAGCGGCGGCTTGATGGTCGCCAGGTGGAAGTAGATGATGCCGGCCACCGTGGCCACGGCCACGTGCGAGCCGTAGCGCGTCAGCCACTCCCAGGAAAAGGCATAGGCCGCCACCGCCGCCAGCAGCCGAAAGCCGACCAGGGCCGCCATGCCGCAGCCGAAGATGAACAGGTGGCGGCCCAGGCGCGTATAGCGCCCGAACAGGCGGTTCAGGAAAGCCCACAGGCTGCTCCACAGGAGGCCCACGCCGATGCCTGCCGCCGGCGCAAGCACGTAGTTGAGCAGCTGAAAGGGCTGGGCGTCGAACAGCCAGGTGACGAGCAGGGCCACCAGCCCGGCCAGCAGCACGCCCACGGCGCCGGGGAGCAGGCCTTCCCAGCCGTGCATGGTGCGGTCGCGCAGCTCGGCCGGCACCGGGAAGTCGGCGGGCCGCACGCGCAGCGACGTGTGGCCGAGCCGTACCACGGTGTCGCCGGAAAGAAGGAGCTGCTGCACCCGCTTGCGGCCATGGACGACGCCGTTGCGGCTGCCCAGGTCGCGCAGCACCAGGCCGCCATCCGGAGCCGCCTCGATGAGCGCATGGTGGGCCGCGGCATACTCGTCGTCGAGGATGAAGTCGTTGTCGTAGGCGCGGCCGATGCGGATCGGCAGGGCGGGCGCCCGGTGCCGGTGCAGTACTTCGCCGTTCCGGGCCAGCATCTCGACGGTCCAGGGCCCGCTCATGGCTTGTCCCTGGGGGCGGGGGCGCGCCTGACGTTGCGCCCGAAGGAACCGAGGAAGGCGCGCGTCACGCGCATGCCGTTCTCGTACGAGACGCCGGCGACGTCCAGGCGGCTTTGCAGGCTCGATTCGGCGGCGTCGGTGCTCGCCGTCAGCAGGGTGAAGTTGTACAGGCCCTCGAACTTGCGGTAGGCGCGCACGCAGGTGACGGCGCGCAGCGGCAGGGTGCGGGTGTGCACGAAGCCCTCGGTGCAGACCGGCTTGGTCATGCGTTCGGAGCTAGCGCTGCCCAGCCGCGTGGTGCGGAACAGGCGGCTGGCCAGGGCCGCGAAGGGCAGCGGGTGCAGGTTGTCCGAGCGGATGTACTGGTGGGTCATCGCCACGTGTCCGGTCTGCTGCTGCGCAGAGACGTAGATGGCCGACTCCATCGCGCAACTCATCGAGTCCGAGGTATACGCGGTTTCGGCCTTGACGTTGGAACGTCCCCAGCAGCGCAGCTGGCCGGATTCGCGCACCGGCACGAGATAGGGCCCCATGCTCTTGATCGACAGCGGCTCCTCCAGCAGGCGGTCGACCATGGCGCGCTGGTGCACCAGCAGCTGCTCGGCGATCAGGGGATTGAAGTCTTTCGGGGGCGCAGGCTGGCGCGCTACCTTGCGCAGCAGCTCCTGGGCATACTTGACCGGCACCAGGAAGCTCACCGATTCGCCGTCGCGGCGCTTCGACACGTTGATGCCGGCAACCGTGCCGCTGTCGGTCACGCTCGGCCCGCCGCTCATGCCCGAGTTGATCGGGCCGCCGAACATCAGCTGGTCGTAAAAGCTGCGCGTGACCACGCCGTTGTAGGCGCCCTCCGAGATCGCGAAGCCGAGGTCGAGGGGGTTGCCGAGCGAGTAGAGGCGCTGTCCCTGGCTCAGCTTCAGGGGCCGCTCGGGCATCTTGAAGAAGCCGCTGCCTTGCCGGTCGACCCGCACCACGGCCAGGTCGTGCAGCACGTCCACCGCCATCAGCTCGACCGGACCGCTGTTGCCGTCGGTGTCCACGTACTCGGCGGTGTAGACGTCCGGGTCGAGCGCCATCTGCGAGACCACGTGGTAGTTGGTGACGACCAGGTCGCCTTCGCCGACCAGGAAGCCCGAGCCGACCGTGGACTGGGTGCGTCCGTTCTTGAGCAGCATGCGGATCTGCAGCAGGTCGCCGCGCGCCGAGGAGTACAGGTCCTGGGCGGCCGAGGAGGGTGGCGGCAGGGCGTCCTGGGTGTCGATTTCACCCGGCGCGGGCGCGGGCGGGGTGGCGCCGGGCGGCGCTTGCGGCGGCAGGTGCGGCGGCGGGGCGGGAGGGGGAGCGGCGGCGGAAGGACGGGCGGCCGCGCGATTGCCCCTGGCCTGGTCGGACTGCGGCGCCGTGAGCGCGGCGGCGGCGAGGCAGGACAGCAGGAGGGCGGCGGCAAACCTTTTCATGCATTCCGATCATTGGCAGGAGGAGTGCCTATCTTGCCATCGGAAGCGCGCCCGGTGCGCGCGTTAGGGCCGGAAAAACCCGGCGGATCAGATCACGTCGGGAGCGGCGGCCGGGGCCGGCGCCTGGTCCGCCGGCACGGCGGGCGGCGTCATCATGTGGCCGAGCTTGGCCTGCTTGGTGTTCAGGTAGCTGTTGTTGAAGGCGTTGCGGTTGACCAGGAGGGGCACGCGGTCGCTCACCTCGATGCCCAGGCGGGTCAGGGCGTCGATCTTGCGCGGGTTGTTGGTCATCAGGCGCAGTTTCTTCACGCCGAACTGCGCCAGCATGGGCTTGCACAGCTCGTAGTTGCGGGCGTCCGCGTGGAAGCCCAGCTGCAGGTTGGCCTCGACCGTGTCGGCGCCGGCGTCCTGCAGGCGGTAGGCGCGGATCTTGTTGACCAGGCCGATGCCGCGTCCTTCCTGGCGCAGGTAGAGCAGGATGCCGCGGCCTTCCTGGGCGATGCGCTGCAGCGCGCCCTCGAGCTGGGCGCCGCAGTCGCAGCGCTGCGAGAACAGCACGTCGCCGGTCAGGCATTCCGAGTGCACGCGCGCCAGCACCGGCGCGCCGTCGCCAATATCGCCCAGCACCATCGCCAGGTGCTCCTTGCCGGTCGAATGCTCGACGAAGGCGTGCAGCGTGAACTGCGCCCACGGCGTCGGCAGGGCGCACGAGGCGACGTAGTCGAGCAGCTGCTCGTTGGCCGGGGCGGCGGAAGTGGCGGAGGTGGCGGGCATGTCGTGTCTCTTGATGCGTAGTGCGGTAACCGCCTAGTTTACCGGAAATCCGCGCCGCCCGTGCGGCGGCCCCGGCGGTGGCCGCGCTGTGTTACGCTGGCGGAAAGTTTCTCCTGAGGCATCATGGACACGATTCCCGCTCCCTCTCCTGTCAAACGCCGGCGCCGCGGCCTGGGCGCCTGGCTGGCCCTGGCATTCTCCCTGCTGACCGTGGTCCTGACGCTGGCGCTGGTCGAAATCGTCGAGCGCGCCTCGACCGAACAGGTCAAGGACAGCATCGGCCACGGCCTGGCCGAGCTGGCGATCCAGACCGCCGACAAGCTCGACCGGGGGATGGCCGAGCGTTACCGCGAAGTCAGCCTGATGGCGAAGCGGCGCGGCCTGCGCGACCCGACCGTGAGCATGGATGAGCGCCGCCAGATTCTGGCCGATATGCAGAGTACCTATGGGTACTACGACTGGATCGGCCTGACGGGCCTGGACGGCCGGGTCATCGTCGAGGCGCGCGGCCTGCTGGAGGGCGTGGACGTCTCTTCGCGGCCCTGGTTCAAGAACGCCCTGGCCAACATCAACGTCGGCGACGTGCACGAAGCCGTGAAGCTGGCCAAGCTGCTGCCAGGCGTGGAGGGCGAGCCACGTCGTTTCGTCGACGTCGCATTCCCCTACGCGGACATGAGCGGCAAGCTCGCCGGCGTGCTCGGCGTGCATTTGTCCTGGCAATGGGCACAGGACGTGGAACGTTCGATCATCGCCCCGGTCGAAGCGCGGGGCCGGGTGCAAGCGCTGATCGTCAGTCGCGAAGGCGTGGTGTTGCTCGGCCCGAAGGCCCTGCAGGGCAAGACGATCGCTCCCGGCAGCCTGCAGCTGGCGCGCCAGGGGAAGAGCGGCTACCTGGTCGAGCAGTGGGAGGACGGGGTTTCCTACCTGGTCGGCTATGGCGCCACGGTCGGGCGCGGCGCCTATCCGGGCCTGGGCTGGACCGTGCTGGTGCGCCAGGAAATCCAGGACGCCTACGCTCCGGTGCGGCGCCTGCGCGAGCGGGCCCTGTGGAGCGGGGCGGCGCTGGCGGTGCTGTTCTCCGTGGCCGGCGTGCTGGTCGCGCGCCGCATTACCCGCCCTCTCGGCGCGCTGGCAGAATCGGCCGAGCGCATGGGCCGCGGAGAGGCCGTGGAACTGGTGCCGAATGCGAAGGATTACTATGAGGTACAGGCGCTGTCGGGCACACTCAACAGCCTCGTGCGCGATCTGGTGGCGGAACGCGCCGCGCTGCGCGACCTGAACGCCAACCTCGAGCATCGCGTCGAAGAACGCACGCGCGACCTGGAGCGGGCCCTGACGGCCGTGCAGGCCAGCGAGCAGCGCATCAATGCCATCGTGGAGGCGGCGCAGGACGCCTTCATCGCGGTCGACCAGCGCGGCCTGATCCTCGACTGGAATGGCGCCGCCGAGCGCATGTTCGGCTGGCGCCGCCAGGAGGCGGTGGGGTGGCCCCTGTCGGAGCTGGTGCTGCCCGAGCGCTACCGCGCAAGCTTCGGCAAGGCCCTGCACGCTTTCCGGAGCTCAGGGCACCTCGACCTGCTCGGTCAGCGCCTGGAACGCACCGTCATCGACCGTCAGGGCCGCGAATTCACCATCGAGATGACGGCCGGCCTGGCAGGCCAGGGAGCGGATGCCTTCTTCAGCGTCTTCCTGCACGATATTTCCGGGCGCAAGAAGGTCGAGCGACTGAAAAACGAATTCGTCTCCACCGTCTCCCACGAGCTGCGCACGCCCCTGACCTCGATCCAGGCATCGCTGTCGATGCTGGCCGACGGCATGGCGGGCGACCTGCCGCCGGATGCGGCCCGCCTCACGGCGATCGCCAGCCAGAGCAGCGAGCGGCTGGTGCGCATGGTGAACGACCTGCTCGACATCCAGAAGATCGAATCGGGCAGGATGGATTTCGAGCGCATCCCGCAGCCGCTGCTGCCGGTGGCCGAGCGGGCCCTGGCTGCGATGGAGGCCAAGGCGCGCCAGGGCGACGTAATTCTGCGGCGCGACTGGGCGGCGGGCGCCGGGCACATCGCGGCGGCCATCGATCCCGACCGGATGGAACAGGTGCTGACCAACCTGGTGTCGAACGCGATCAAGTTCACGCCGAAGTACCACGCCGTGACGCTGGGCCTGTCGCAGGCCGGCGGCAAGGTGCGCCTCTCCGTGCTGGACGAGGGGCCGGGTATCGCGCCCGAATTCCAGCCGCGTATCTTCGAGCGCTTCGCCCAGGCCGACGGCGCCGATTCGCGCACGCGCGGCGGCAGCGGCCTGGGGCTGGCGATCAGCAAGGCGATCATCGAGGAACACGGCGGTTCGATCTCCTTCACCACCGCGCCGGGCAAGGGCACCCGCTTCGTGATCGAGCTGCCGGCTGCTTAGTCGCTGGCGCCGATGCGCATGCCGTCGATCGTGTCGACCACGTCGCGCACCCGGAAGGGCTTGATCAGGATGCGGCCGACCCCGCAGGAGCGCAGCAGCTGGATCGTCTCGGCGGTGCAGGATTCGATCAGCACTGCGATCGGGATCGAGGGCAAGCTGGCGCTGTCGCCCGAGCGGATCTGCTGGATGAGAGTCAGGCCGCGGTGCTGTTCCTGCGACAGCGGCCACTCGAGCGCGATCACCGCGCCGTCGAAGCCGCGCCGGGCGCACAGCTCGTGCGCGACCGGATAGGTGGCCGCTTCCATGATCTCCGCCGTGCCCAGGCTGCGTACGGTCAGCGCGACGGTCCGGCGCAGCAGGTGCTCGGGCTCGACGAGCAGGATGTGCAGCGGCGCGGCGCTAGGCATCGCCGGCCTCCACCCCCTGCGCGCCCAGCTCGAGCACGGCCAGGTCGCGCAGGCTGCGCAGGATCGCCACCGCGACTGCATCCAGGGTGCGCGGCCGGGTGTCGATCAGGCACAGGGTGCCGATCGCCAGGCCGTCGCGCATGATCAGGGGCGCGCCCGCATAGAAACGGATATGCGGCGCGCCGGTGACCAGGGGATTGTCGCGGAAACGCGGGTCCTGCAGCGTGTCTTCGATCAGCAGTAGGCTCTCTCCGCCCAGGGCATGGGCGCAGAAGGAGACGTCGCGCGGGGTTTCGCATGCGTCGAGGCCGACGCGCGCCTTGAACCACTGGCGGTTGGCGTCCACCAGGCTGATCAGGCAGATCGGCACGTCGAACTCGCCGGCCGCGAACTCGACGATCTTGTCGAGGCGGCGTTCGGGCGGGGTGTCGAGCAGGAGCAGCTCGTAGAGCAGGGCGAGGCGCTCCTGTTCGTTCTCCGGTATGGGAGGGGCGATCATCGTCGGCGGTGGCGGTGGCGGAAATGGCTGAACGATAGCCGATTTTCCGCGCAGCCGCCATGGCCCTGCGTCTACTGCTTCGCCAGCGTCGGCACGAAGCCGGCGAGCGCCTTGTCCACTTCCTGCGGCTGCTCGAGCATCGAGAAGTGCCGGCCTGCTACCTGTACCACCTGCTGCCGCGGGAAGCGGAAGCTCCTGTAGTGCTCGACGCCGACCACATGGTCCTCGCGGCCGGCGACGACCAGCACCGGCATGGTCAGGGCCGCGGTGGCGGGCGCCATGTCTTCCAGGTAGGGCGCGATCGCGCCGCTGGAGAACAGGGTGGCGGCGAAATCGCGGTTGGCGGCCAGGCCTTTCATGGCCGCGCCGACGCGCGCTTCCAGCGCCGGGTCGCCGTACATCAGCCTGCCCGTCTGCTTCGTCTGGCCCAGCATGGCCATCACCATGCCGAAACGCTGGGGCAGGGGCGCGGCCGGATCCATCGGCGGGCGCGCGTTCGCCGGCAGCAGGGTATAGCCGTGGCTGGCGGTGCTTTCCATCGAGGCCGGCAGGCTCAGGATGCTGTTCATCAGCACCATGCCGGCGACCCGGTGCGGATGTTTGCGGGCATAGGCGGTAGCGATGATGCCGCCGAACGAGTGCGGCATCAGGACCCATTTGTCGATCTTCAGGTTCGACCGCAGCTCCTCCATGTCCTGCACCACGCGCTCGAGCGCATAGTTCTTCTGCGGGTCGCCGGCCGAGCGTCCGCTGCCGCGCTGGTCGAGCCAGATCATGCGGAAGTGCTTGCCGAGCATCTCGCCCGCCAGCGTCTCGACCACTTCGCTGCCCGCGCCGGGTCCGCCATGCACGAAGAGGCAGGGGATGCCCTGGCCCGACTGGGTATAGGCGAGGGCGACGCCGTCGCTCGTCGTGACGCTGTTCACCTGCCTGGCGGGCGTGGCGTCGACGGCGGCCGTGGCGGGCGCCTGAGCGAAGACGGGAGCAGCGGCAAGGCAGAGCGCGAGGGCGGCAAGTGCTGGGATGGGCGACATGGTATCCGGCTGGGTGGTTGTGGTAGCCCATGATAGTGCGGGTTACCGATAAAAAGATACCGTGCAGTGCACAAGTGGCCAGTCCGGCATCGTCCGGCGGCGCAAGATGGTATCGTTCTGCCTCGCATCCAGCCAGGCCGACCCCGATCAGACATGCCAGAACCAGAACGACCTCATTCCGACACCGGCTGCCCGCGTTTCGCCCTGGGAGGCGGCGACATGGGCGCCTTGCTGCGCGCCTTCGACTGGGCGGCCACGCCGCTGGGTGCGCTCGAGACCTGGCCGCAATCGCTGCGTACCGCCACCAGCATGATGCTGGGCGCCCGCCACCCCATGTACGTCGCCTGGGGACCGGACCTGCTGCTCCTCTATAACGACGGCTACCGCCAGATCCTGGGAGCCAAGACCTTCGACGTGCCCGCGGTGCTGGGCCAGCCCTTTCACATCGTGTGGGCCGAGGTCTGGCACGAGGTCGGGCCCATGCTGGATGCGACGATGCGCGGGGAATCGATCTTTGCCGAGGACCAGCGCTTCACCCTCACGCGCAACGGCTTTCCCGAAGAGGTCTATGCCAGTTTCTCGACCAGCCCGATCCGCGGCGAAACCGGGGACATCGCCGGCGTGCTGTGCGTCTGCAGCGAGACCACCGGCAAGGTCCGGTCGCAGCAGGAGCGCGACCGGGCCATGGATGCGGTGGCGACCAGCGTCGGGAAGCTGCATATCGCGACCGACAGCGCGGGGCTCGGCATGTTCGACTACGAGCCGGCCACGGGCGCGATCCAATGCGACGCGCGCGCGCGCGGCCATTTCGGCATCGGGCCGGGCGCAGTCTCGGCCGACATGGTCGTGGCGGCCCTGCATCCGGACGACCGCGAGCGGGTCGTGGCGGAGGCGCGGGCCCTGCTGGCCACGCCCATCCGCGGGGACGGCGGCCATTCAGAATTTCAGTCCGAATACCGGACCGTGGGTCTGGCCGACGGCCGCCAGCGCTGGATCGCCACACGCGGCCGCCTGATGCACGACAGCGCCGGCCAGGCGCTGCGCCTGATCGGTTCGAGCCAGGACATCACCCACCGCAAGGAGAGCGAGGCGTCGACGCGTTCGATGGCGCTCGAGGCGATAGCGGCCGCGCGCGAGAACGCCAAATTCCATACCTTCTTCGAGCAGGGCAGCCACTTCGCCGGCCTGATGGCGCCGGACGGCAGGCTGCTCGAGGTGAACCGCATTGCCGTGGAAGGCTGCGGCTTCGTGCGCGAGCAGCAGGTCGGGCTACCTTTCCACGAGGGCGGCTGGTGGAAACCTTCGGCGGAGTTGTCAGGACAAATTCGCCAGGCGGTCGAGGACGCGGCCCGCGGCCGGACCTTCCGCGCTGAAGTGCCGTTTTTCGTGGCGAGCGGCGCCAGGCGTTTTGCCGACCTGGTCATCGCGCCGGTCTGCGACCAGCGTGGCGAGCTGCTCTTCATTGCCGCTACCGGCATCGACATCACCGAACGGCGCCACGTCGAAGCGCGCCTGCGCCTGCTCGACGCGATCGGCGAGGCCACGCGCGAGTCCGCCGACCCGAAAGCGATCATGGAGCACAGCACCCGGCTGCTCGGCGAGTACTTGGGCGTGACCCGGGTCGCCTATGCCGACCTGGAGCCCGACAACGACCGCTTCACCATCCGCCACGACTGGCGGGTGGATGGCGCGCTGAGCACGGTGGGCGTGTATTCACTCGACCTGTTTGGCTCGCGCGCTACCTCGGTGCTGCGTGTCGGGAAGACACTCGCCATCGATGACGTCGACCGCGAACTGGCGCCGGGCGATGGCTTCGAGATGTTCAACCAGATCGGCATCAAGGCCATCATCTGCTGCCCGCTGGTAAGACAGGGCCGCCTGATGGCCATGATGGCCGTGCACCAGCGCCATCCGCGCGCCTGGACCCAGGACGAGATTGCACTGGTGGAGGCCGTGGTCGATCGCTGCTGGGCCCACATCGAGCGGGTGCGCTCCACCGAAGCCCTGGTGGAGGCGGACCGGCGCAAGTCGGAATTCCTCGCCACCCTCGCGCACGAACTGCGCAACCCGCTGGCGCCGATCCGCAGCGCGCTCGAACTGCTGCGCATGGGCGGCGCCAATCCGGCCCTGATGGAAAAACTCCGCACCACGATGGAGCGCCAGGTCGGCCACATGGTCCACCTGATCAACGACCTGCTCGACATCGCGCGCATCTCGAGCGGCAAGGTGGTGCTCAAGATCGAGCGCCTTGACCTGCAATCCGTCGTCGGCAGCGCGGTCGAGACCAGCATGCCGGCCATCGAGGCGGCCCGTCACGTGCTGGACATCGCCGTGCCGGAGCAGCCGGTCTGGATCGACGCCGATGCGGTGCGCCTGAGCCAGGTGCTGAGCAACCTGCTGTCGAACGCGGCCAAGTACACGCCGCCGCACGGCCGCATCACGATGCGCGCCCAGACCGAGGGCCTTGAAGCAGTCATCACCGTCGGCGACACCGGCATCGGCATCGCGCAGGAATCCCTCGATAGCGTGTTCGAGATGTTTTCGCAGGCGTCGCACAGCATCGGCATCTCCAAGGGCGGCCTCGGCATCGGCCTCGCCCTGGTGCGTCACCTGGTGGGGCTGCATGGCGGCAGCGTGCGCGCGTCCAGCCAGGGCGCGGGGCAGGGCAGCACGTTCACCGTCCGGCTGCCGCTTGCCGCAACACCGGCACCGCACTGGCAGCCGGCGCCCGCCATCCAGGCCGCACCGGCGCAGCGGGCGCTGCGGGTGCTGGTCGCGGACGACAACGTGGACGCAGCCGACACCCTGGCCCACCTGCTGCGTGCGAAGGGCCACGAGGTGCGCCTGGCCTACGATGGGGAAGAAGCGGTGCAGGCCGGCGCCGCCTTCCAGCCGGACCTGGCCTTCCTCGACATCGGCATGCCGAAGATGGACGGCTGCGAGGCGGCCCGAGCGCTGCGCACCCTGCCCGGCCTGGACAGGCTGCGCCTGGCCGCCCTGACGGGATGGGGCGCGCAGGAAGACCGGGCCCGGACCCGGGACGCAGGCTTCGACCACCACCTGCTCAAGCCGGCCTCGCCGGAACAGGTGGACGAAGTGCTGGCCAGAGCGATCGAGGGCAGCTGAGGCCGCTCGTGCACGGCAATGTCCCCGAAGCCCGGCCAGGCACTGAAATTCACCCCGAAGTTCGCAGCTAGCGCCACTCGTGGAGGGCGATGCCGCCGAAGCCGGGCCAGGCGCTGAAGTCCGCCTCCAGGCGCGGCAGCAGGGTGCGTAGCGCGTCCTTGTTCTTGTGGAAGGTGGTGCTGGAGCCGTCGATGTGGCGGGCTCCGGCGAGCTTGTAGGCTTGCGCTCCCGGCAGGGCGAGCGGCTTGCGCAGCAGGGCGAGCACCTGCTGGCCTTCGATTGCAAGCAGCAGCATGTCGCCGGCTTCGTCCTTGCCGGCGCGCCGGTAGCGGCGCTGGGTTTCCTCGGGCAGCGGTCCGGCCTCCAGCGCGATGCGCACGCGCTTGCCGTGGTTTGCCGCCCAGTCGAGGAAGGGCACGGCGAATTCGACGATCTGCTGCGGCTCGGTGCGGTAGTCCATCACCGAGAGCGCATCGGCGTGCCTGGCCAGGCTGTCGAGCAGCGCGCGCCGGTCGTCCCACCAGAAGGGCACGACGAATTCCAGCGGCATGGCGCCGACCGCTTCGCGCAGCGCGGCCGCCGTGGCCAGGTATTCCGTCTCCAGGCGGGCGGCCGGGAGCACGTGTTCGGGCAGCAGGTAGGGCTCGATGTCGAACTGGATGCCGGCCAGGCGCGCGGCCGGTTCCGCCTTCGCGTTGTAGTCGGCATAGGCGCGCGCCCGCGCGGCGGTGGCGGCGCGCTGGGACGGCAAGGCCATGTGCGGGTCGCCCTCGACGGCGCTGATGGCGACGCCGCGTTCGCGCGCGCGGCGGATGAAGGCGCCGAGGGGCTGCGGCTCCTTGACCCTGCCGTCTTCCAGCGTCACCACGATGAAGAGTTCTTTCATGCCCTCGCGCGCGGCCCAGTCGAGCAGGGCGTCGCCGCGCTCGCGCCATTCGCTGCGGTCCCAGATCCAGGTCGAGCGCAGCGCCACTTGCTTCTGCGCCTGCGGTTCCAATGTGAGCGCGTCCAGGTCCAGCGTGGCCTGCGTTCCCGGGCAGGCCAGCACGAAGTGGCGCCAGCTCCCGCGGTCAAGGCGCTCGGGCAGGGTTAAGCGCGCATCGGCCGGCCCGGTCGACGCGCCGAGCTGCCCCATGTCGAGCGCCGATTCGCGCGCCGCTTGGGCCGCGTCCGCGACCTGCCAGGCGAAGGCGCCGCTGCCGGAGTAGCTGGCGCGCAGCGCCGCGCGGGCGCGCGGCAGGTACCAGGGGCCCGTGAGCAGCACACCGGCCGGGCGGCTGCCGGCGCGGCAATCGATACGCAGCCGGCCGTTCTCCAGCCTGGCCTGCACCCGCTCCTCCACGCCGTAGCTGCGCACCGTCATCCCGGCCAGCAGGTTGGCGCGCACGGGCATCGGGCCTGGCGCCGGCGCGCCGCCGCCGGGGGATACATCGGGCAGCAGCGTCTGTTCGCTGACCGCGAAGCGGCCGTCCTTCTCGGCGCCCTGCAGCAGGATGGTGGTGGCGGGGCGGGCCGAACGGCCCAGCACCTGCAGGGTCTCGACCTGGGCCGCACCCAGGCCAAGCGTGCGGCAGCCGGGCAGGGACCGTGCGTCATTGACGACGAAGCGCAGCTCGGTCCCGTCCGGCCCGGAGGCGCCGGCGGAGACGCCGCCCTTCGGCGCCGCATCGACGGGGCACAGGTGCAGGAAGGCGGCGTGGGCGGATGTGCTCATGAAGACGAGGGGGGGAAGGAGCAGGAGCAGGGCTTTCATTTTCCGGCTTCGCTCCACGTGCCCTTGCGCCGCATCGCGCCCCAGGCCGACTCCTTCTGCATCGCCCAGCGGTACAGGCCGGTCAGGCGCCACACGGCATTGAGCTGGCGGTAGCCGAAGTTCTCGAGGATCACCACCAGGCCCAGCATCAGGAGCTGCTTGCCGCGCGGGTAGATGTGGAAGGACATCTCTTCCAGCAGCAGGCCGGAGGCCGACAGCAGGATGCCCAGGCCGATCGCCACGAAGAGGAAGGCGCCGAAGGCTTGCCAGGAGATCAGGCCGGTGAAGAAGGCCCACAGCATGAAGGCGTAGCCGCCGAGTTCCACCAGGGGGCCGAGCCACTCGAACAGCAGCATGAAGGGGAAGGCGACCCAGCCCGGCACGCCGCCATTGCGCGAAAACACCAGGCCCCAGTTGGCGTTCAGGCTCTCGGCCAGGCCGCGCTGCCAGCGCACGCGCTGGTTCTTGAGCGTCCGGTAGTCTTCCGGCGCCTCGGTCCAGCACACCGGATCGGGCACGAACTCGATGCGGTAGGGCTGCTTCTTCGCGCGCAGCAGGCGGTGCATGCGCACCACCAGCTCCATGTCCTCGCCGATGGTGTCGCGGCGGTAGCCGCCCGCCATCACCACGGCGTCCTTGCGGAACACGCCGAAGGCGCCCGAGATGATCAGCATGCCGTTCATGGCCGACCAGCCCAGGCGGCCGAACAGGAAGGCGCGCAGGTACTCGACCACCTGGAACAGGGCCCAGATGTTACGCGGCAGCCCGACCTTGGTGAGGAAACCGCCGCTGACCTGGCAGCCGTTGGCGACCCGCACGGTGCCGCCGGCGGCCACCACGGTCGGGTCGCGCAGGAAGGGTTCGGTGACCTTGGCCAGGCTGTCGCGCTGCAGAATCGAGTCGGCATCGACCCCGCACACCAGCGGATAGCGCGAGACGTTGATGGCGGCGTTCAGGGCGTCGGCCTTGCCGCCGTTGTCCTTGTCGATCACGCGCACGTTCGGGTAGCGGGTCGAGCGGTAGACCTGGCGCACCTCGGCGGTCGGGATCTGGCGGCGGTAGGCTTCGGGGAAGGGCAGCAGGCCGAACTCGCGCCCCAGCACCTCCATGGTGCCGTCTTTCGAGCCGTCGTTGACGACCACGATCTCGAATTCCGCGTAGCTGAGCTGCAGCATCGAGCGGATCGAGGCGGCGATGGTCGCTTCCTCGTTATAGGCCGGCACCAGGATGCTGACCGGCGGCTCCAGGCCCGAGTAGGCGCGCGGCAGGTCGGCCATGAACAGCTCCTGCCCCTTGATGCGCAGGGTGCGCAGGGCGATCGCGTTGAGCATCAGGTAGCCGCCGTTGAGCGCGATGAAGTAGCAGAACACGAACCAGGTCGTGAAGTCCACCAGCAACTGGCCCCAGTTGGTGTGAGTCATTCGGCCTCCTCGGCCAGTACCTGGTCCAGCATGTCCAGGGCGAAGCGGTCGGTCAGCGAAGCGCGTACTTCTTCCAGGTCGGCGCGCGAGAGCAGGGGCAGTTCGCGCAGGGCCTGGGCGGCGCGGTAGCGCACCCACCATTGCGGGTCGGCGAGCAATGCGGTCAGGCGCGCCGCGTCCTCGCGCTCGCCGATGCGGCCCAGGGCGCGCGCGGCCTGCACGCGCACCTGCCAGTCCTCGTGGGCGACCAGGCGGCGCACGTCCTCGATGCTGTCCGGCGCGATGACGCCGCGCAGGGCGGCCACCACGACGGCGGGCGAGTTGCTGCGCAGGGCCCCGGCCAGGGCGCCGCCCGGAAGCGGAACGCGCAGCGATTCGGCGATGCGCAGGGCGCGTGGCAGGCGTTCCTCGGAGAGCTGCGGCAGCAGCCGCGCCAGCACCAGCGCCACCGGCCCGGCCGCCTGCTGCAGGATGCCGGCCACGTGCGACAGGGCCCAGTCCTCGCGTTCGACGAAGAGCGGCGTCAGGTAGTCGGCTGCGGCCTGCGGATCGACCCGCACCAGGGCCCAGAGCGCGGTCAGCGAGAGCGCGCTGTCGCCGATGCGCGCCAGCGGCAGCAGCTGGTCCCAGGCCGCGCGGTCGCGCAGGTGGCCCAGCACCAGGGCCGCGAGCAGGCGCTCGTCGCGCGCCCCGCGTGCGAGCATGGTACGGGCCAAGGTGTCCACGCCAAGCCGGCGGGCGACCCGGTTCAGGCTCTCCGCGGCATCGCCGCGCAGCGAACCTTGCAGGTGGGCCCAGAGGTGCAGGAAGGGCAGGCGCTCGCGCGCGGCGAGTTGCGGCAGCGCCGGCTCCTCGCCGACGATGGCCTGGTTCAGCAGCGGCCGCCATTTGGCCACGGCGCCGGCGGCCAGCCGTTCGCGCCGGCGCAGGGCGACGCGCAGCTGGACGATCTGCAGGGCGAGCAGGAGCGTCAGGACCAGGGCGATGGTGCCGGTCCAGACCGCGACCGTGACGAAGGAGGTGCTGGCGCCCATCAGTCCCGGCGCAGGAAGGAGGCGCGTGCGCTCATGGCCCGGTCTTGAGGAAGCGGCGCACGCGCGCCAGCAGTTCGTTCGGCTGGAAGGGCTTGATGACGAAGTCGTTGGCGCCGGCGTCGAGTGCGCGCACGGTGTCGCGCTCGGTGTTCTTCGCGGTCAGCATCAGGATCGGCACCCCGGCCCAGTCGCTGCGCTCGCGCGCCAGGCGCACGAGCTCGAAGCCGTCGACGTAGGGCAGCATGACGTCGAGCAGCACCAGGTCGGGACGGACCTGGTCGGCGGCGAAATGTTCGCTCGCGGCGCGGCCGTCGGCGAGGTGCACGACCTGGTAGCCCTGGCGCTCGAGCATGAAGCGCAGGACCTGGGCGATGTGCTCGTCATCCTCGACGACCAGCACGAGTGGTGTGGCGGAAGTTTGGTTTTCCATCGCGTGGCGCGGTAGTCTGCGATGCCCCTAGTATAGACGCAAGGGCAGGGGGGCGGGGCGAACTGTTGCCCTAGGGTAGCGTCAAGCCCTGTTCAGCGCCCGCGCAGCGGGTCGAGCAGGCCGCGCAGGGCGTTGTGGTCGAGCTCGTACATCCGGGCGAGCAGCTGGCCCAGCTCGCCGCGCGGGAAGCCTTCGCGGGCGAACCAGGCCAGGTAGTGGCCGGGCAGCTCGGCGATCTTCTGTCCTTTGTATTTGCCATATGGCATTTCGCGGACGAGCAGCAGGGCGAGGGGAGCGGTATTCGTATCCATGCGTAGCGCACTTTAACAGACAGGAAGGGCGTTGTAGCATCCTCGCGAGAGGAGGACGATACGATGGAAACCGATTTCGACCTGGAGCGCTTCGTCCAGGCGCAGGCGCCGGTCTATGCCACGGTGCTCAAGGAGCTGCGCGCCGGGCACAAGCGCACGCACTGGATGTGGTTCATCTTTCCGCAGCTCGATGGCCTGGGACGCAGCGAGATGGCGCGGCGCTACGCCATCCGCTCGGGCGACGAGGCGGCCGCCTACCTGGCCCACCCGGTGCTGGGCCCGCGCCTGCGCGAATGCGCCACCATCGTGGACAGCCTCGACGGACGTACGGTGAACCAGATCTTCGGCCACCCGGACGACCTGAAATTCCGTTCCTCGATGACCCTGTTCGCCGACGTGGCGCCGGACGAGGCGGTGTTCCAGGACTGCATCGACAAGTACTTCGGCGGCGAGCCGGACGACGAGACCCTGGCCCGGCTGTGAGCCGGGAGACCAGCGGCGTTCTCGTGGCCGCCGCCCATGCGGCCCGCATGGCGCACCGGAGGGGAAGCAAAGCGGAGCGGGTTGCGTATAATCCGGTTCAGTTTTCCCTTTCACCAACAGAAACAATTCATTCATGGCTTCTTCCGACAACATCAGCATGGCGGTGTTCTGCGACTTCGAAAACGTCGCGCTCGGCGTACGCGACGCCAACTACGAAAAATTCGACATCCGCCCGGTGCTGGAGCGCCTGCTGCTCAAGGGCAGCATCGTCGTCAAGAAGGCGTATTGCGACTGGGACCGCTATAAAGGCTTCAAGGCCGCCATGCACGAGGCGAACTTCGAAATGATCGAGATCCCGCACGTGCGCCAGTCCGGCAAGAATTCGGCCGACATCCGCCTGGTGGTCGACGCGCTCGACCTGTGCTACACCAAGTCCCACGTCGACACCTTCGTGATCGTCTCGGGCGACTCCGACTTCTCGCCCCTGGTCTCCAAGCTGCGCGAGAACGCCAAGAAGGTGATCGGCGTCGGCGTCAAGCAGTCGACCTCGGACCTCTTGGTGGCCAACTGCGACGAATTCATCTTCTACGATGACCTGGTGCGCGAGAAGAACCGCGCCGCCGCCAAGCGCAAGGAAGAATCCGAAGCGAGGAAGAGCCAGGGGCAGGGGCAGGCAGGCGGACGCCGCCCGGCCGGCGACGACAAGCGCAAGGAAGAACTGGAAGCGCGCAAGGCGCAGGCCCTCGAGATGGTCGTCGAGACCTTCGATGCGCTGGTGCTCGAGCGCGGCGATACCGGCAAGATCTGGGCTTCGCTGCTGAAGGACACCCTGAAGCGCCGCCGTCCGGACTTCAACGAGACCTATTTCGGCTTCCGCACCTTCGGCAACCTGCTCGAGGAAGCGCAGGCGCGCGGCCTCTTCGAATTCGGCCGCGACGAGAAATCCGGCACCTATGTCTACCGCAGCGCCAACGCACCGGTCATGATGCCGGCGCCGGAAATGGTGGTGGTGCCCGAGGCGCCGATCGAGGAAGCCGGGACGCAGGCGGAGAGCGTTGACGCGCCCGCAGCCGAAGCGCCTGCCGGCGAGGGCCGTCCGGAGCGCGGCCGCCGCGGCCGTGGCGGGCGCAAGCAGGGTGGCCGTGGCGAAGCGGCCCAGGCCGAGCCGGTGCAGGGCCTGCCGGAACTGATCGAGGAAGTGCCGCCGGCGCCTGCCGCCGAGCCGCAGGCAGCGCAAGCACCGGCTGCTCTCGAGGTGGCGCCGGACGCCGCCGCGGAGGAGCCGGCCCCGGCGCCCGCGAAGGAACGCCGCCGCGCGCCGCGCAAGCCGGCCGCGAAGAAGGCGGCAGCGGCCAGCGAGGCGCCGGTGGCCGCCGAGCCGGTTCCGGACGTGGCGGCGGTGGAAGCGCCGGCCGATGCCCAGCTTGAGGTGGCGCCGGCAGAAGCGGACGACGGGACGGACGACAAGCCGGCCCGCAAGAAGCAGGCCCGTCCGGCCCACAAGGCGCCGGCCCGCAAGGCGGCGCCGCGCAGCCGCCGTCCGGCCAAGCCGAAGACCACGCCCGAGCAGAGCTGAGCAGGGCAGGGACACCGCGCGTGCGCCGGTAGCCTGGCGGCGATGCCATAATGGCATCGTCCGCCCCGGGTGCGGACCGGCGGAGCGTCCGCTCCGCACGAAGCGCCTGTCGCGAGGAGCCAGCCATGCGTGTGCCTGCCGCCGTCGTTTCCGCCACCGTCGCCCTGTGCGCGGCGCTGGGCCTGCCCAACCCGGCCTTGGCGGCGCCGCCGGCTGACCATCCCATTCTCGGCATCTGGAAACTCAGCCTGCCCGACCTCGGCTGCCATGAAACCTACCGCTTCCGCGCGGACGGCACCACCCTCGTCACCAGCGCCGAAGAAGTCTCGGAAAGCGAATACCGCATTCCCGACAAGCCCAGCGCCAGGGGCTTTTACCGGCTCGACGACCGCATCGTCAAGGACAACGGCAAGAAGGACTGCGCCGGCGCCATCATGAAGCCCGGCACCACGGCCACCAATTTCATCCGCTTCCACCCTTCGAACGCGATCTTCCTGATGTGCGCGGACGAGACCATGAACGCCTGCATCGGGCCCTTCGAGCGGGTAAAGGGCGAGGAAGCTTGAGCGGTGCAAGTAGGGTGCACGGCTTTGCCGTGCGCGCGTCCAGCTCCGGCATGCTTGGCCACAGCGCATCCGAGAGTTGAACGCGCGGTCGGCGGAGCGTGTTCCAGTCCACTGGACTGGAACACCCCTACGAAGGCATAACCAATAGGTATGTTCCTACGAAGGACATTGCATTTCCGGCGCATTCGCTTCGGTGTATATTGCTGGGCGAAACGACAACCCGCACTGGAACCCCATGTCCCCGGCACTTCTCTTCGCAATCCTCCTCGGCTATTTTGCCCTCCTGCTCGGCGTCGCCTGGGCCACCTCGCGCAACGCCAACAACGACAGCTTCTTCATCGGTAACAAGAGCAGCAACTGGATGCTGGTCGCCTTCGGCATGGTCGGCACCACGCTGTCCGGCGCCACCTTCATCAGCGTGCCCGGCGCCGTGGGCGTGGACGCCTTCGGCTATGCCCAGATCCTGATCGGCTACGTGATCGGCTACATCGCCGTCGCCTACCTGCTGCTGCCGCTGTATTACCGCCTGCAGCTGACCTCGATCTACCACTACCTCGACGTGCGCCTCGGGCGCCGTTCCTACCAGAGCGGGGCGGGCTTCTTCATCATCTCGCGCCTGCTGGGCGCCACCGCGCGCCTGTATTTGGTGGTGAACATCCTGCAGGCCATCATCCTCGACAGCCTGGGCATTCCCTTCTGGATCACGACCCTGGTCATCCTCGGCATGATCCTGATGTACACCTACCAGGGCGGCGTGAAGACCATCGTCTGGACCGACACCCTGCAGACCAGCTGCATGCTGTTCGGCCTGTTCGCCTGCGTCTGGTTCCTGCTGGGCGAACTGGGCATGTCGATCCCCGACAGCCTGAACGCCATGCAGTCGCAGGGACTGTCGCGCATCTTCACCACCGACTTCGACAGTCCGAATTTCTTCCTCAAGCAGATCGTGGCCGGCATCTTCATCGTGCTCACCATGACCGGCATGGACCAGGAGATGATGCAGAAGACCATCTCGGTCAAGACGCTCAAGGACTCGCAGAAGAACCTCCTGACCCTGACCGCCGTACTGGTGGTGGTGTTGATGAGCTTCCTGTTCCTGGGCGGGCTGCTGTATCTCTACGCACCCAGCGTGGGCGTGACGGCCACCGGCGACAAGATCTTCCCGGCCGTCGTCATGGGGCATTTGCCCGCCGCCGTGCAGATCATCTTTTTGATCGCCCTGATCTCGGCCCTGTTCCCGAGCGCGGACGGGGCCATCACGGCGCTCACGTCGTCGTTCTGCATCGACATCCTCGGCATCAAGCGCCGCACCGACCTCACGGAAGCAGCCAAGGAAAAGCTGCGCCGCCACGTGCACCTGGGCTTCGCCGGGCTCTTCCTCTTCCTGGTGCTGGGCTTCAAGGCGGCCGACAACCCGAGCATGATCGTGGTCATCCTCAAGTTGGCGGCCTATACCTACGGGCCGCTGCTGGGCCTGTTCGCCTTCGGCATGATGACGCGCCGCGGCCTGACGGACCGCCTGGTGCCGTACGTTACGATCGGCGCACCGATTCTCTGCGCCCTCCTTGAGTACAATCAGGAACACTTGCTCGGTTCTTATCGTCTGGGGCTGGAATTGCTCATAGTAAATGGCATACTGGTGTTTGCCGGCCTGTTCGCGATCTCGCAGAAGGAAAAGCCCGGCGCGGCATTGGCATCAGCCTGAACCGATACCATTCTTGATTACGGAGTTTCGATGGCTTTCAAACCCCTGAGTGCGCTGCGGCGCGCCTTCGGCATGCTGTGGCATGCGGTCGACGTGTCCCGCCGCACCTTCATGAACCTGCTTTTCCTGCTGTTCGTGATCCTCATCGTGATGATCTTCTCCTCCGGCGGCGTCAAGCCGATCGGCGAGAAGAGCGCGCTGGTGCTGGAGCTGAAGGGTGACCTGGTGGAGACCTACCAGTCGAGCCTGGAGGACACCCTGCTCGACAGCGTGGCCGGCGACAGCAAGCGCGCGGTGCGCCTGCGCGACCTGCTCACCGTGCTGGATGCGGCGGCCAAGGACAAGAGCATCAGTACCGTGGTCCTGCTGCTCGATCAGATGAACGGCGGCGGCATGGCCATGCTGCGCGACGTCGGCGCGGCCATCGACCGCGTGCGCGCCTCCGGCAAGAAGGTGGTGGCCTGGGGCGGCACCTACGACCAGAAGCGCTACCTCCTGGCTTCGCACGCCGACGAGGTCTATGTGCACCCGATGGGCATGGTGCTGATCGAAGGCTTCGGCGGGCGCCGCAACTACTATCGCGACGCCCTCGACAAGCTGGGCGTGACGGTCAACCTGATCAAGGTCGGCACCTACAAGAGCTTCGCCGAGCCGTATATCGCCAACGGCCCCTCGGAAGCGGCCCGGGAAGCCGACAGCTTCCTGTACAACGCCCTGTGGCAGGACTACACGGGCCAGGTCGAGAAGAACCGCAAGCTGCCCAAGGGCGCGCTGGCCGGCTGGATCGAGACCCTGCCGCAGCAGATGGAAGCGCAGGGCGGCAGCGCGGCCAAGGTGGCGCTGCAGGCCAAGCTGGTCGATGGCCTGAAGACCCGCGACGAACTGCGCGAGATGCTGGTCAAGCGCGGCGCCTGGGACGAGCGCATCAAGTCCTTCCGCCAGGTGAGCTTTGGCGACTACCTGCAGCGCCACCAGCCCCGGCCCTTCGGCGACGCGGTGGGCGTGGTGGTCGCCTCGGGCAACATCACCGAAGGTTCGAGCGGCCCGGGCGTGGTCGGCGGCATCACCACCGCCAACCTGATCCGCCAGGCGCGCGAGGACGACGCGATCAAGGCCGTGGTGCTGCGCGTCGATTCGCCCGGCGGCAGCGCCTACGGCTCGGAGCTGATCCGGCGCGAACTGGAACTCACCCGCGCAGCCGGCAAGCCGGTGATCGTCTCGATGGGCGACGTCGCGGCCTCGGGCGGCTACTGGATCTCGATGGCAGCCGACGAAGTGATCGCCGACCCGGCCACCGTCACCGGCTCGATCGGGGTGTTCACCATCCTGCCGACCGCCGAGAAGGTAGGCGACAAGCTGGGCATCCATACCGAAGGCTATACCACCACCTGGCTGGCCGACGCCTACAACCCGCTGCGCCCGCTCGATCCGCGCTTCGGCTCCCTGGTCCAGAGCAGCATCAACCACGTCTACGGCGAGTTCACCACCCGCGCCGCGGCAGCCCGCAAGACCACGGCCGCGAAGATCGACGAAGTGGGGCAGGGCCGCGTGTGGACCGGCGCCCAGGCGAAGGAACGCGGCCTGGTCGACCGTCTCGGCAGCTACCGCGATGCCCTGCAGGCGGCCGCGAAGCGCGCCAAGCTGGGTAATGACTACCGCGTGGCCTATGTCGAGCGTCCGATCGGCAAGCTGGAGCGCTTCCTGAACATGATGGGGGCATCCACCGTCCAGGCGGTCAACATCCAGGTCAAGCTCGGCCTGCTGGAGAACGCGCTGCCGGCAGGCCCGGTGGCCAAGGTGGCGCAAGACATGGCCTGGCTCAACGAAGTGGCGGACGGCCGCAAGCCTTTCGCGGCCATCACTCATTGCCTGTGCGACATCCCTTGAGGAAGCAGACTTGAAAAGAATTGTAGCCAGTTTGTAACTACTGGCTACGAATTGAAAGACGGGCGCGGACGGTGTTTCGCGCCCGTTTTGCGTTTACGGCGGCGATTGTGGAGGCAACGGTGTAAATCGGTGTGAAGACAGTCCCGGCTTTGTAACAGGAGGGGCGCGCGCAATGTACGTTACGAAACATATCCGTCGTAGGTGACATGCTAGGCTTTGCGGGTCCGTCTTGTACGAATAGCACTCTGGCAAAAACAACAAGGATCAGCATGGAGCCGACTACTTCAACCCCCAAATCCGCCCTCACCAGTCCGCCGCCGCCATCGCCCCAAGCGAGGAAGCGCAGGCGCATCATCGGCACCGTGATCGCGGTGCTGGCCATGATCGCCCTGGGCCTGCTGGCGTGGCGGCTGACCCACCAGCCCGCCGGCGGCGATGCGGGCGGTCCGCCGGGCGCCGCGGGCGGCGCTGCGCGGGGAGGGCCGGGGGGCGGTGGTCCGGGCGGAGGACGGCGCGGCGCACCCGCCACCACGGTGGGCGTGGCGACGGCGGAGCAGACCGACATCCCGGTGAACATCGACGCCCTCGGCACGGTGGTGGCCGCGGCGACGGCCACTGTCCGTCCGCAGGTCTCGGGCGTGCTGCAGAAGATCCAGTTCACCGAAGGCCAGCTGGTCAAGGCCGGCCAGGTGCTGGCGGTGATCGACCCGCGTCCCTTCGAGATGGCCCTGCTGCAGGCGCGCGGCCAGCGCCAGCGCGACGAGGCCCAGCTGGAAAGCGCGCGCCTCACGCTCACCCGCTACCGCACCCTGCTGGAGCAGGACTCCATCGCGCGCCAGGAAGTCGACACCCAGGCGGCGCTGGTCAAGCAGCTGGAAGGCACCGTCATGACCGACCGCGCCTCGGAAGGCGTGGCCCAGCTGAACCTGAGCTACACCAAGGTCAAGGCGCCGATCTCGGGGCGCCTGGGCCTGCGCACCGTCGACATCGGCAACCTCGTGGGGAGCAGCGACGCCAACGGCGTGGCCGTGATCACCCAGCTGTCGCCGATCGACGTCGAATTCACCGTGCCGCAGGACCAGGTGCCTGCGCTGCAGGGGCGTATCGCGCAGGGAGCCAAGCTCCCTGCTATTGCCCTGGACCGCACGCGCACCGACACCCTGGCAAGCGGCTCCTTCATCGCGCTGGACAACCAGGTCGACGTCCAGACCGGCACCGTGCGCGCCAAGGCCCGCTTCACCAACACCGACAACAAGCTGTTCCCGAGCCAGTTCGTCAACCTGCGCCTGCAGCTCAATACCATCGAGAATGCGGTGGTGGTGCCGGTCACCGCGCTGCGCCACGGCGCCAACGGCGACTTCGTCTACGTGCTCAATGCAAAGGAGAAGACCGTGTCGCAGCGCGCCGTGACGCGCGGCCAGGCGACCGTGGACAAGGTGCAGATCCTGACCGGCCTGAAGGTCGGCGAGCAGGTGATCACGGAAGGCGCGGACCGCCTGCGCGATGGGGCCAAGGTGACCTTGCCGGGCGTTCGTCCGCAAGGGGCACGCGGCGGCCAGCAAGGGCAGGGCGAGCGCCGTCGCCAGCAAGGGGCGCAGCAATGATGCTGGTGAACTCACTGGCCGCCAGTGGCGGGCATAACGGCGGTAGGGTGGGCGGTCCTCCGCCCACGCGTTCAACTCACGCTCGCACTGACGCGCCATGAGCCCCTCCGCCCCGTTCATCAAACGGCCCGTTGCGACGGCCCTGCTGATGCTGGCCATCGTGCTGGCCGGCCTGGTCGGCTACCGCTTCCTGCCGCTGTCCGCGCTGCCGCAGGTGGACTTCCCGACCATCCAGGTGCAGACCCTGTACCCGGGCGCCAGCCCCGAGGTCATGGCGCGCACCGTCACCGCGCCGCTGGAGCGCCAGTTCGGCCAGATGTCGGGCCTGACGCGCATGAGTTCCACCAGCGCGGCCGGCGTGTCGGTCGTCACCCTGCAGTTCGGCCTCGGCCAGACCCTGGACGTGGCCGAGCAGGAAGTGCAGGCCGCGATCAATGCCGGCGGCTCGCTGCTGCCGACCGATCTGCCGGCGCCGCCGGTCTACGCCAAGGTGAATCCGGCCGATGCGCCGGTGCTGACCCTGGCGATCACCTCCGATTCCTTGCCGCTCACGGAAGTCCAGAACCTGGTCAACACCCGCCTGGCCCTGAAGATCAGCCAGGTCTCGGGCGTGGGCCTGGTCTCGCTCTCGGGCGGCCAGCGGCCGGCCGTGCGCATCCAGGCCGATACCGAGGCGCTGGCCTCCTATGGCCTGGGCCTGGACACCCTGCGCACCGCGATCACGGCGGCCAATGCCAACAGCGCCAAGGGCAATTTCGACGGCCCCACGCGCTCGTATGCGATCAATGCCAACGACCAGCTGGTCACGGTCCCGGACTACAAGAACCTGATTGTCGCCTACAGGAATGGGGCCCCGGTGCGCCTGGAAGAGGTGGCGAAGGTGGTCGACAGCGCCGAGAACGTGCGCATCGGCGCCTGGGCCAACCTGAAGCCCGCCATCATCCTGAACGTGCAGCGCCAGCCGGGCGCCAACGTGATCGCCACCGTGGACGCCATCAAGGAGCGCCTGCCCGAGCTGCAGGCGGGCCTGCCGGCCTCGGTGCGCATGGACATCCTGAGCGACCGCACCGCCGGCATCCGCGCCTCGGTCGAGCACGTGCAGATGGAGCTGATCCTGGCGGTGGTGCTGGTGGTGCTGGTGATCTTCGCCTTCCTGCACAGCCTGCGCGCCACCGTGATCGCCAGCCTGGCGGTGCCGATTTCCCTCATCGGCACCTTCGGCATCATGTACCTGATGGGGTACAGCCTGAACAACCTGTCCCTGATGGCGCTGACGATCGCCACCGGCTTCGTGGTCGACGACGCCATCGTCATGATCGAGAACATCGCGCGCTATATCGAAGAAGGCGAGAAGCCGATGGCGGCCGCGATCAAGGGCGCGACCCAGATCGGCTTCACCATCATCTCGCTGACCGTCTCCCTGATCGCGGTCCTGATCCCGCTGCTCTTCATGGGCGACGTGGTGGGCCGCCTGTTCCGCGAGTTCGCGGTGACGCTGGCCGTGACGATCCTGATCTCGGCGGTGGTGTCGCTCACCCTGGTGCCGATGATGTCGGCGCGCTGGCTCAAGAGCCATGAAGAAGAGCGCCCGGGCCGCTTCGCGCAGAAGACCCAGGCCTTCTTCGACCGCGTGATCCAGAAATACGATGTCGCGCTGGGCTGGGTGCTGGCGCGCCAGGGCCTGACCCTGCTGGTGGCCCTGGGCACCCTGGTGCTGACCGCGCTGCTGTGGATGGTCATCCCGAAAGGCCTGTTCCCGACCCAGGACACGGGCCAGCTGCAGGGCCGCCTGCAGGCCCGCCAGTCGATCTCCTATGCCGAGATGGCCAAGCTCCAGCAGGCGGCCATCGCCGAAGTCATGAAAGACCCGGCCGTCGAATCGGTCAGCTCCTATGTGGGCGTGGATGCGGCCAACAACACCATGCTGCATACCGGCACCATGCTGATCAACGTGAAGCGCGAGGAGCGCGGCGACCAGGAAGGGATCATGGCGCGCCTGCGCAACCGGGTGGCGAATGTGGCCGGCGTGACGCTCTACCTGCAGCCGACCCAGGATCTCACCATCGACGCCGAAAGCGGCCCGACCCAGTACCGCCTGTCGATCGAGGGCGCCGACAGCGCCACCGTCAACGAGTGGGCGAGGAAGCTGGTGGCCCAGATGGCGACGAAAAAGCAGCTGCGCAACGTCACCACCGACGCCGGCGCGGTCGGCGCGGCCGCCTATATCGACATCGACCGCGACACCGCTTCGCGCCTGTCGATCACGGCCGCCTCGATCGACGACGCCCTGTACAGCGCCTTCGGCCAGCGCATCGTCTCGACCATTTTCACCGAGACGAACCAGTACCGCGTGATCCTGGAAGCCCAGCAGGACGAGGCGATGTCCCTGGCAGCCTTGTCGCGCCTGCAGCTGCGCACCGGTTCCGGCCAGCCGACCCCGCTGTCGGCCGTGGCGACCATCCGCGAAGCCGAGGCGCCGCTGCAGATCACCCACGTGGCCCAGTACCCGGCGGCCACGGTCGGCTTCGACACCGCGGAAGGCGTGTCGCTGGGCACGGCGGTGGACGCCATCCGCGAGGCGGGCGAAGAGATCAAGATGCCGGGTTCGGTCTCGATGACCTTCCTGGGCGCGTCCGGCGCCTACCAGGCCTCGCTGTCGAACCAGCTCTGGCTGATCCTGGCGGCGGTGGTCTGCGTCTACATCGTGCTGGGCGTGCTGTACGAAAGCTATGTGCACCCGCTGACCATCCTGTCCACCTTGCCCTCGGCCGGCGTCGGCGCGCTGCTGGCCCTGTGGGTGACGGGGCAGGGGCTGGGCGTGATCGGGATCATCGGCATCATCCTCCTGATCGGCATCGTCAAGAAGAACGCCATCATGATGATCGACTTCGCCATCGAGGCCGAGCGCGACGAAGGAAAGTCTCCGCTGGACGCGATCCGCCAGGCCGCATTGCTGCGCTTCCGCCCGATCCTGATGACGACCCTGGCCGCGCTGTTCGCCGCCGTGCCGCTGATGCTGGGCTGGGGTGAGGGCGCCGAGCTGCGCCGGCCGCTGGGCCTGGCCATCTTCGGCGGCCTGATCGTCAGCCAGCTGCTGACGCTGTTCACCACGCCGGTGATTTATCTCGCCTTCGACCGCCTGGCGCGGCGCAGGGCCGGCAAAGCGCCGAACAAGCCGAAAGAGGTCGGCGCATGAACCTGTCGCGGCCCTTCGTCGAGCGCCCGATCGCGACCGTCCTCCTGACGCTCGGGATCGCGCTGGCCGGCATCGCGGCCTTCTTCGTGCTGCCGGTCTCGCCGCTGCCCCAGGTCGACTACCCGACCATCTCGGTGTCGGCGTCGCTCCCGGGCGCCTCGCCCGAAACGATGGCGTCAAGCGTGGCCACGCCGCTCGAACGCCGCCTGGGTGTGATTGCCGGCGTCAACGAGATGACGTCAAGCAGCAGCAACGGTTCGACCAGGGTCAGCCTGCAGTTCGACCTGAACCGCAAGATCGACTCCGCCGCACGCGAGGTGCAGGCCGCGATCAACGCCGCGCGCGCCGACCTGCCGGCGACCTTGCGCAGCAATCCGACCTACCGCAAGGCCAATCCGTCCGATGCGCCGGTGATCATCCTGGCGCTGACGTCCAGGACCCGTTCGCCCGGCCAGATCTACGAATCCGTCTCGAACCTGGTGCAGCAGCGTCTGGCGCAAGTGAAAGGCGTGGGCGAAGTCGAGATCGGCGGCGGTTCGCTGCCGGCGGTGCGGGTCGAGCTGCTGCCCTATGCGCTCAATAAATACGGCGTCTCCAGCGAAGACGTGCGCGCCGCCATCCAGTCGACCAATGCCAACCGGCCCAAGGGCGCGATCGAGGGCGCGGGCAACCGCTTCCAGATCTATTCCCAGCCGGCCGGCAGCAAGGGCGGGCGCACGGCGGCCGAGTACCGGGACCTGGTGGTCGCCTGGCGCGACGGCGCTGCGATCCGCCTGCGGGACGTGGCGGAAGTCATCGACGGCGTCGAGAACATCAACACCCTGGGCCTGTTCAACGGCCAGCCGGCCGTCATCGTGCTGGTGACGCGCCAGCCGGACGCCAACGTCATCGAGACGGTGGACGGCGTGCGCGCGCTGCTGCCTTCGCTGCAGGCCCAGCTGCCGGGCGACGTGACCCTGCAGGTGGCCTCGGACCGCACCAATTCGATCCGCGCCTCATTACATGAGATCGAATTCACCCTGATCCTGTCCATCGTGCTGGTGGTGCTGGTGGTGAGCGTCTTCCTGCGCAGCATACGGGCAACCGTGGTGCCGGCCGTGGCCACCATCGTCTCGCTGCTGGGCACCTTCGGCGTCATGTACCTGCTGGGCTTCAGCCTGAACAACCTGTCGCTGATGGCGCTGACGGTGGCCACCGGCTTCGTGGTCGACGACGCCATCGTGGTGCTGGAGAACACGGCGCGCCACATCGAGTCCGGCATGGACCGCATGAAGGCGGCCCTGCTGGGCGCGCGCGAAGTGGGTTTTACGGTCCTGTCGATCTCGCTGTCGCTGGTTGCGGTGTTCATCCCGCTGCTCTTCATGGGCGGGCAGGTGGGCCGCCTGTTCCGCGAATTCGCGGTGACCCTCTCCGTGGCCGTGATGATCTCGCTGGTCATTTCGCTGACCACCACGCCGATGATGTGCGCCTGGCTGCTGCGCCGCGAGAAGACGGAAAAGAAGCCAGGTGTGCTGGCGCGCTGGTCCGAGAAGAGCTTCGGCGGCGTGCTGCGCAGCTACGAGCACGCGCTCGACTGGGCCCTCGACAGTAAACTCCTGGTGATGGTGATCCTGGTCTTCGTGGTCGGCCTGAACGTCTACCTGTTCTCGGCGGCGCCCAAGGGATTTTTCCCGCAGCAGGACACGGGCCAGCTCAATGGCGGCATCCGCGCGGACCAGAGCATCTCCTTCCAGGCCATGCAGGGCAAGCTGCGCCAGCTGGTGAATATCATCCGCAAGGACCCGGCGGTGGACACCGTGGTCGCCTTCACGGGGGGCGGGCGCGCCGGCGGCGGCTTCATGTTCATCAACCTCAAGCCCGTCAGCGAGCGCAAGGAAGGGGAGGCCGGCCAGGCCGTGATCGCCCGCCTGCGTCCTCAGCTGGCCAGGGTGACGGGGGTCTCGATCTTCCTGAATCCGGTGCAGGACCTGCGCATGGGCGGGCGTTCGAGCAACTCCACCTACCAGTACACCCTGAAAAGCGACAATGCGGGCGACCTGAAACAGTGGGCCACGCGCCTGGCCGAGGCGATGAAGCGCCAGCCGGGCCTGGTCGACGTCGACACCGACCAGGCCGAGAACGGGGTCGAGACCTTTGTTACCATTGACAAGGATACGGCATCGCGCCTGGGGATCACCACGCGCGAAGTCGACAACGCCCTGTACAACAACTTCGGCCAGCGCCAGGTCGCCAATATCTACGACGAGCTGAACCAGTACCACGTGATCATGGGCGTGGCCCAGCGCTACGCCCAGTCGCCGGAAGCGCTGCGCGACGTCTACGTGCCGGCGCGGGGCACCGGCACGGCCACGTCGACGACGGCCGCCGGCGCCTCGTCCACCGGCGCCTCGTCCACCGGCACCTCGTCCACGGGCACCTCTTCCGCCTCCGGCAACCTGACCGCCGCGCGCGACCCCTCCAGCGGTTCGGCCCTGTCGACCAGCGCCACCCGCATGGTGCCGCTGATGGCGATCGCCAGCTTCGCCGAGAGCTCGACGCCGACATCGGTCAACCACCAGGACGGCGAGCTCGCGACCACGGTCTCCTTCAACCTCGCCGAAGGCTACAACCTCGAGGACGGCCAGGATGCGGTCAAGGCGGCCGAGGCCGAGATCGGCATGCCGACCAATGTACGCGGCAGCTTCCAGGGCACGGCGCGCGCGGCGGAGGAATCGAACAAGGAGCAGCCCTTCCTGATCGCCGCCGCCATCATCGTCATCTACATCGTGCTCGGCATCCTGTACGAGAGCCTGATCCACCCGGTGACGGTGCTGTCCACCTTGCCCTCGGCCGGCGTGGGCGCGGTGCTGGCCCTCCTGATGTTCAAGATGGAGTTCTCGATCATCGCGCTGATCGGGGTCTTCCTCCTGATCGGCATCGTCAAGAAGAACGCCATCCTGATCATCGACTTCGCCCTGGAAGCGGAGCGGGCGAGGGGTTTGAGCGCCACGGAAGCGGTGCGCGAGGCCTGCATCCTGCGCTTCCGCCCGATCCTGATGACGACCCTCGCGGCGGCGCTCGGCGCGCTGCCGCTGGCGATCGGCTTCGGCGAAGGTTCGGAGTTGCGCCGGCCGCTGGGGATCGCCATCATCGGCGGCCTGGTCGCCAGCCAGCTCCTGACCCTGCTCACTACCCCGGTCGTCTATGTCCTGCTCGACAAGCTGAGGAAGAAGAAGCCCGACGAACACGAGCTGACCCGGCACGCCGACGCTCCCGACCCGATCCCTGCAAAATAATGAAGAATATGCGACTCCACCCCATCGCTCTCCTCGCCACTGCCATCCTGTCCGGCTGCGCCGTGGGGCCCGCCTACGAGCGGCCCACGACGCCCGAGCCGGCCGCCTTCAAGGAAGTCCAGGGCTGGGTGCCGGCGGCGCCCGCCGACGCCCTCGACCGCGGACCATGGTGGCAGCTGTTCAACGACCCGGTCCTCAATGAGCTCGCCGCCAGCGTGGAGGTCTCGAACCAGAACGTGGCGGCGGCCGTTGCCGCTTACGCACAGGCGCGCGCCATCGTCGCCCAGGAGCGCGCGGCCCTGTTCCCGTCCGTGTCGCTGGGCCTGAGCGCCGACCGCTCGGGCGTACGCAACGGGGGCGCGAGCACGGCCTACCGCCTGAACCTGGGCGGCGACTGGGAGCCGGACGTATGGGGCAGGCTGCGCGCGGGCGTGAGCAGCGCACAGGCCAGCCTTGAGGCGACCGCCGCCGACCTGGCCAGCGCGCGCCTGTCGGCCCAGGGCGAGGTGGCCGCCAACTACTTCACGATCCGCGCGCTCGACGCCCAGCGCACCCTGCTCGAGAGCAGCATCGCCGGCTACGAACGCGAGCTGCGCATCACCGAGAACCGCTACAACGTCGGCATCGTGGCGCGCACCGACGTGCTGCAGGCGCAAACCCAGCTGGCCAACGCGCGCAACGACGCCTTGACCCTGCAGCGCCAGCGCGCGCAATTCGAACACGCGATCGCGGTCCTGGTGGGCAAGGCGCCGAGCGAGTTCGCCCTCGCTCCGGCTGCGGCATGGCAGGCACACGTGCCGGCAATCCCGGTGGGCGTGCCGGCGACCCTGCTGCAGCGCCGGCCCGACATCGCCGCCGCCGAACGCGACGTGGCCGCCGCCAACGCGGAGATCGGCATCGCGCGTTCCGCCTACTTTCCGAACATCGGCCTGAGCGCCTCGCTCGGCAGCGGCGGAGCGCGCTTTTCCGACCTGTTCTCGGCCTCAAGCGCGGCCTGGTCCTTCGGCCTGTCGGCAGCGCAGTCGATCTTCAATGCCGGCGCCACCCGCGCCGGCGTGGCCGGGGCCGAAGCGCGCCACCAGGCCGCCGTCGCGCGCTACCGCCAGACGGTGCTGAACGCCTTCGCCGACGTGGAAGACCAGCTCACCGCCGTGCGCGTGCTGGAACAGCAGCAGGAACTGCGGCGAGTCGCTTCGGAGGCGGCCGACAAGGTCGAGCAGCAGATCCTGAACCGCTACCGCGCGGGGCAGGTGAGTTATTCGGAGGTGGTGCAGGCCCAGAACACGGCGCTCAATGCGCGCCGCTCGCTGGTGCAGGTGCAGGCCGACCGCCAGGCTGCGGCCGTGACCCTGATCCAGGCGCTCGGGGGCGGGTGGCGCGCGGGCCGGGACACGATGTAAGCGGATTGTCATTACGCCGAAAAACGACCGCATGCAGACGTAAGAAAGTTATACTCCGGGCTGCTTTTTTTTTCACCTGGGATCACATGTTCAAATCGTTCCTGCCCGTTGCATTGATGGGCATTTCGGCCTTGGCAAGCGCCGACGAAGGCCAGTGGCAGCCGCACCAGCTGCCGCAACTGAAATCCGAGCTCAAGCGCATCGGCATCACCATTCCGGCCGAGAAGCTGGCCGACCTGGCCAAGCATCCGATGAGCGCCATCGTCTCGCTGGGCGGCTGTTCCGCTTCCTTCGTTTCGCCGGACGGCCTGGTCGTCACCAACCACCACTGCGCCTACGGCGCCATCCAGCGCAATTCGACCCCCGAGAAGAATTACATCGTCAACGGCTTCCTGGCCAAGACCCGCGCCGAGGAACTGCCGGGCGGCCCGAACACCCTGGTCTACGTGACCGAAAAGGTCGAGAACGTGACCGACCGCGTGCTCAAGGGGCTGTCGCCGTCGATGTCGGGCCGCGAGCGCCACGAGCTGGTCGAGTCGCGCATCAAGTCCCTGATCGCCGAGTGCGAGACGGACAAGTCGGCCCGCTGCTCGGTGCCGGCCTTCCACCGCGGCCTCGAGTACTACCGCATCAAGCAGCTGATGATCCGCGACGTGCGCCTGGTGTACGCGCCGTCGGACCGCATCGGCAACTTCGGCGGCGACATCGACAACTACGAGTGGCCGCGCCAGACCGGCGACTACTCCTTCCTGCGCGCTTACGTCGGCCCGGACGGCCGACCGGCCGACCCGTCGCCGAACAACGTGCCTTATAAATCGAAGGACTTCCTGGTGGTATCCGCCGAAGGACTGAAGAACGGCGATCCGATCCTGCTGGCCGGCTACCCGGGCCGCACCAGCCGCTACAAGCTGCCGACCGAGATCCGCTTCGCGCGCGACGTCGAACTGCCGGGCCGCGCCGCCGGCATCACCGCCGACCTGTCGGTGATCTCGGCCGCCACCATGGGCAACGCCGCCTGGGACGTGCGCTACGCGAGCGTGGCCAAGAGCCTGAACAACGTGCTGAAGAAGACGCAGGGCCTGATCGACGGCTTCGCGCGCAAGGACATCGCCGCGATCAAGGACGTGCAGGACGCCGAGTTCCGCGCCTGGCACAAGCAGAAGGGCATTGGGGCGAAGAACCTGCTGTCCGAGCTGGACGGCGTGATCGCCCAGGACATGGCGCAATCGCGCCAGGAAGGCGCCTGGCTCGAAGCTACCCACAGCGACCTGCTCAAGAGCGCGCGCACCCTGTACCGCCTGGCGCTGGAACGCCAGAAGCCTGACGCCCAGCGCGAGGCCGGCTACCAGGAGCGCGACCTGTCCTTCATCAAGGCGCGCCTGACCCGCCTCGAACAGTCCTTCGTGCCGCAAGTCGACGAAGCCCGCTACGGCGCCGCCCTGGCGCGCTATGCCCGCATCGATGCGAAGCTGCGTCCGCAGGGCCTGGACGCGCTGCTGCCGGCGCCGACCGCGCTGAACGCCATGTACAAGGCGACCGACCTGGACGACACCGCCAAGCGCCTGGCCTGGATCGGCAAGGATCCGGAATCCTTCCGCAAGTCGGGCGACCCCTTCATCCAGCTGGCCGTGCGCCTGCATGACACGGGACTTAGCCTGGAGAACCGCCGCAACGAGATCGACGGCAACCTGGAACGCGTGATCCCGCAATACATGGCCGCCGTCATCGCCTGGAAGAAGTCGCAGGGCAAACCGGTCTACCCGGACGCCAACTCGACCCTGCGCGTGACCTACGGCACCGTGTCGCCGTACGCGCCGCGCGACGGCCTGGTCAAGGGTCCGTTCACGACCGTCGAAGGCATCGTCGAGAAAGCGACCAACAAGGATCCCTTCATCGTCCCCGCGGCGTTGAGCGAAGCGATCAAGGCGAAACGTTATGGCGTGTTCAAGGACCCGGTGCTGGGCACCGTTCCGGTGAACTTCCTGTCGAGCGCCGACACCACCGGCGGCAACTCGGGTTCGGCCGTGATGAACAAGCGCGGCGAACTGGTGGGCCTGAACTTCGACTCCACCTACGAGTCGATCACCAAGGACTGGTACTTCGACAGCGACATCACACGCGCCATCCACGTCGACATCCGCTACATGCTGTGGGTGATGAAGGAAGTCGACCATGCCGACAACCTGCTGAAGGAAATGACGATCAAGTATCCGAAAAAGTAATTCGGAGATCGTCCGAAAAGCCGCCGCGTGGAGCGATCCCGCGGCGGTTTTTTCATGGAGCGAGCGGGAAGCGGATCTCGAAGCGCGTTTCGCCATGGCCGGTCGAGGCCAGCGAATACGCCAGGCCGTGACGGGCCAGGACTTCGCGCACGAACATCAGGCCGATGCCCTGGCCGCCCTGCTTGGTGCTGAAGAAGGGTGTGAATAGCTGGCGCGGCGCCACGGCGCCCAGGAGGTCGGCGGAATCGATCACGGCCAGCACCGCTTCCGCTCCATGCTTTTCCAGCGACAATTCGACATAGCCGCCGCTCGCTCCTTTTTCCAGCACCGCCTCGATCGCATTCTTCACGATGTTGAGCAAGGCGCCTTCCATCAAGCCGGCATCGAGCAGCAAGGGCGCCACCTCGTCGCAGCGCCGCCAGCCGAGCCGGATGCTGCTGCGTGCGCATTGCTCCCGGCTGAGCCACAGGATGTCGTCGACCATCGCCTTGATGCTGGCCGGGCGCAGTTCCGGCGCCGGCATCTTCACTACCCGGGTAAACCGGTCGATGAATTCGCCGAGGCTGACGTTGCGGCGCTTGACCGCCTCGATCGCGGTCGTGAAATCGGCGGCGTCCGATTCGCCCAGCTGGCGGCGGTAGAACAGCAGGGAGTCGAGCACCGAGCGGGTGGCGGCAACCGTGTTGTTGACCTCGTGGGCCAGCACCCGCACCAGCTTGGCGTAGGTGGCGCGTTCGGAATCTTCCAGTTCGGCCGTCAGTTCCTCGACCATGAGGAAGTGGCGCGCGAAGCCGCGGTCGAAGAAGTGTCCGCGCTGGGCGCGGTAGCGCCGCCCCTCGGTATCGGTGAGCAGGCCGGTGTCGCCCGCGGGCAGGGCGTCGAGCTGGGCGACCAGGTCGCGGCTACGCGCTTGCGCGCGCGCATCGAGGCCGGGGCCGAAGTGTGCCGCGCCGTCCACCCAGGCCTTCAGCGGCTTGCCCTGCGCCTCGCTCAGCCCGAGCAGGGAGAGGGCGCTGGCATTGAGCAGGCTGACCGCGCCGTCGAAATCGAAGACCAGCACGGCGCTCGGCGTTGCCTCCAGCAGGCGGTCGAGGAAGCCCTGCTGCTCGCCGGCCGCCAGGCGCTCGCGGTGCAGGGCGGCCAGCATGGTGTTGAACAGGGAAACCAGTTCGTCGAGCTCGCGCGAGGCCGGCGCCGCCAGCTGGTTGGCGTAGTTCTGGTCCTGCAGCAGGTCGTGGAAGCGGCGCGTGTAGCCGAGCGGCTCGAGGGCCTGGCGCAGCAGGGCGAAGCCCAGCGCAAGGCTGAGCAGCAGCAGCGTCTCGAGCCCGACGAAGAGCAGCGGCCGGTCCTTCAGGAGCAGGGCGGTGGCCGCGAACAGCAGCAGGTGCAGGAGCACCAGGTAAGCGCCCAGGCGGTGGCGCAGACTCATTCGCCGGCGGCGCCGGGTTCGGCCAGGCCGTGGCGCTCCAGACGGCGGTACAGGGCGGTGCGCGACAGGCCCAGGGCCCTGGCGACGCGGGTGATGTTGCCGCCATGCTGGTCGAGGGCCTGTTCGATTATGCGCCGTTCGACCTGCTCCAGCGTCATGCCGTCCACACCGAGCCGCTGGGAGGCAGGACCGGCCCCATCGTCGAGGCGCCCGGCGGCGGCGAAATCGGCCTGGCCCAGCTGGGAGGAGCCCGACAGCAGCAGGGTGCGTTCCATGGTCTGGCGCAGCTGGCGGATATTCCCGGGCCAGGGTTGGGCGGTGAGCCAGTCGAGGGCGCCGTTGGTGAGCGTGACCTCACCCAGGCCGTAGCTGTCCGCCACCGTGGCCGCGATGTGGCGCGCCAGCAGGGGGATGTCGCTGCGCCGCTCGCGCAGCGCCGGCAGGCGGATCGTGATCAGGTTCAGGCGGTAGAACAGGTCTTCGCGGAAGTCGCCGCTCGCCACCAGTTCGGCCAGCTCGCGGTTGGTGGCCGAGACCACGCGGATGTCGGCCTGCTCGCTGCGGCTGGCGCCGACCGGCTGGTAGCGCTGGTCTTGCAGCACGCGCAGAAGCTTGACCTGGTCGCCGCGATTGAGCTCGCCGATCTCGTCCAGGAACAGGGTGCCGCCGTCGGCGCAGGCGACGTGGCCCTTGCGGTCGCTGCGCGCATCCGTGAAGGCGCCGCGCACGTGGCCGAACATCTCGCTTTCGAACAGGGTGGGCGTGATCGCCCCCATATTGATCTTGACGATGGCTTGTTGCGCCCGCGGGCTGTTGCGGTGGATGGCGTCGGCCACCAGCTCCTTGCCGGTGCCGCTTTCACCGAGGATCAGCACCGGGGCGCGGGTGCGCGCAACCTGGCCGATCGTGGCCAGGACCCGCAGCAGCTTCGGATGTTCGCCGACGATCCCGTCGAAATCGAACTGGGCGTCCAGCGCCTTGCGGCCCGGCCCGTCCGCATCCGGTCCCTTGAGTTGCAGGGTCGCCGCGATCAGGTCCATCAGCTGGGCATTGTCCCAGGGCTTGGTGAAGAAGTTGGCGGCGCCGGCCTTGATGCCGGCAACCGCCAGCGCAATCGAACCCCAGGCCGTCATCAGGAGCACCGGCAGGGCAGGGTGGCGCTGGCGGATCTGCTCCAGCAGCGCCAGGCCTTCTGCGCCGCTGGTCTGCAGGGAGAAATTCATGTCCTGCAGGACGAGGTCGAATGGCTGGCTTGCCAGGAGCGCGAGGGCCGCCGCCGGCCCGTCGCAGCAGAGCGCGTCGAAGCCGGACTGCTTGAGCAGCAGGGCCAGCGAAACCTGGACCGCGCCGTCGTCGTCGACGACCAGGATGCGCGGCGTGCGTGGTGCTTCCATGGTGGATCTCTTTCGTTCTTATTCGTGATGCAGCGCTTCGGTCGGGCTCAGGCGGCTGGCGCGCCAGCCCGGGTAGAGGGCGCACAGCAAGGATAGCAGATAGATCACCGCCATCGACAGGCTTGCCGCCTGGGCGAAGACCGCCCAGTCGAGGTGTTCGCCCAGCACCCGGGTGAGCGGCAGCTGCACCAGCAGCGCCAGGCCCAGCACGATGGCGACGGAACTGAGCAGGAACTGCTCGAGGACGATCTGGCGGTAGATCTCGCCGGCGGTGGCGCCGATGGCCCGGCGCAGCCCGATTTCCGGGATGCGCTGGGTGGTGTTCTGCCACAGGGCGCCGAACAGGCCGAAGGCGACCATCACCAGCATGAAGGCGGCGATGATGCCCACCACGACCAGGGGCGCCATGTGCTGCTTGAGCATCGAGGCGCGGGCCGCGGACGAGGGCGTGATCTGGTAGCTCCAGTCCTTGCGGATCAGTTTCAGGCGCTCGTTGAGGCGCTTCTCGAAAGCGCGCTCGGTGCCGGGCGCCACGCGCAGCAGGATGGTGCGCACATCCCAGCGGTTCTGGTCGGCGACGAAGCGGGTGAAGGCATGGTTGAGCGGCGCCGCCAGCTCGCCCTTGGCGCGATAGGCGTCGACCACGCCGACCACGCGGTGCGGCACGTCCTGCTTCCCCTCGCGGTCGAAGAAGACCTGTCCCAGTGCGCGCTCGCCCGGGAACATCGCCTCGGCCATCCTGCGGTTGATGACGGCCGGCCGATCGGCGCTGCCATTGTCCAGCGCCGAGAACCAGCGGCCCTCGACCAGCTTCAGGCCCAGCACGGCGGCGGCACGGTCGTCGGCGTCGAGCAGTTCCGTATTGAAGCCATCGCCTTCGCCGGCCTTGCGCCGCAGCTTGCTGAACATGCTCGCGTTGACATAGGGCTCGAAGCTGACGAAGGCGACATCGCGCACCTCCGGCATTTCCATCAGGCCGCGCCGCAGGGCCTCGTAGCCCTCGAGGCCGATCCGGGTTTTCTCCTCGTCGCCGACGTGCATCCTGACCGCCCACAGGTCGCGGCTCTCGAAGCCGAGCGGCATGTTGTAGAGCTGCCAGTAGCGCAGGCCGAAGGCGGCGACGCCGAAGACGATGGTGAAGGCGATCAGGATCTCGAGGCTCAGCATCAGGTTCCTGGTTTTGCGTTTCCAGCTCAGTTTCAGTAAATGGCGGAACATCATGCGCCTCCTTTCAGGGCGTGGACGGGGTCGAGGCGCGACATCTTCCAGGCGGGCAGCACGCCGGAAACGATGCCGAAGACGGCGGCGATCAGCATGCCCCAGCCGAAGACAGCCAGGTTCAGGTCGACCTCGAGGTAGGGAATCAGGGCGCTGGCTTCCAGCCAATGCAGCGCCAGCACGGTGAGGCCGAGGGCGAGCAGCCCACCGCAGACGCACAGCAGGACGTTCTCGACCACCAGCTGCACGGCCAGCTGGCGGCTGGTGGCGCCGAAGGCCTTGCGCACGCCGATCTCGGTGCGGCGTTCCAGGATGCGGCCGGTATTCAGGTTGACCAGGTTCAGCGCCGGCAGCAGCATGAAGAGCAGCATGCCCGCGGCGATCCCGGCCAGCACGGCGCCGGCGCCGGAATCGGCTTGCTCGCTGCTGCCGACCAGGGTGCGGGAAAACACATCGAGCTTGCTGTCGGCCCAGAAGCGGATGGTTTTCCACTGCGCCGGATCGTCGTGCACCATGCTGGCGGCGATCTGCGCCACCTGGCGCTGGATGGCCGGCAGGTCGGCGGCGTCGCGCGCCAGGATCAGGGCAATGAACTGGCCGGTGAGCTGGTTGCGGTAGTCCGTGGAAGGGAAGGTGGACACCGGCGCCCAGATGTCGGCATAGGCGTTCAGGTGCATCGCGTCGCCCACTACGCCCACGATCTCGTAGACCACGCCGCCGACGTCGATGCGCTGGCCGATCGCGACCTGCGGCACGCCGGGGAACAGGCGCCGTGCGGTGGTGGCGTTGATGACGGCGATATGGCGGCCGTTGGCATCGTCCGCGCTGGTGGGAAGACGCCCGGCGAGCAGGCGGAAGTCGAGCACCTTCCAGTAGTCGGCATCGGCGCGCCGCATCTGCAGCTCGCTGACGGTCTCGCCCTGGTAGACCGAGACCGGCTGCACCATCGTGACCATGGCGACGCGCTCGACGCCCGGCATCGGCTTGAGGTATTTGTCGATCAGCTTGTAGCCGAGCGGCGAGGTGCTGATGCTGTCGCGTTTCGGGCTCTCCATGCGCATCTGGATGATTTGCAGGAAGCGTTCGCTCCTGCCTTCGACGCCGGAAGGGCGGAAGGCCGTCTCGAGCAGCGAGACCACGACCATCAGCACCACCAGCGTCAGGACGATGCACAGCAGGTTAATCAGGGTGAACAGCTTGCGGCGCATGAACACCTTCCACGCCGTCAGGAGATAGTTGCGGAGCATGGCCGACTCCTTAGGCGACCAGCTGGCCGTCGAACACGCGCACGATGCGGCTGGTGCGGCGCGCCTCGCGCTCGTCGTGCGTCACCATCACCACGGTGGTGCCCTCGGCGTTGAGCTTGAGCAGGATGTCCATCACTTCCTCGCCCATCTTGCTGTCGAGGTTACCGGTCGGCTCGTCGGCCAGCAGTACCTGGGGCCGGCCGACGATGGCGCGGGCGATCGCGACGCGCTGCTGCTGGCCGCCGGAGAGCTGGTTCGGGTAGTGGTCCATGCGCGCACCCAGGCCGACCTTTTCCAGCGCCTCGCGCGCCAGGCGGCGTCGCTCGCCGGCCTGCAAACTGCGGTAGAGCAGGGGCAGCTCGACGTTGTCGATCACGCGCAGGTCGGGGATCAGGTGGAAGCTCTGGAAGATGAAGCCGAAGGTCTGGTTGCGCAGGCGCGCCACCTGCCTGTCGCGGTAGCGGGTCAGGGGCACGCCGTCGACTTCGATGCTGCCCTGGCCGGGGCGGTCGAGCAGGCCGATGAGATTGAGCAGGGTGCTCTTGCCGCAGCCGCTCGGGCCCATCATGGCGAGGAACTCGCCCTTCTGGACGTGCAGGTCGACGTCCTTCAGCGCCAGGGTCTCCACCTTGTCGGTGCGGTAGGTCTTGCTGACCTTGTTCAGTTTGATCATGACTCCCTCTTGTTCTCGTTAATTGGTGATACGGATGGTGTCCCGGTTGGCGAACGCCCTGGTGTCGGAGACGATGAAGCGCTCGCCCGGGCGCGCGCCGGCCAGGACTTCGACCAGCCTGCCGTCGCTGGCGCCCAGTTGCAGCATGGTCTTGCGGGCGACGCCGTCGCGCACCGCGAACGCGGCCTGGCGGCCGGCGCCGTTGAATGCGGCGCCGCTGTCGAGCACCAGTGCGCCCTTCTTGTGGGCGGTGACGACGCTGACGTCGACCCGCATCTTGTTGCGCAGCAGCGGGCTGCCGGGCTTGTCCAGGTCGACCAGCAGCTTGACGGTGCCGTTCTGGATCTCCGGCAGCACGGTGTGCACGCGTCCCTGCAAGCGCTCGCCGTTCTGCTCGATCCGCACTTCCTGGCTAGGGGCGAGCAGGCGCGCATGGAAGTCCGAGACGCTGGCTTCGACCCGGTAGTTGTTCAGTTCCGACACGCGCGCCAGCAGCTGGCCGGCGGCGACGCTGGCGCCTTCCTCCTGCACCAGCGAGGTGAGCATGCCGGAGAAGGGCGCCGCCACCTTCGCCTGGGCCAGCTTGTTCTCCTGCTGGGCGAGCTGCTTTTTCAGGATCTCCTGCTGCAGGGTGGCGGCCGCGATGCTGGTGGCGGTGCTGCGGCGGCTGTCGGCGATCAGTTCGCGCTGCTGGCGCAGCTGGATCTCGGCGCGCTTCACCGCAAGCTCTCCCGCCAGCAGGTTCTCGCCCGAGACCAGGCCGCTCTGGCGCAGTTTCTGGTTGCGTTCGTTCAGCGCGCGGCTGGAGAGCAGGTCGAGTTCGAGCAGCTCGACGCTGCTTGCGAGCTGCTTGTGCTTCTGCTCCAGCTCCAGTTTCGAGGTGGCGATGCGGTTTTCCTGCTGCGCCAGCTGCTCGCGCAAGGTGTCCACGGCCAGCACGATCTCGCGGTCGTCGAGTACCAGGAGGACGTCGCCGGCCTTTACCAGCTGGCCCGGCTTGGCCAGCACCTTGGCGACCCGGCTGGTCACCGGACTGGCGACGACTTCCTCGTGCACCGGGATGACGACACCGGCGGCGTTGACGGTATTGGCGACGTCGCCGCGCCGCACGGTCGAGACGACGATGTCGCCGGCGGCGACGCTGGGACGCAGCAGGCGGTTGAGCTGCCAGCAGGCCAGCACGGCGCAGGCGAGCAGCAGGAGGGCGCCGCCCAGGCGGATGCGGCGGCGGCGGTGAATCAGGGCAGGGTCGAGGGCGCGGTCCATGGTGCTTGTGAGAATGGTCTTGCGCCGTCTATTGCAAGCACCGTGCCAGCCGCGTTCCCCTCTGGGGCCGCCGCTTCCCCCGCGCCGCGGATGCACGCAAGCGGGCAAGCGTGTCCGGATCCGGACGGTCCGGCTTGCGGATTCCCCCGCCAGCTTCCATAATCCACTGTTGACCTGACGACCTTCACCCAATCTGCTGCCCATGAACGAACAGCTGGCCTTCCTGGGCTTCTTCACCACGCCGCTGGAACTGATCTCCTTCCTGCTGGCGGTCACCACCGTCGCCCTGAACATCCGCCAGAAGCACTGGGCCTGGCTGTTCTCGATCGCCTCATCTGCGACCTATGCCGCCGTCTTCTTCGAGGCGAAGCTGTACGGCGACATGGGACTGCAGTTCGTCTTCATCGCCGCCTCGGTCTGGGGCTGGTACCAGTGGCTGCACGGGGCCGGCGAACAGCAGCTGGTCGTCACGCGCCTCAAGCGCGCCGGGTGGCAGTGGGGGATCGCCGGCTGGGCGCTCGGTTTTCTCCTGCTGTCCTCCTTCCTCGACCACCTCACCGACACCGACGTGCCGCATGCGGACGGCTTCCTGACCGCCGGCAGCCTGGTGGGCCAGCTCCTGCTGGGCCGCAAGAAGGTCGAGAACTGGCTGGTCTGGATCGTGGTGGACGTGCTCTATGTCGGCCTCTACGTCTACAAGGGCCTGATGCTGACGGCGCTGCTGTATGCCGTCTTCGTCGGCCTGGCCTGGACCGGCTGGCGCGCCTGGTCGAACATCGCGCGGAGGGATGCATGAGCCGGCCCGTGCAGAGAATCGCGATCCTCGGAGCCGAATCCTCGGGCAAGTCGACGCTGGCCGAGGCGCTGGCGGCGCGCTATGGCACCCTCTGGGTGCCGGAATACCTGCGCGAATTCGTCGATACGCGCGGCCGCGTGCCCTTCGAGAGCGACCAGTATCCGATCGCCCGCACCCAGGTGGAGCGGGAAGACGAGGCGGCCAGGCGCGCAAGCGGCTTCCTGTTCTGCGATACCACGCCCCTGATGACGGCCCTCTACAGCCGCCAGTACTGGGGCCGGGTCGACCCGCAGCTGGCGCGCCTGGACACGCGCCATGACTATGCCCTGACCCTGGTGACGGCGCCGGACAGTCCCTGGGAGCCGGACGGCCTGCAGCGCGAGTCGGAAGAGGTGCGCCAGAAGGTGCACCGGATGCTGCTGGACACCCTGGCGGCGCGCGCCATTCCCTATGTGCTGCTCGAAGGCGACCTGGCGCAGCGCCTGCGGCGGGTCGAGGAACTGCTCGGCCCCGCCGCCTGAACCTTTACGCTTTCTTCAGCGAGGCCGCCAGGTCCAGCCATTCCTGCGGCTGCGGCTTGCCCGGCTGGCGCACGCCGAAGAAGGTCACCACCAAGTTACCGTCAGTGTCGAAGAACTCCACCGAGGTCACGCCGGCGCGGCGCACCACGTAGCCGCTGCGCAGGGCGTCGTCGTTCAGGTGCAGGTTGAAGTTTGGGTCGAGCACGTTGAGCCAGCCTTCGGCGTCCGCCACCTTGTCGATCTTGCCGCTGTAGATCTGGGTCACGCCCGCGTTGCCGACGAACGCCATGATGGCGACGCCGTTCTTCGCCGCACCCTGCAGCAGGCCGCGCACGGCGGCGGGATCGAGCTTCTGCACCACACCCTCAGGCGCCAGCCGCATCGCCTGTTCGCGCGTGAGGCCGAACTCGGACACGATGCGGTTGAACTGGTGGACGTCGCTCATGTCACGCCAGGCCTGCTGGAACTCCTTGACGTCGATGGCGCTATCCGGCTTTTCGGCCGGTGTTGGACTGGCTGCCGCGAGGTCCAGTTTCGCATCCTGGCGCGGATGGCGGAAGTCCGCCACCAGCTTCTCGAATACCGGCACGCCGGCATCGCTCTTCACGTACAGCTTGTGGACCGCGACGCCGCTGGCGTCGAAGAACTGCAGGCTGCGGCTGACCGCGCCGTCGCGCATCGGCTGGCTGACGGCGAACACGTATTTCCACTGCGGGAACTGGAAGCGCAGGTCGATCGGGCCGCCCAGGTAGCCGCCCGCGATGTTCAGCATGCGCGCCTCGCGTTCCGGGTCGGCCTTCGCATCCGCTGCTTCCTGCTGGGGTTTCAGGCGCATCGCGGTGCCGGTGACTTCGATGACGCAGTTGTCGTTGCGGCTCAAGGCCATCACGGTTCCCAGGTCGAGGGCGCGGCGCATGATCTCGCGCGGGCCGTGATTCGCCTCGCTCAGGCGCACCACGGTGCTGCCGATGCCTGTTGCGAGCAGTTCGGCTTCGGACACCCCCAGCTGGCGGGCGGCGTCGCGGATGCGCACGTGGGGCTTCTCGGCGCGCAGCGTGTTCCAGCGTTCCAGCAGGGTGGCGGCGTGGGCGCCGCCGATGGTAGCGATGGCGATGGCGGCTGCGACAAAGATGCGGCGGGTGGTCTTCATGGGTTCTCCTTGTAGTCGAATGATTAGTAGCTGATCTTCAGACTGAGGGCGGCGTAGCGCCCCGGGCGCGCCTGGCGTTCGATGTCGGCGAGGGCCACCGCGCTCGTTCCCGCGGGCAGGCCGCGCGAAGAGGCGTAGTCCCAGTACTTGCGGTCGGCCAGGTTGTAGATGCCGGCGCCGAGGGCCGCGTGGCGGTTGATGTTCCAGTAGGCGGTCAGGTCCAGCACGGTGCTCGAGGGGACGGCGAAGCGCGCCGTCGTCACGCCCGAGATCACGTCCGGCTGCGCCTGCTTGGCCGCCACGTACACGGCGGCGAAGGAGGCGCCGCCGCGCCCGAGCGGGTCGTCCCAGGCGGCGATGAAGCTGGTCTTGCGCGGCAAGGTCGAGGCCAGCGGGCCTTCCTTGCCGCTGGCGGTGTTGCGCGCCTTGCTGCGCTGGACGCCGCCGGCAAGCGTCAGGCGTGCGCCGCGCAAGTCGCTGTTCCAGGCGCCCAGCTCGGCGTCCAGCGTCGCTTCGCCACCCCAGGTGCGGGCATCGCCCACGTTCTCGGGCCGGTACAGGCCGAAGGTGATGGTCGGGTAGTTGACCGGATCGGCGGGCTGCGCCGCATACTCGATGAAGTTCTCGTAGCGGGTCTGGAACAGGGCCGCGTGCAGTTTCAGTCCGCGGGCCGCATTCCCTTTCAGGCCGATCTCGAAGGCATTGCTGGTCTCGCGTGCGAGATCCGGGTTGCCGAGCACCGCATAACCGTTGCCGGCGCCGCTGTAGCTGAAGGAATCGTAGGTGCCGGTGCGCTCGGCGCTCGTGGGCAGGCGGGCGCCGCGGCTGTACTGGGCGTAGGCCAGCATGTCGCGGTTCAGCTGCGCGTTCAGGGTCAGGCTCGGCGTGGCGTAGCTGTCCGTTTCCTTGCCCAGCTCGCGCGCCGCGTTCGGGATCGACACCGCATAGCCGGCGGTGCTGTCCGGCTTCATCTCGCGCCGGGTGGCGCGCAGTGCCGGGATCGCGCTGAAGGTGTTCGACAGGCGCAGGACGCCACGCACGAAGGCGCTGGCCTTGAGCGTGTCCACGTCGGCCATGCGGTTCTTGACCGTGACCTGGCGGGCGCCGGTGGCGACGATGGTGCGGTTCTCGACCCATGGACGGCTGGTCCCGGTGTGCTCGACGCTGAATCCATAGTCGAGCGAATGCGCGCCGATCGATGTGCCGGCGCTGCTGGAAAAGCCCACGCTGCGGGTTTCGTAGCTGGTGGCGATGTCGCGCAGGGTCGGCTGGCCGCCGGTGACGTAGCGCGCATGGGTCAGGTCTTCGATCTCGGCGTCCTGGACGTAGAGGCGGCTTTCCAGGCGCGAGAACCAGGGCGTATCGCCGGTGTAGACGTGGTCGATGCTGGCGCGGTCGCGGCGGGTGGTCGAATCCTGGCGCGCGCCATCCGGATAGGAGGCGCCCTGCTTGTTGTCGTAGGCGCGCTCGTGGCGGGCGCGGAAGCCATCGAAGGTGACGGTGAAGTCGTGGCCGGCCCAGGGCGACCAGGCCAGCTTGGCCAGCAGCGCGTCGGAATCCCAGTCGTCCGGGTTCACGGGGGCGCTGCCTCGGCTGGCCATCCGGCTGCCCTCGCGGTGCACCGCCACTGCCAGCGCGCGCAGCACGCCGTGCTGGGCGGCGCCGGTGAGGGCGTGCATGCGCATGTCGTTCGAACGGTCGAGGCCGAACTTGTATTCGGCGTAGCGCGGACGCTGGGCGCTCACATAGTCGTCCGGGGACTTGGTGACGAAGGAGACCGCGCCGCCCAGGCCCTGGGCGCCGGGGCCGGCCGTTGCGGTGCCGGAGACGATGCTGACGCTGCGGAAGGTCTCGGGGTCGAAGTAGTCGCGGCCGACGCCGAAGCTGTTGACGGTCGAGGCATCGGGCTTCGGCGCGGCGTCCGGCAGTTCGATGCCGTCCAGGTCCAGGCTGACCCGGTTGCCTTCGATGCCGCGCACATTGAAGCCGGTGTTGCCGGCGCCGTCCCAGATATTGCCGCTGCCGCTGGCGGCGCCGGGCACGCTGACGAGCGGCGCATAGCGGGCCATGTTCTGCATGTCCTGGGCGCCCTGGCGGCGCAGCGCCTCGGCATCGAGCACGGTGACGCTGCCGGACTGGTCCTGGCGCTGGCCGGTCACGACGACCGTGCCGGGACTGGTGGCGGTGGGCGCCGTCTCGGGCGGGACGGCGTCGGTGGGCGCGGCGCCGGCGGGCGCGACAAAGAGGAAGGCGATGAGCGCGGGTAGGAATCGCAAGCTTGGAGGGGTTACTGCCATGGTGGTCCAGTCGTGTTGTTGTGGTCGTCACGCCGCCTGGGCGGCACTCTGCATTCGTAATGAGAATCATTCTCAATGAATGTGCGAGGTATACTAAATGATAATCATTCTCATTGGCAAACGATTATTCGCCGAAGGTTTGCGCCAGCTCGTGTCCACGCGGATGCGGAGACTTTTTTTAGATATCAATTGTTTCCCTGTGGTATTAAAATAGCTGTCTGTACCGATATTGACAGGCGGTGTACTGTGAAAAAATGGATCGGCCGCTTGCTAGGCGGCGACAAGGAGACAGAAGTCGCCGCCGGCGCTGGAACGGCCGTGGCGATGGATGAAGTAGCGTTGGCGGCGGAAATCGATGCCGCCTATTACCGTTATCTGACTGCCTCGAGCGGCAGTAATCTCGCTCGTGAGCTGGAGGAGCGGGTACTGGCGGAGGTGCGGGCCCTGGCGGCCGACCCCGAAGGCGCGTCGGGACTGGTCCCGCGCGTGCCCGAGCTGGTAGCCCAGTTGCTGGGAGCGCTGTCTGACGAAAATATTTCGACGGCCGTGCTGTCGGCCGAGGTGGGACGCGACCTGGTGCTGGTCGCCGAAGTGATCCGCGAGGCCAATAGCGCCTACTATCGCCCGGCCAAGCCGATCGAGACGCTCGAGGGAGCCGTCACGATGCTTGGCCTGAACGGCCTGCGCATGCTGCTGGCGAAGATCGCGATGCGTCCGCTGATCCGCACCAAGGTGCAGGGCGTGGCGCGCCAGGTGGCGCCCACGGTCTGGAAGCATTCCGAGCGCTGCGCCTTTGCCGCGAGCGTGATGGCGCCCGGCCTGTCCGCGGGCGTGTTCGAATCCTACCTGGCGGGCCTGATGCAGAACGTGGGCCTGCAGGTGGCCTTCCAGGTGGCCGACCGCATCTGCGAAGGCAAGGTGCCGGGTTCCGGGACCTTCGGTGTCGAGCTGTTCGCGGCCAGCCGCCTGCTGTCATCGGTGATCGCCGCGCACTGGGAGTTCCCGGTGGAGGTGGTCGATGCAATCGCCCGCATGGGCGATCCGGACTCTTCGCACCTGGCCCAGGCCCTGGCCCAGGGCGACCGCATCGCCAAGCTGCGCCTGCTGCTCGACGCGGAAGTGATCTACGAGGACGACAGCTTCGTCACCACCGGACTGAATGGCTTCCAGCGGCGCTGCCTGGGCAAGCTGGCCGATCTGGGGGATTGATTCCGCGACGGCGGATATGCGGTCTTCGTAGGTTGGTCGGGTCCTCCCGACCGCGCGTTCAACTCCCTTGCGATCGGATGATGCGCTGTTCAGAGACTGTTTGAACGCGCGGTCGGCGAAGCCGACCACCCTACAAAAGCATCAAGCTGACCTTCAGAAGTCGAACTGCGCCGACACGCGGAAGGTGCGCGGCGCGCCCGGCAGCAGGTAGCCGCCCAGCGACTGCGTCACGTCGCGCCAGTAGAATTTGTCGAACACATTGTCCACGCGCGCGCGCAGGATGGTGTGCATGCCTCCCACGCGCAGCGCATAGGACGTGCCCAGGCCGGCCACGTGGTAGCCCGGCACGATGGCGCGGTTGGCCGGGTCGAAGGCCTTGCTGCCCGAGTACTGCCAGACCGCGTCCACCTTCAGTCCCTGGATCGCCGGCAGCGCATATTCCACCCAGGCGGTCGAACGCAGCTCCGGCACATTGGTCACGCGCTTGCCTTCCACGCCCGGGTCGCCCGTGCCGGTCTGTTCGGCGTCGAGCGCCATCAGCGACAGGCTGTAGTTGAGTTCCGCGTTCAGCTTGCCCTGGGCCGCCAGTTCCAGCCCGCGGTGGCGCTGCTCGCCGGCGCGGACAAAAGCGCCGCCCGCGTTCACGTATTCCAGGCCCTGCCTGATGTCGAAGACGGCGGCCGACACCATCATGGCGTTGTTGACGATCCCCTTCACGCCTAGCTCGATCTGTTTCGAACGGCTCGGGTCGAGCACGGTATTCTCGTTGGTCGTGCCCATCTCGGCGATGCCGCCATGCTGCAGGCCGTGGGAGAGCGAACCGTAGACGCTCCAGTCGCGCGCCGGCTTGTAGACCAGCGCGACGCTCGGCAGCACGAAGGAGTCGTTCGCATGCGCCCATGGCAGCTCGACCTCGGCCTTCTCGTTGCGCTTGAGCTTTACCCAGCGCAGGCCGGTGTGCAGCGTGAACCGCTCGGACAGCGTGGCCACGTCCTGCACGAACAGGGCGCTTTCGCGGTCGTTGCGGCGCTCCATGACCGGACCGGTCGCCGGGTTGCCCGGGGCCGGGTCGACGACCTGGTTCCGATAGATGTTGCTGGAGCCCGCGTAGTCGTAGACGTATTCGCCGAAGCTGTCGTGGCGTTCGGACATCGCGGCGCCAACGGTAAGCTGGTGGCGCACCGCGCCGGTGTCGATGCGCCCCTGCAGCATGGCCTGCGCGCCCCACGGGGTCTTGCGCTCGCCCACGCTCTGGTAATCGTAGACGTCGTAGTCGCCGTTCGAGCAGTAGCCCGGATAGAAGCCATCGCCCTCGTTGCTGCAGCCGTAGGGGAAGGCGGTGTAGTCGTCGCGCTTGAACCAGTGCTTGTTGGCGTTGACGGTGGCGGTCCAGTCGGCGTTGAGGCGGACCTGGAAGCGCAGGCCGAGATTGCTGCTGTCGGTCTCGACCGGCTTGGTCCAGGGCTGGTCGTTCAGCAGGGTCTTGGGCGAGATCCCGGACGGCAGGACTTCGTTGCGCAGCAGCTGGTAGCCCGGCGCCGTGATCTGCGAACGGTGCTGGTGGTCGAGGTCCAGCTGCAACAGCGCATCCGGCGTGACCTGCCAGTCGAAGGCGGCGGACACGAACTGGCGCTCGCCGTCGGCGCCGCGCACATAGGATTTCAGGTCTTCCGCCGCGGCGTTGATACGGTAGCCGAAGCGGCGGTCCTCGAAGCGGCCGCCCAGGTCGATCGAACCGTGCAGGGTGCCGCGCTCGCTCACCTCGACCAGGCTTGACCTCAGCGGCGCATTGGTGGGGCGCTTGGTCACGAAGTTGACCATGCCGCCCGGTGCGGCGACGCCGGCCTGCAGGCCGGCCAGGCCGCGCAGCACTTCGATGCGCTCCTTGTTCTCGAGCGGGATCTGGGTGTCGGCGGGAATCGCAATGCCGTCCTTGCGGTAGCTGGTGGCGTTGTCCAGGGCGAAGCCGCGGATCGAGAACTGCTCGGCATAGCCGACCGCGTTGTAGGCGTCGCCGATCGAGGCGTCGAAGCGGGCGGCATCGGTCACGTTGCGGATCGACAGGTCCAGCATCTGGGTCGTGCCGAGGGCGGTGATCGAGGCCGGGGTGTCGAGCAGCGGGGCGTCGGTGAAGCCGCCGATGCTGGCGCGGTCGCTGGCGACCCAGCGGCTGCCGGTGACGACCACCGAGGTGACGCCTTCGGGCGCGGCCTGCTGCGCCGAAGCGTTCAGGGAGAAGGCCTGCAGGACTGCGCAGGCGAGGACGGTTTGTTTCAGCGTGGATGTCATGGGTTTGCTCGTCTTCGCGCGCCACGTTCGATGCGAGATGGCGCGCTGCTTTTTCAAAAAAGCCGGAGCCAACGTGGGGGAAGGGCAAACAAGGATGGGAACTGCGTTGCGCTTTCCTTCGCTGGCATTATCCAGATCAGGTACGAAGGGTATCTCTCACCCGGCAGCGCGCTGATCGCACGCGCCAGGACCCCTAGCGAGGCGGCAGTGTAACACGGACCCGGGCGGGTGTGGCGAAGGTGGCAACAGGCCCACGATAAGGAAAGTCGGCAATGTTGTTTCTCTTGCCAGAAGGAGAAGCATAAATACAACGCAGATATATTAAATGAAGGACATTATCGTTATCGTGCGGCAATAAATTCAACAAATGTGATTAAATTGCCGATTCTTTGACTAATTGACCATAACCATGAAACTCCTCCACCGTGTTGCCATCGCCCGGCAACTCTATACGGCCTTCGGCCTGGTTCTGGCCGTCACACTGGTCCTGGCCGTGTTTGCGGTGTCTCGGGTCAATGGCATCCAGGGCGCGCTGGACGCCGCGAATGGCGTGCGCGACACCCAGCTCGAGCCGCTCTATGCGGCGCGCGAAGCCCTGGCCCAGACCGGGATCGCCGCCCGCAACGCCTATATCTTCAGGGACGAGGCTTCCGCCCGGCGCGAACTCGATCTCGTCGACAGCTTCAAGGCCGACTACCTCGCCGTGCTGCCGACGCTCGACACGTCCATGGGAAGCGACTCCCAGTACCGCAAGGTCAGGGACGGCCTGCTGTCCATGGCGAAGGAGCTCGAGCGTCCGCGCGCCTACCGCGCCAGCGCGGACCTGGAAGGCTATAGCCAGTTCCTTGTGAACGAGTGCAGCCCCCTGCGGCGCCGGATCGTCGCCGACATCGACGCGCTGGTACAGGCGCTCCAGCAGCGCACCGCCGCCAGCAGCATGGCCGCCAACGAGGAGGCTGCGCAGGCGCGCACCTGGATCACGGCCTTGAGCGCGGTCTCGGTGATCCTGTGCGCCCTGGTCGGCGCGGTCATCGTGCGCAGCCTGCTCGGGCAGCTGGGCGGCGAGCCGGCCCAGGCCACCGCCGTGGCGCGCGCCATCGCGGACGGGCGCCTGTACCACCCGATCGATACCCGGCGCGCGGGTGCCGCGAGCATGATCCATGCGATGGCTACGATGCGCCGGGAGCTGTCGGCCATCGTCAGCAAGGTGAGGAGCGGCACCGAGACCATCGCGGCGGCGTCCTCCGAGATCGCCACCGGCAACGTCGATCTGTCAAGCCGCACCGAGACCCAGTCGGCCGCGCTGGCCCAGGTGGCGCAGTCGATGGGCCACCTGATCGAGACCGTGCAGCAGAATGCGGACTACGTCGAGCAGGCCAGGCTGCTGGCCGGCGACGCCTCGAAGGTGTCGCTGGAAGGGGGCGCGGCGGTCGAGCAGGTGGTCGCCACCATGGGGCTGATCCACGATTCGTCCGGCAAGATCGTCGACATCATTTCGGTCATCGACGGTATCGCCTTCCAGACCAATATCCTCGCGCTCAACGCGGCAGTGGAGGCGGCGCGCGCCGGCGAGCAGGGGCGGGGCTTCGCTGTCGTCGCGGCCGAAGTGCGCAACCTGGCGCACCGCTCGGCGGCGGCGGCCAAGGAAATCAAGGCCCTGATCGAGGATTCCGTGGCCAGGGTCGACACCGGCGCGCTGCTCGTCGGCCAGGCCGGCGAGACCATCCGTAAAGTGGTGGACGGTGTGCAGCGCCTGAACGACATCATCGATCGCATCGGCACGGCGACCGGTTCGCAGCGCGCCGACATCGAGCGCGTGGACGGCGCCATCGCCCACCTGGACGAAATGACGGGACAGAACGCGGCCTTGGTCGAGGAAGCGGCCGCGGCGGCTGAATCGCTGCGGCGGCAGGCGGCGGAGCTGCACGCGGTGGTGAGCATCTTCCAGCTGGAAGACGGTGCAAGCGGCAGGGCGGCTCAGGCGGCCGGGCGACGCATCGCAATCACGTCCTGACCGCGTTCCCGGTAAGCGGCGAGGCGCTGGTTGAGAATGGCAGGGAGTGCGGCGCCGTGCACGCGCGCGAAGCCGGCGGCGGCATAGAAGTGCTCGAGGTGGGTGTAGGGCAGGCAGAAAGTTGCGTTCTTCGCCATGTGGGGCACGCAGGCGGCAAGCAGGCGCGCGCCGATGCCCTGGCCCTGGCAGGCTGCGCGAACCTGCATCCCGCGCAGTACGGTGACGCCTTCTTCGGCGCACAGCCTTACCACGCCGGCCAGGGTGGCGCCGGCCTTCGCCACGATCACCGTATCGTCCGCGCCCAGGGCGGCGCCATAGCCGGCCTCGGCGTAGAGGCCGGCGATGGCGTCACGGTCCTGCGGGCCGGCCGGCAGGATGTCGATCGGGGAAGGCAATCGCGAACCCGAGGCGGCCGCCTCAGGCCTCGGCGACGGCGGGCGCGCTCACCGCGCGCGCCTGGCTGGCGGCGGCCGGCGCCATGTGGCGCAGCATCGTGCTGCGGGTCGAGTCGCCGATGGCGCGCCAGAACTCGCGGCGCTGGGCGGCGCGCTTGCGGTGCTTGGACGGCATGTCGGCCAGCGGCTTGAGGTAAAAGGGCAGGCGGATCAGGTAGCTGCGGCCCGGCATCTCGACCCCGCCCAGGATCTTCCAGAAGCCGTCGTAGGCGTTCTCGAAATGCTTGACGTCCTGCGGGTCGTAGGCGATGTGCGCGCTGCACTTGATGGCCACCACCTGGTCGATGCCCATGGCCTGGGCCACGCCCTGCATGGCGGCGAAGCAGAAGAAGCTCGGCGAGTTGTTGGGAAAGGCTTCTTCGAAGGCCGCGAAGGCGGCGCCGGAGTCGGTCCAGCGGCCCTGGTTGCGGGTGACGAAGGGCACCGTCGGCAGGTCGACGCCCGCGAGCTGGCCGTCTACCCAGGTATAGGACAGGCGGTGCAGGTACCTGCCGTCGGCGACCAGCGAGATGGTGAGGTCGCCCTCGGCGTCGAGGCGCGGGGCCATCTCGAGGCGCATCAGGAAGCTGTGTTCACCGTTGTCGTCCTGCGACAGGTGCTGCCACAGCGTGAGCCCGCCGCCGCCGTAGACCGCCTGGTGGTAGGCATTGCTGAAGGCGGCGTCTTCGAAACGGTAGTGCGAGAGCACGCACTGCACGCGCTGGCGTGGGCTCAGGTCTGTCGAGAGATAGCTGCGGTGGCTCAGGTGGTGGAAGAGGTCGTCGCCGGGGGCGCTCGCCACGAAGCGGCGCACCAGGTCGAGGCGGCACAGGGCCTGGTGTTCGCGCCAGTAGCGCAGCACGCGCAGGCTGCGCACGATGCTGAGCATCCACGAGGCGGGCGTGTACTGGCCGCGGCGGGCCAGCCAACTTCTGGATAAGTGAGCGAAGATCACGGTGCTGCTCCATTCGGCGTAAAGTTGCGGGCGCTTGGTGCGGCGCCACATTCTTTATCTTGGATGCCCGCACAAGGACGGGCTAGCACGGCAGAAACGACATTCTGCCATGAAGGGCCGGGAGCTAACTGGCGCCGGGGTGGGTCAGGAATTTTCGAAGCGAAGCACGGCGAAGGCTTGCGTTCATAGGTCTCTCTCTCGGTATCGGCTTTTTTGCCAATTTGCGACTTTTTGTTTTCGCCTGACAGGCACTATAAGATTACCATGTTTGTGCGGCGACACGCTTGGCTTTCATCGTCAATAATTGCGCCAGACCGAACCACCCCGGAGGCAACCCATGGCGTACGAACTTTTTTATTGGCCCGGTATCCAAGGCCGTGGCGAATTTGTCCGGCTTGCCCTGGAGGAAGCCGGCGCCGACTACGTGGACCTGGCGCGCCGCGAGGGCGGCATGGACCTCCTGATGTCGGCGCTGGACACCGAATCCCATCCCTCCTTCGCGCCGCCCTTCCTGAAGGCGGGCGAGATGACCATCGGCCAGGTGGCCAATATCCTGCTCTACCTTGGCGAACAGCATGCGCTGGCGCCGCGCAGCGATCCGGGCCGCCTGTGGACCCACCAGCTGCAGCTGACCATCGCCGACCTGGTCGCCGAGATCCACGACACCCACCATCCCATCGCCACCTCGCTCTACTACGAAGACCAGAAGCCGGAAGCGCTGCGCCGCGCGGCCGACCTGATCGAGACGCGCCTGCCGAAGTTCTTCGGCTACTTCTCGCGCATCCTCAGCAACCCCGAGCCGCGCGACTGGCTGGTGGGCGACAAGCCGACCTACGCCGACCTCTCGCTGTTCCAGGTGATCGAGGGCCTGCGCTACGCCTTCCCGAACGCGATGAAGCGGCTCGAGGGCGAGTATCCCGCCCTGGGCCGCCTGCGCGACCGGGTGGCGGCGCGGCCCAACATCGCGGCCTACCTGGCATCGGGCCGGCGCATCCCGTTCAACGAAAACGGCATCTTCCGCCACTATCCGGAGCTGGACGAATAGTCAGTCCCAGGTCGGTGCGAACTCGGGGCTGACCAGGCGCCCGGCCCGATCGAGCGCATCGATCGCCGCGATGTCGCCGGCGTCCAGCACCAGCCGCGGGGCCTCCAGGTTGCCGGCCAGGTTGGCGCGCTTCGTCGACGAGGGAATCACCGCGTAACCCTTGGCCAGCAGCCACGCCAGCGTGACCTGGGCCGCGGTCGCCTCGTGGCGCGTGGCGATGCCACGGATGACGGGGTCGTCCATCACCTTGCCGTAGGCGAGCGGCATGTAGGCCGTCACGTGGATGCCCATCTCACGCGCAAAGGCGGCCACGCCGCGGTTCTGCAGGTAGGGATGCAGCTCGACCTGGTTGGTGGCGATGTTGGCCGCGCCGACCGCATCGATCGCTTCGCGCATCAGGGCGACCGGAAAATTCGAGATGCCGATGGCGGCGCTCAGGCCCGCTTCGCGCGCCTCCAGCAGCGCTTCCATGGTCTCGCGCACCGGCACCTGGGCGCCGGGCGAAGGCCAGTGCACCAGCGTCAGGTCGAGCTGCTCGAGGCGCAGCTTGCGCAGGCTCTCCTTCAGGCTCGGCGCGACCAGTCCGCCGGCCAGGTTCGCGGTCCAGATCTTGGTGGTCACGAAAACCTCGTCGCGCGCCACCGTTGACGCCGCGAGGGCGGCGCCGACTTCTTCCTCGTTGCCGTAGATCTGGGCGGTGTCGATGTGGCGGTAGCCGAGTTCGAGTCCAGCGGCGACCGAGTCGATGGCTTGCTGGCCCTGCAGGCGGAAGGTGCCGAGGCCGAGTTGGGGCATAGTCATGGTCATGTTCATTCCTTTCGTGTTCAGTGGGTGATGACGGCGGTCTTCACGGCTGCCTTTGCCGGCAGGCCGTCGCGGCGGTCGAGCCAGCCGGCCAGGGTTGTCAAAGCAAAGGCGCCGACGACGATCAAGGCGCCGATCGGTGGCGTGGCCATCAGGCCGAAGCGGGCCACCACCAGGCCGCCGCCCCAGGCACCCAGGGCGATGCCGACGTTGAAGGCGGCGATGTTCAGGCCCGAGGCCACGTCCACGGCCTGCGGCGCATCGCGCTCGGCGCGCTGGACGACATAGACCTGCAGGCCGGGCACATTGCCGAAGGCGACGGCGCCCCAGGCCAGCACGGTGGCCAGCACCAGCCATTTGTTCGGCGCGGTGAAGCCCAGGACCAGCAGCACCAGGGCCAGCAGGGCGAACACGATCTGCAGCGCGGGCAGCGGGCCCTTGCGGTCGGCCAGCTTGCCGCCCCAGATGTTCCCGGCCGCGACCGAGACGCCGTAGACCAGCATCACCAGGCTCACGCTGGAAGCCGCGAAGCCCGAGACTTCCTGCAGGATCGGCGCCAGATAGGTGAAGGCGATGAAGGAGCCGCCATAGCCGAGCGTCGTCATGGCATAGACCAGCAGCAGGCGCGGCTTCTTCAGGACGGCCAGCTGGGTCGGCAGGCTGGCCGGCTTGCTGCCGGCGATGTCCTTCGGCACCAGGATCCAGCTGCCGACGATGGCGACCACGCCCAGCAGCGACACGGCGAGGAAGGTGGCCTGCCAGCCGAAGTGCTGGCCGATGAAGGTCCCGAGCGGCACGCCGGTCACCAGGGCCACGGTCAGGCCGGTGAACATCAGGGCGATGGCGCTGGCGGCCTTTTCCTTCGGCACCAGGCTGGTGGCGATGGTCGAGCCGATCGAGAAGAACACGCCGTGGGCCAGGCCGGTCAGCACGCGGGCCGCCATCAGGGCCGCATAGCCGGGCGCCATCCAGGCGACCAGGTTGCCGAGGGTGAACAGCATCATCAGGCCGATCAGCAGCTGCTTGCGCGGCACGCGGCCGGTGAGGGCGGTGAGCACCGGTGCGCCGACGGCGACGCCGAGCGCGTAGAGACTGACGAGCAGCCCGGCGGACGGCACCGAGACGCCGAGGCTGGCCGCGATGGTGGGAATCAGGCCGACGATGACGAATTCCGTCGTCCCGATGGCGAAGGCGCTCAGCGTGAGCGCCCAGAGTGCGAGTGGCATGGTGTTCTCCTTTTGGTCTGCCGATGTGAAGCAAGGCCCGCAGTGTGCCCGCTTGCCAAGCGCAGAAAAATGCCTTAGCGTACAATTGACTTTTGACGTGGAGTCACAAATGATCGATGTCGACGCGCTGATTGCCTTCGCTGCCGTCATAGATACAGGATCGTTCTCGGCCGCTGCCGAGCGCCTGGGCCAGACTCCCTCGGGCGTCTCGCGCACCATCTCGCGCCTGGAGGAACACCTGGGCATGACGCTGATGCACCGCACGACGCGGCGCCTGCAACTGACGGAAGAGGGGACCTGGCTGCTGGGCCGGGCGCGCAGCCTGCTGGCCGACCTGGCCAACACCGAGCTGGAAGCCGCCGCGCGCCGTTCCCAGCCTTCGGGCCTGGTGCGCGTGAACGCAGCCACCCCGGCGCTCGACCACCTGCTCGCGCCGCTGCTGCCGGACTTCCTGGAAGCCTATCCCCTGGTGCAACTGGAACTGGTGAGCGGCGAGACCTATGTCGACCTGATCGAGGAACGCGCCGACCTGGCGATCCGCATCGGCGCGCTGCCCGATTCGACCCTGAACGCGCGGCGCCTCGGCGCATCGCACATCCGCGTGCTGGCCGCGCCCGCGTACCTGGAAAAGCACGGTATGCCTGCCACGGCCGAGGACCTGAAAGCCCACCGCACGCTCGGCTTCACGGCGCCGGCGTCCCTGAATACCTGGCCGCTGCGGCACGCCGGCGCGGAAGGGTGGACGGTGACGCCCTCGGTGGTGGCCTCGAGCGGCGAAACGGTGCGCCACCTGGCGCTGTCGGGGACGGGAATCGCCTCGCTATCGGATTTTCTCACCCGCGCCGACGTCGAGGCGGGACGGCTGCTGCCGGTGCTGGAAGACGCGACCTTGCACTGGACCCAGCCGGTATGGGCGGTGTTCTACAAACAGGGCGCGCTGGCGCCGCGGGTGTCGGCCCTGGTGGACTTCCTAGCGAAGCGGCTGCAGGATAGACTGTCGTAGGGTGGACGGGTTCCCCGTCCGCGCGTCCAAGCGGCGCAAAAGTAGGCGGTGCGCCTCATTTCACCCTGTAGTTGAACGCGCGTTCGGCGAAGCCGAACACCCTACAGTGCATCCGCCTTCTCCAGGCGCTTGTAGTACACCAGCGAAAACACCACCGGCACGATCGCCCCGAGCACCAGTCCCCCGATCCCGAGCACCCCATGCCAGCCCGCCAGCGCGACCAGCACCGCCAGCGCGCCGCCCGCCACCATGGTGCGCGCCGCCAGCCGGTGCGTCGCATACCAGACCCGGTCGTTGGCCAGCGTCCAGGGCGTGCGCACGCCGAGCCAGAAGTTACGCCGCACCTTGCCCATCACATTGCCCGCCAGGACAAAGAACATCCCGAGCCCGCCGACGATGGCGCGGTCCATCGCGAAGCCGCCCTGGTGCGCCGCCCACAGGTGCATGCACTGGATATAGCCGATCAGGATCACCACCGCCATGCCGCTGAACCACCAGGTCGACGCGAAACCCTCCACCGCGAAGCGCTTCGGCGACACCGTCGGCAGCACCGGCCACAGCAGGCCCAGGCCGAGCAGGAAGACCGAGTGCATCAGCACGTCGACACGCGGCCCCCAGCCGTCGACCTCGCCGGCCGCATTCCAGTGCACCGGCACCTGCGCCGGCAGCGCGGGATAGATGGCCAGGGTCATCGCCAGCACCAGCAGCACCACGGCCGCGAACACGAACAGGTAACGCTTCATCGTTTGCCCTTCCTGGCGCCGCGCGCCATGTCCATCGACCAGGCCAGCACGTCCTCGAGCACCGTGGTGTCGAGCGAATACCAGATGGTCTGTCCCTCACGCCGGCTGGTGATCAGGCCGGCCCCCTTGAGTACCGCGAAGTGGTGCGACATGGTGGGTTTGCTCATGTCGAAATGCGCCGCCACCTCGCCCGCGCTCAGCTCTTCGTGACGCAGCAGGCGCAGGATCTCGCGCCGCGTCGGATCGGCGATGGCCTTGAACACCTCGTTCAACGGTCCTGCCATGTTAGATCGCTTTCTAATTAGATGAATGTCTAAATACTAGCGGCCCTGTCCCGCAAGGTCAAGCAGGACAGGAATCGGGCGCGTCCCGGCAAGCTTTGCCGGCGCGGATTATGATGGCCGGCCCTCCAACAAAAAAAGGACCGTCATGAAAGAAGCCCAGTATATGCATGGCTCGCTTCAACACGTCGAGCGCATCGCCGCCTTCTCCGATGGCGACGTCGGCGGCAATCCCGCCGGCGTCTGGATCGGCGACACCCTGCCGCCGGATGCGGAGATGGCGGCCGTGGCGCACGCGGTCGGCTTCTCCGAGACCGCCTTCGCGGCGCCGCGAGGCGAGGCGTGGCGGGTCCGCTATTTTTCGCCGGAATCCGAAGTGGCCTTCTGCGGCCACGCCACCATCGCCCTGGGCGCTGCACTGGCGCGCCGCTTCGGCGACGGCCGCTTCGATCTCACGCTGAATGCGGCGCAGATCTCGGTCGAAGGGCGCAAGGAAGGCGAGCGTGTCGCCGCCAGCCTGCAGTCGCCGCCGACCCGGAGCAGCCCTGCCCCCGCCGCCCTGGTCGAGGCCGCGCTGGCCCTGTTCGGCTACACGCGCGCCGATCTCGACGCGCGCATCCCGCCGGCGATCGCCCATGGCGGCAACGACCATCTGGTGCTGGCCCTGAACAGCCGCGAGGCCCTGGCGCGCATGTATTACGAACTCGAAGCCGGACGCCGCCTGATGAACGGGCACGGCCTGGTCACCATCGTGCTGGCCTGGGCCGAGACGCCGCAGCGCTTCCATACCCGCAATCCCTTCGCTTCCGGTGGCGTACTGGAAGACCCGGCCACCGGCGCCGGCACCGCCGCCTTCGCCGGCTACCTGCGCGACATCGGGTGGCCGCACGGCGGACGGATCGAGGTGGTGCAGGGCGAGGACATGGGCATGCGTTCGCGCCTGACGGCCGAGATCGGCGACGAACCGGGCAGCTCGATCCGCGTCTCCGGCAGCGCGCGCACGATGCAGTGAGCGCATGAATATGCGGGTGGCATAGGCCAAGCGCCTGCAAGCAATACTGTGGCTACAAAGTTACGCACGAGTGTACTTTGTTGTAGGACAAATCTTTCAATGATGTAGGACAAATAGAAGGGAAAAAGTACGCTTGCTCAGCAGTTAAAATATTTCTGAACGGATTGATAATTTGAAGCAGGCAAGTTCTGTTTCACAATTTCAATCCTAAGGAAACCCCGATGTCGCTCTTCGACCCAGTCGCAACCACTCCCGCCAGCGCCGCGGCGCGCACTGAACGCAAGAAGCGCGAGGCACGCGCTGCCGGCCTCAGTGTCGAGCGGCTTCCCTTTACCGTTCGCCGGGTCGAGACCGAGTCCGACCTGTTGAAAGCCGTACGGATCCGTCATGCAGCATATGCGCGCCACGTCCCCGAGTTCGCACGCTCGCTGGCGGAGCCGGAAGCGGCCGACTACGAATCCGACACCATCGTGCTGCTGGCCGAGTCGAAGCTGGACGGTTCGGCCCTCGGCAGCACCCGCATTCGCACCAACCTTTACCGCCCGCTCGGCGTCGAGGAATCGATCGTGCTGCCTGACTGGCTGCAAGGCCGCCGCCTGGTCGAGGCCACCCGCCTGGGTATCGACGAAGGCCGCGTCGGACGTATGGTCAAGGTGGCATTGATCAAGGCCTGCTTCATGTATTGCGAAGACAACGCCATCGACTATTCGGTCGCCACCGGGCGCCCACCAGTGGACCGCCAGTACGAGCAGTTGCTGTTCACCGACGTGTTCCCTGAGCAAGGTCCGGTGCCGCTGCGCCATGTCGGCAACATTCCCCACCGCGTCATGGCCTTCGAGATCGCGACGTTCGAGCAGCGTTATGTGAAAGCGCGCCATCCTCTGCTGAATTTCTTCTTCGGCACGCACCATCCGGATATCGATATCGGTCCGGCAGCGCCTCCGCCGGCACTGGTTCTACCTCGAACTAAAGTCGAAGGTTATTCACCGTTGTTGTCGCGCGAATTCGCGGCTGCATGATCAGTTATTGCATGACGGCATCACTGTAAGGTTGTATCCTTGCGCTTTGACGCCTTTGCCTTTAAAAAGGTAAAGGCATTCGTTCGCACCGATACCACCTTATGCCCATACCAACACCGCAACGTCGTTCTTCGTTCACGGCCGCCGCGCACGCGGCCGTCGAACGGGTGTTGAAGTTGTTTTCGTACTATCTGATCCCGCTCGGGATCGGTCTCGTTTCCGTCATCGCCCTGGTCTTCTGGCACGACCAGTACCGCACCAGCGGCGACGTGCCGCTGTCGATGCGCGTCGCCGTGCAAACCGAGGATGCCCTCGATCCGCGCAGCGCGCTCGCACGCGCGCAGGCCGCGAGCCTGGTCACCGGCCATGACACCCACCTGTCCGAAGCGCCGGTCTGGTTCGCCTTCGAGCCGATGCCGCGCAGCGGCGCCCAGGTGATCGAGTTCCCGTCGCGCCACGCGCTCGATGTGGCCTGCTGGGACGCCGTCAGCCTGGCTCCGCTGGGCAATGCCGTGCGCGGCGCCGGCGCCGGATTCATCGAGGGCTCGAAGGCCGGCTTCGCGCTGCGCATGGCGCCCATGCCGTCGGAACTGCTGTGCCGCGCCGACTTCGCCGGCCCCGCGCGCCTGACGGTGCTGCAGTGGCCGGCCGACCAGTACGCCCTGTCGGTCGAGCAGTACCACCGCAAGTCCGGCCTGCTGGACGGCGGCATGGTGGTGCTGGCCCTGTTCATCCTGATCACGGCCCTGATCAACCGCCAGCCCGTCTACGTGCTGTTCGCCGGCTGGCTGGTCCTGAACCTGCGCGTGGCCGCGCTGTCGGCCGGCTGGGACATCCAGTGGCTGGGCCAGACCATCCCCGCCGACTGGCTGCTGCGCAGCCGCTCGGTGGGCATCACCCTGTACGGCATCGCCACCCTGACGCTGTACCAAGCGCTGCTGAAAGACCATATCGCGGCCCTGCGCTACGTACTGCCTTTCCGCATCATGCAGTGGCTGTGCATGCCGATGCTGGCCGCCGCCATCCTGCTCCCCTACGGCGTCTACCTGCCGCTGCTGTGGATCATCTGTACCTGCTGCTTCTCGGTGATGACGGTGGGCCTGGTCAAGATCATCGCCGAGTCGCGCAACCGCGTCGCCTCCTGGTTCGCGGCGTCCTTCGTGGTCAGCTTCCTCGCCACCATCGCCGAAGTCGCGTCGGCCGCGCTGGGCATGCGCGAGCTGCTCGGCATCATCAACAGCGTCACCGCCGCGCTGGCCTCGAGCCTGCTGGCCGCCCTGGCCGTGGCCGAGCAGATGCGCAGCGAGACCGAGCAGCGCGAAGCGGCCCAGCAGGAGCTGGAGCACGCCTACCAGGCCATGCCGGTGGGCCTGTTCACGCTCGACATGTACGGCCACTTCCTGAGCGTGAACCCGGCCCTGCAGAAGATGCTGGGCATCTCGAGCTTCAATGCCGGCCGCACCGCCTGGCGCCAGTTCTTCACCGAGAGCACCTGGACCGAGCTGCATGAGCAGGTGCACGCCAAGGCAGAGGCCGAGATGGAACTCACCAGCCGCGACGGCAGCCAGCGCTTCCTGGTGTCCGCGACCCTCGCGCGCTCGCGCATCGAAGGCGTGCTGCAGGACACGACCGAGAAGCACAAGGCCACCGAGCAGCTGCAGTTCATGGCCAACAACGACCCGCTCACCAAGGTCTTCAACCGCCGCGGCATCGAGCAGGAATTCCAGCTCGCCGCCGCCGGCCTGGCAAGCGGCCGCCCGATGGCGCTGGCCTACGTCGACCTCGACCGCTTCAAGCTGATCAACGACCTGTTCGGCCACGCGGCCGGCGACGAGGTGCTCAAGCAGGTCTGCGAACGCATGGCCACCATGCTGGCCGGCGGCCAGCAGATCGGCCGCGTGGGCGGCGACGAGTTCGTGATCCTGATGCCGGAGACGGCCATCCCGCTGGCCTCGATCATCTGCCGCGGCATCGTCGACCGCCTCGGCAGCACGCCCTACCGCGTGGGCGACAAGGCCTTCCACGTGCGCGGCTCGGTCGGCCTGATCGAAGTCGAACCCAGCATCGCCATGAAGGACGCCGTGTCGACCGCCGACCGCGCCTGCCGCGAAGCCAAGACGGGGCAGGGCGAGGGGCTGGTGGTCTACGAGCGCGGCGCCGAAGCCTTCCGCCAGCGCGCGGCCGAACTCGACATGGTGGCGCGTCTGTCCGGTCCCAACGCGACCGATTGCCTCCTGCTGGAAATGCAGCCGATCATGTCGCTCAGCCACCCGCGCGAATCGCTGAACTTCGAAGTACTGCTGCGCATGCGCGAGCCGGACGGCCGCATCGTGCCGGCCGGCGCCGTGATCGCGGCCGCCGAGAAAAGCGGCCGCGCGAGCGTGATCGACCGCTGGGTGATGAACACGACCCTGTCCTGGATCGCCGAACATGCCGAGCAGCTGGGCAATACCCGCTTCGTGTGCATGAACCTGTCGGGCGCCTCGCTCAACGACGAGCGCTTCGTGCAGGACACCTTCGAGATCCTCGGCCGCTTCGTGCACGTGGCGAGCCGCCTGTGCCTGGAGATCACCGAGAGCGTGGCCCTGCACGACCTCGACAACACGCGCCGCTTCATCGACCAGGCGCGCAGCTTCGGCGTGAAAGTGGCGCTGGACGACTTCGGCGCCGGCTACACCTCCTTCTCCTACCTGAAGGAATTGCCGGCCGACGTGCTCAAGATCGATGGGAACTTCATCAAGAACATCAACGCCCACCCGGCCAATGTGGCGATCGTCGAGGCGATCGTCAGCCTGGCCGGCAACCTGGGCATGAAGACCATCGCGGAGTGGGCGGAAGATGCCGCCACCGTGCAGACGCTGTCGGAAATCGGCGTGGACTACGTGCAGGGCTGGGCGGTGGCGCGTTCGCTGCCGCCCGAGCGCATGCTCGAAGCGCGTTCGGCGGCGGATTTCATTACGGATCCGGCGGTGCAGGAACTGGTGAAGGTATTGGGCACGCCGATGACGCCGCACCTGGCGAGCGTGCAGAAGATACGCGATTTGTTCTGAGCGGCGCTCGGGCTGCTCAACGGTGAGTCGAACGCGCGTTCGGCGCAGCCGAACACCCTACGGCAGGGTGGGCGTTCAACCGGCTCCAACTCAGCCGATGATTCAATTCAGGGTCGCCAGCGCCTGCCTGCCACCCGCATCCATCAGCAGGAAATTCGCCCTGGCGGCTTTCAGGGTCGCCACATCGCGCATCAAGGGCTTGGCCTTGGCCCGCGGCGCCATCACGCGCCGTTGGGCGGGCGGAGGCGGCAGCACGCTGTGCTCGACGGCCAGCGGATAAGCTTGTACGCGGTTGACTGCTTCGTCCGCGGGCATGCTGGCCAGGCGCACCGTGGCGGCGCCGCCGTCGCAGGGCTGGTCGGTCAGGGTGACGCGGCCTGCGCCGTCCACGCACTTGACGATGTCGGTGCCGGCGTAGGCTGCGGGGGCAAATGAGGCAAGGGCCGCGCAAAGAATGCTGAGGCAGAGATGACGTTTCATGGTCGACTCCTTTTCTGGAGCCTCCAGTGTCCGTGTCTGTCTTACAATGCTCTGTTCGCTGCCTCACGTGTGCGCAGCATGCATTCGAAAATCTCTCAGCCGTTCGGCTGTTCCGCCACCAGCTGTACTTCCACCAGGCAACCGTAATGCAGGGTCGGTACCGGCACGACCGCCCGCGCCGGCCGGTGTTCCCCGAACACGGCCGCGTACGCGGCGTTGAAGGCCGGCCAGTGCTCGACCCCGGCGAGGTAGGCCGTGCATTGCACCACGTCATGCAAGCCGCAGCCCGCCGCGCCCAGGATCTGCTCGCACTGCGCGAACACCGACGCGCACTGGGCCTCGAAGGAAGTGTCGGACAAGTCGCGCGCCGGCAGCACGCCCGACACGAAGACCAGGCCGCCGCGCGTGACGACGGCCTGCGAGTAATGGCCGGCAGGCAGAGGCAGGCCGGGCGCCTGGACGAATTCCATCAGGCTTGCACGCTAGATACCAGCTCGGCGAAACGCGACAGGTCGACGTTGCCGCCGGAGATCAGGATGCCGACGCGCTTGCCCTTGACGTCCACCACGCCGTGCAGGGCCGCGGCTGCGCCGAGGCAGCCGGTCGGCTCGACGATCATCTTCATGCGCTCGGCGAAGAAGGCCATGGTCTGCACCAGCTGGGCGTCGCTCACAGTGACGATGTCGTCCACGTTGCGGCGGATCACCTCGAAATTGTGCTCGCCGATATGGGTCACCATGGCGCCGTCGGCGATGGTCTTGGGCACGGCGATGTGCACGATTTCCCCTTTGCGCAGCGACTGCTGGCCATCGTTGCCGGCTTCCGGTTCGACGCCGATCACCTTGCATTCCGGCGACAGCGCGCGCGCAGCCAGCGCGCAGCCGGCCAGCAGGCCGCCGCCGCCCAGGCAGACCAGCAGGATGTCGAGCGGCCCGGTCTCTTCGAACAGTTCCCTGGCCGCCGTGCCCTGGCCGGCGATCACGTCCGGGTGGTCGTAGGGCGGAATCAGGGTCATACCGCGCTCGCTGGAGAGGCGGCGGCCGATCTCTTCGCGGTTCTCGGTATAGCGGTCGTAGGTGATGACTTCGCCGCCGTATTCCCTGGTCGCCTTGACCTTCAGCGCCGGCGCGTCGTGCGGCATGATGATGGTCGACTTGATGCCCGCCAGTTTCGCGGAGAGGGCGATGGCTTGCGCGTGGTTGCCCGAGGAGAAGGTCAGCACGCCGGCCGCGCGCTGGGCGTCGTCGAATTTCGCGATCGCGTTATAGGCGCCGCGGAACTTGAAGGCGCCCATGCGCTGGTAGTTCTCGCACTTGAAGAACAGCTCGCCGCCGCTGATGCGATTCGCGGTGGTCGAGGTCAGCACCGGCGTGCGGTGCGCCGCGCCCTTCAGGCGCTCGGCGGCCAGTTCGATGTCGTGGTAGGTCGGTGCGGTGACGGTCATGGCGCTCTCGGTTGGGTCGAAAGCACCGAGTATAGCGAATCGGGCCCGGCTTCTCAGCCGTTCATGCGCTGGAAGACCTCGCGCGCCGCCAGGCCGCCGCCGCCGATCAGGAGGCTGAAATAGAGGATGGTGAGCAGATTGCTGATGTGGCCCAGCAGCACGCACACGCCGTCGCGCTGCAAGAGGCCGATGGCGAGGAAGAGCAGGGCCACGGCCGGGAAGGTATTGCTGAATGGGATCAGGCCGAAGGGCATCATCAGGAGCACCGCACCCAGCACCAGGGCCGCGTCGTTCAGGTACTGGATCGGCCCCTTGGCCACCAGCCACTGGATGCGGTTGGGACGGCTGACCTTCTCGATCTTCACCATCCAGGGCAGGGCCTTGCGCAGCAGGGGACGCAGCTTGCGGGTGCCGATCACGCGGTGCTTCAGGCGCTCCGGCACCCACAGTTCGCGGCCGAACAGGCGCGAGAGGCCGATGAGCAGGATGGCCGCGCCGAACACGGTGCTGACACCGGGGATCGAGACCGGGATCAGGAACACCAGGGTCAGAAGGCCCGCCAGGATCAGGAGGCCGTCCTTGCCGACCAGCTGGATCAGCTCGCTCAGGGTGATGCCGGTGCGCGGCAGGGAACGCACCATGGCGCGGATTTTCTGGGATAGTGGGATGCTGTCGAGGAGCTGTTCTTGTTCGTGGTTCATGATCGAGGTACCGGGTTGGTAGGGTGGTCGGCTATGCCGACCGCGCGTTCGACTCCCGGTCGAGCCGCTACTGCGCATGCCGGAGTTGAACGCGCGGACGGGAGACCCGTCCACCCTACGAGTTTACTATGTAATGACGGGCGAGCCCTCAACCTGCCAGCGGCAATGCGATCTGCAGCAACAAGCCGCCGCCTTCGCGGTTACGCACCGACAGCTCGGCATTGTGGCGCGACAGCACGCGTTCGACGATGGCCAGCCCCAGGCCGGCGCCATTGGCCTGTCCACGCGCGCTGTCCAGGCGCGTAAACGGCTTGAGCAGCTGGGCGATCTGGTCTTCCGGCACGCCCACGCCATGGTCGCAGATTTCGATGACGGCGCGCCTTCCGTGTCCGGTCGCCTTCACGCGCAGGAGGATCGCGATCTCGGTGATGTCCTGGCCCGGGGTCTTGCCGTACTTGCGCGCATTCTCGATGATGTTGTTGACCACGCGCCGCAGGTCGGTCGCATTGCCCATCACGTGGATGCCCGGCATCAGGTCGACCGACACCTTCAGGTCGCGGATGCGGCCCGCCTCGCGCCCGACCTCGGACAGCATCTCCGACAGGTTCACGGCGACGAAGGTGGCGGCGTCGGTCGGCTTGGCGAAGTCGAGGAACTGGCCGATGATGGCGTCCATCTGATTGATGTCCGACTGCATGCCTTCGCGCGCATCCTGCGGCAGGTGCGCCATCTCGACCTCCAGCTGCATGCGCGCGAGCGGCGTGCGCAGGTCGTGCGAGATGCCCGCCAAAATCACGGCGCGGTCCTTCTCGACCTGGGCCAGGTCTTCCACCATCTGGTTGAAGCTGCGGTTGGCCTCGATGATCTCCTGCGAGCCCTTCTCGGGCAGCGGGGTCGGGCGCTCGCCCTTGGCAATCGCGCGCGCGGCCGCCGTCAGGCGCGCCAGCGGACGGTTCACCAGCGAGGAGACAAAGGCCGCACCGACCAGCGACAGCAGGCCCACCAGGGTCGCCCAGCCCAGCCACTGCACGCGCGTGAGGCCCGCCAGGCGCTCGCGCTCGAGCATCAGCCAGTATTCGTCTTCCTGGATGTTGAAGCTGATGTAGAAGCCCGGCACGCCATTCACGCTGCTGGAAAAGCGGGTCTGCTTGCCGAGGCGCTCGCGCACCGCGGTGGCGATGTCCGCCATCAGCGGCGTATTGGGCGGCGGCTCGACCACGTCGTAGTCGTTCATCGTGAGGATGCGGATGCCCTCGTTGGACACCAGCTCGAGCAGCAGCTCGCGGCGCAGGTCCGGCGCCGAGTGGGTGAGGGCGGCCCGGGTGAGGGTTACCACCGAGCCCACCAGCTCGGCCGTCTGCTGCACCTGCGGCCCGCGCTGGAACATGTTGAGCATGCCGATCCACGAGCCCATCGAGGCCGCGGTCAGCAGGGACATCAACAGGAAGGTGCGCCAGAACAGGCCGCTGCGGTACCAGGCGAAACGCGCGGCGCGGCGCGCCGCGGAAAATGGTGCGAACACTAGCGCGGCTGTCCTTCAGGGATGAACACATAGCCCAGGCCCCAGACGGTCTGGATGTACAGGGGGCTCGAAGGATCGGGCTCGATGAGCTTGCGCAGGCGCGAGATCTGCACGTCGAGCGAGCGGTCGAAGACTTCGTATTCGCGGCCGCGCGCCAGTTCCATCAGCTTCTCGCGCGACAGCGGCTGGCGCGCATGGCGCGCGAACACCTTCAGCACCGAGAATTCGCCGGTGGTGAGGGGTACGGTCTCGCCGTTCTTCTTGAGGGTGCGGGTGCCGAGATCGAGCACGAAGTCGCCGAACTCGAAGGTCTGCGGGGTCTCGCTCGGGGCGCCCGGGATCTCGTCCGGCCCCTTGCGGCGCAGGACCGCGCCGATGCGCGCCACCAGCTCGCGCGGGTTGAAGGGCTTCGGCAGGTAGTCGTCGGCGCCCATCTCGAGGCCGACGATGCGGTCCACGTCCTCGCCCTTGGCGGTCAGCATGATGATCGGGGTCTGGTCGCCGGCGCCGCGCAGGCGGCGGCAGATCGACAGGCCGTCTTCGCCCGGCAGCATCAGGTCGAGCACCAGCAGGTCGTAGCGCTCGCGCAGCCACAGCTTGTTCATGGCCGGCGCGCTTTCCGCGGTCACCACCTGGAAGCCCTGCTCGGTGAGGTAGCGGCGCAGCAGGTCGCGCAGGCGGACGTCGTCGTCGACCACCATGATCTTGGCGGAGTGGCCGCCCGTGGCGCCCGGGCTCGCAGTATTTGCAGCGCTATTGTTCGAGTTATTCGTCGATGCGTTCATATGGATTCCAGAATTGTCAGAAGCATGTCGCTATGGTAACGTCTTATGGCTTGAGCATCGCGCGCGAATTGCTCATGCATTACATTGTGTTACAAACTTTACCCAATCAGTCTTACTCCTCGGACGGTATGCACATACACTGGCAGCAAGTGGTCAACACAGCTTATCTGTTTATATGGCATCGCGGAAGAGGGACACCATGAACGACGCGCTCAATACAATTCAGGCAGTAAAAGACGGGGCACTGGGCCTGGTGCGTACCGGCGTCGTGGCCTGCGTTCTGGCCTGCACCGCGGCCGGCGCCATGGCGCAAGACCGCGGCCCGCGCCGCGACGAGATGCAGCAGCAGCAGATGCGCGACCGATATGAGTCTCGCGCGCAGGACCAGCGTTTCGATCCCCGCGCCTACGAAATGCGCGACAATGCGCGCAGGCAGGAGCAGATCGAGGACCAGATGCGCCGCGGAGAAGAAAGCCGCCGCGGCCGGCTGACGCCCGACGAGCGGCGCGAGCTGAAGCGCCAGATCAACGAGGCCAACGTCGACCTCTACCCCAACGCCCGCCGCCGCTGATCGCGCGGCCCTGGCTGGAAAAACGGCGCCTGCGGGCGCCGTTCTCATTTCGGCTTGCCCGCTCGCATGGCGTTTCTTAAGAGAAATCTTGTTGCTATATGTTTATTTACATTGCGCAACATGCTATCGTACGCCCACTAGACCAGACTGGAGGGCGCCTACGTGTCCAACTCCGCAGCAAGCATCTCGCCGGATAGCCCGGCCGCACGCGTTTCCGCGCCCCCCGCGGCGCCTGCCCATTGCATCGTGCGCCAGGACGACGGCGTGTATGCCGACCTGAACGCCGTCGGCCCGGCCCTGGTCGCCGCCGTCGACGCCATCTTCCTGAAGAACCAGTACTTCGCGGGCCTCGACTATCCGGTGCTGGTCAAGGCCCTGTTCGGCCACGGCCCCGATCTGCCGCGCCATCCGCGCGGCGAGCCCCTTGTGCGCCTGGCCGACGACATCCTGCCTTTCTCCCCGGCGCGGCGCCTGCTGTACCGCGCCGCCAAGATCGCCGACGGGCAGGCCGAGTACTACTTCGAACCGGTCTTCATGCGCGACGAGGAGGGCGAGGAGCAGGCCACCTCCCTGGACCTCGACGAATTCGTCGCCGACATGTGGATGAAGGGCATCCGCTTCGGCATCGACCTCGAGGCCGTGCGTGGCGCCATCTCCAGCAACGCCGCCGGCCGCATCGTGGTGGCGCGCCGCCTGCCGCCGAAGCAGGGTGAGGATGCGCGCGTGGTCGAGGTCACGGGCGACCTGCACCGCAGCGACGCGCCGCGCCAGCTCGCCAACGGCAAGCTCGACCTGCTGAGCTTCCAGAACCGCTTCCCCCAGGTCCAGCGCGGCAAGCGCCTGCTGCAGAAGCTGCCGCGCGTGGCGGGCGAGTCGGGCTTCGATCTGTCCGGCATCGTGCTCCCGCCCGAGCTCCCGGAAGACCTCGATTTCAACGGCTGGTGCGGGCCGGGCACCATCATCGACCGCCTGGCCGAGGGCGAATTCCTGGTCGCGCTGCAGGATGGCTTCATCAACGTGGAACGGGGCAGCAACCGGGTGTCGGTGGGCGACAAGATCGTCAGCCACGACGGCGTCAGCGTGCGCACCACGGGCAACCTGGACCTGTCCGGCGACTTCGAGGAATTCGGCGAGGTGCAGGAAAACCGCGTGGTGGAGGGCGAGAGCATCACCGTGCATGCCGACGTCTACGGCCACATTGCCTCGCGCGGCGGCACGGTGCTCCTGAACCGCAACCTGATGGGCGGCAGCGCGAAGAATGCCGACGGGCCGGTCGTGGTGCATGGCGTGGCCTCCGGCGCCGTGATCCAGAGCGCCAGGGGCAATGTGCAACTGCAGCGCGCCGAGAACTGCATCATCTCGGGCGCGAAGGTGACGGTGGTCGAAGCCATCAACTGCGACATCATGGCCGACGAAGTCGAAGTAGGGCAGGCCGAAGGCTGCGCGATCGCCGCGCGCCGCGTGTCGATCGAATGCGCCCTGCCGCGCGGGCACAGCGAGATGCGCGTGTTCGTGCTGTGTCCGGACTGCTCGCGCATCGACAAGGCCATCGGCATGATCCGCGAGCGCGTGGGACAGTTCGGCCAGCTGGTCGAAGGGCGCCGCGCCGCGATCGCCTCGCTCACGGCCCAGCCGGAAGTCGCGAACTACGTGAAGCTGGCCGGCCGCGTGCGCAAGGGCGAGCTGGTGCTCACGCCCGAGCAGCAGCCGGCATTCAAGAAAATGGCGGCGGCGGTGGCGCCGGCCCTCAAGCAGATGGCGCTTCTCAACCAGGAGGTCAAGGACATCGAGCTGGAACAGAAGGCGGGGATGGAGGTGCTGGGCCGGCTGGAAACGCAGCGCGCGGCGCACGATGGCGCGGTCAGCGTGGGCATCCTGGCGGTGGCCGGCGATATCACGGTGCGGGCGCTGAATGTCGAGCCGGATACCTCGGGCAGCGAGGCCAAGCCCTACGACCTGCCGGCGCGGACCATCAAGGCGAGGCTGCGCGAGGCGAGCGGGGCGGAGCTGCTGTTTGCGGGCAGCAGCGGGAGCTTCAGCTGGAGCACGGCGGACGTCGTCGCTTCCTGATGCGGACAGACCGATGATTGAACCCTGGGCAAAGCGGGCGTTTGCCTGGGGCGCCTTCGCCGCACTGGTGCACAGCGCGGCGTAGGCGGGGTACGTCTACCACCTGCAGCGCGCCTCGTATGACGCTCTCAAGCAGCGGCGCGGCGTCATCGAGGCGATCCGGTACAACCAGGTTGGGGTTGGAGGCGTTCCTATGCGGATGGCCACCATGGTACTGACGGTGCGTCTCCTGGATCGCCCGGGCGCGCAGCCGCAGGAGTTCAATTCGAACGCGCCCTTCGAACTGGCCAGCCCGTACTTCAGGCGTCGTCGGACAGGCGACGTCGTGCCCACCTGGGTTCATCGCAGGTCGGGCCGCATCGTCGACGTGCTGCCGCCGGATCGGCCGGACTTCGTGCGGTATCTGCTGATCCTGTTGCCGACCTTGGGGCTGCTCACTTTTTTCATCATCGTCGGCATACTCGGGAATGCCGCGAATCGCACAGTGTCGGCACAGAGCATCCGTGGGCGGTCAAAAGCCCGACAATGACCCGAGCTGCCGGGTCGACTCAAGGCTGAGCCTGTACAAACCGAGACTTGCCGGCTCGGATAAGCAAGGCGAGCACGTGCAACGCGAGCAGAGCAAAATCTCTGTGTGCAGACAGAGGCGGTAGCGCCAAATGCGGTGCAGAAGAGTTTGTGCTTTCTGGGGTGTGCATGATGGCTCGCCGATTGGCTCGAATTCTATGCGACTTCAGGACTGAAGCAAAAGCGAAAATGAATATGAAAATTCGTACCCTGCTGTGCCTACTTGTTCTAGTCCAGTTGGGATTTAGTCCCGCGGTCATTGCTGCTGAAATTGACTGCTTTCGATTCAATCCAGCCGCAGCCGTTTACGTGAGCGCAAACGTATCTGAACTGTTGGCTGTTCCTGATGATCGCACCTCTACGATAAGCCGTGTTTCCTTCGGCGATCGTACCTGCGTACTGGCGACCAAGGATATTGCTGGGAAAAGATGGGTGCTGGTTGGCGGCTATGTTCGCAGAAGTAAAGACGAGCGGATAATTGGATGGCTACCTGTCGAATCAATTGTCTACCGAACGAAGATGAGCCGACAACGAAACATTCGTGCGCAAATCGTAGAGGTGAACATGGGAGACTATTTCGCTGAGTATCATGTGCGGCGCGGTGGAGCATTCGAAGTTTCGCAGGTGATTTCTGAGCACAGCTGCCGGAAGAACGAGGTTCCAAATGAATATGGAGCTTGCGAGGTCCTGGGAATCGTACACGGTCATTTCTACGGGCAAGGAAATTTTGTGGTCGCGCAGTCGACGCAGGGCGAGGACAGTCCTGGCGATATATTCAAGCGGCTACACAATGGAATATTGTGTTCTCTGCATGATGGCGTTTTGCCTGAAGCATGCCAATAGTCGTGCAGCTACATCAAGCATCTCGACGATGCGTTGTCCAGGCAAGAGTGCTGACCAGGCTCTATTTCGGGCCTAAACCACGCTCGGTGGATGGATCTAGGCTGAGCGCAAGTCAAATTTCAGGTTTTACCTCGGGGGCTCTTCTTTACTATCTCAAGATATCAGTTGCCAGATGGCCTGCCGGGAGTCCATCAACTAGGAAGATGACGCTGGATGAGTTCCTGGTGCGCAAGGGCAGGATATCCTGATAAGCAGGTGACCGGTACCATTCGCGGGCATGCGCGATATCGGGAAATTCGATGACGACCAGATCCTGCTGCAGGCTTCCCTCCAGGACTTCGGGCTTTTCGCCATGGATCAGGAAACGGCCACCGTACGGTTTCATCGTCTCGTCGATGCGTTCAAGATACTTGACGATGTCAGGGCCAAGGCCGACTTCCTTCAGCAGACCGACTGCATACGCGCTCATTCCGTTCTCCTCGTGGGTTGGCAAAGGGGACCGCGACTCCCGTCCAGGAGATAAGAAACCTGTCGGGAAGTCGTCACGGTTGGAGTATCGGTTTCGCTGTCATCCGCGACAATTACCTCGTAGGTAATCAAGATGACGCCGGCCGGGCTTAATCGCAGGGGCAGGCGGTCTGCGCCGGCCGGATCTCGGTCGCCTGGTGATAGGTATTCTTCCACCCGTCCGGCTGCCGCACCCAGACCCGGACGAAGCGCCCCCGGAACATCTTCGCATTGGGCTGTGCCAGCACGCTGCGGAAGATCCCGGTCACCAGCGCCGCCTCGCCATTGTCGAGCAGCTGCACCTCGCTTGATTCGTTCTCGTACACCTTGAAGCGGATGTCGCCACGATCGAGGGCGGTCAGCAGCTCGGTCTTGCTGCGTGCGCGACCGCGGCTTTCGATGTGGGAATACTGGCGGTCCATCAGGTTGCGCAAGGTGGGAATGTCGCGCTGCAGGATGGCGTTCGAGCGCTGCCGTTCAAGCGACTGCAGCACGCTCTGCACGTGGGCGGGCGTGTCGGTAGACAAGGCCGGACGGTCGTTCTGCAAGCCCGCATGGGCGGCGCCCGGCAGGAGCTGGATCGCCAGGCACAGGGCGATGCCGGTGAGCGGTTTCATGGTGCTTCCTTCCATGCGGACGCGAGCATGCCGCATGCATTCATCATAGCAGCGCCTGAACGGCCCGGACAGCTCTCGAAGGGCTTCTGCGCGGTAAATCCGGTGCAGTGTTGCTCAGGCACGCGCAACGTGGATTTTTTCCTTGATGTGCTTGAGGTTGGCCACGATGGTGAAGGTCATGATCACCAGCAGCGACCAGGAGCTCCATTTGCTCACGTGCACGACCGACCAGGCGCCCAGCTGGTTCGGGTAGCGCCACACGCCCCAGAAGGTGCCGATGTTCTCGGCCAGCCAGATGAAGAAGCCGATCAGGACGAAGGACAGCAGCAGCGGCATCTTGCGGTCGCGGTCGAGCGGCCGGAACACCACGGTGGTGCGCGAGTACAGGCCGAGGGCGCAGGCGGCCAGGTACCAGCGGTAGTCGCCGATGTAGTGGTGGGTGAAGAAGTTCAGGTAGATCAGGATCGCGATCGTCCACGCCATCCAGTGCGGCGGATGGTGGCGGATGCGCAGGTCGAACAGGCGCCAGGCCTGCACGATGTAGCTGCCGATGGCGGCATACATGAAGCCCGAGAACAGCGGCACGCCGATCACCTTCGTGTATGCGAAGTCCGGATAGGCCCAGGACTGGATGGCGCTCGATACCTTGAAGGCCTCGAGCACGAAGCCGATCGCGTGGAACAGGCAGATCGCCTTCAGCTCGTCCATGGTCTCCAGGCCCGACCTCACCATACACAGCTGGATGGCGAGAGCCACCAGCAGGAGCAGGTCGTAGCGCGGAATGCCGAACACCCCGGCGCGCGGCGTGAGCATCATGGCGGCGAAGAACAGGCCGACGAAGAGGCAGGCGCGCGCGTTCTTGAAGCCGAAATAGAGGAATTCGGCGCCGCCGCGGCGCCAGCCGCCGAGCTGGCGCGGGCGCCTGTCCAGCAGGACGTTGTCGAGCGCGAGGGTCATGGGCGAGGAGCCGGGCGTCTTGTTCATTGTTCTGGCCTGTGATGATGCCCCATCCGGGAGGTCAGCCGATGTTGTCACAGAAGGCTGGCGGAAGCAATGTCCAGGCCGGGCAGCGATGCTCCGATGTAACAGGAAACTTGTCCAGGTGGACACCGGTAGAATGGTGGGATACATCATCCTTCCACTCCAGACATGGCCAGTCTTGACCACCGCTACCGCACGCTGTTCGACGCGTCGCCCAACCCTTACCTGGTCATGGACCGCCGCCTCATGATCGTCGGTGCGAACCGGGCCTACCTGGCCGCGACCGGCCGCCTGCTCGAGGACATTGAAGGACGCTGGGCCATGCAAGCCTTCCCGACCGATCCGGAAACCGAGCGCCAGATGGTCGCCTCGATCGAGCGCGTGATTCATCATCGCCAGCCCGACACCCTGGCCCTGCTGCGCTACTGGACCATCACGCACACGCCGGTGTTCGACGCGGCCGGCGAGGTCGAGCTGGTGCTGCAGCATCCGATCGATGTGACCGAGGTCGAACGCCGGCGCCAGGCGGCCGGCACCGGCGAGGGGCAGGACAGGGCCATGCTGGCCCAGCAAAGCGGCCTGCTCGAGCGCGCGCGCGACGTTTCCCGCGCCAACCTGCACCTGCAGGCCGACGTCGAGCGTCTCAAGACCCTGTTCCTGAAGGCGCCCAGCTTCATGGCGGTGCTGCGCGGTCCCCGGCACGTCTTCGAGTTCGTCAACGAGGCCAGCGTGGCGCTCCTCGGCGAGCGCGCCTATGTCGGGCGGCCGGTGCGCGAGGTGCTGCCGGAGCTGGCCGACCAGCGCCTGTTCGAGGTGCTCGACCAGGTGTTCGCGAGCGGCCAGGAATTCCTCGGCTACGACATTCCGATCCGCGTCGAGCGCGGCGCCGACGGGCTGGAACGGCGCTACATCAACGTGATCTACCAGCCGATCGTGGAGGACGGCGTCATCGCCGGCATCTTCGCCGAGGGCACCGACGTCACCGAGCAGCACCTGGCGCGCCGCCAGGTCGAGGAGCAGGTGGCGATGCTACGCCAGGTCGAGCGCAAGCAGGCCTTCGCGCTGGCGCTGACGGACAGCTTGCGGCCCGAGATGGCGGTCGAGGACATCATCGGCGCGGCCGGCGCGCTGCTCGGCGAATGGCTGCGGGTCGCGCGCGTGCTGTTCGCCGAAGTGCGTGAACCCACCGGCGCCCTGGTGATCCGGCGCGACTGGTGCCGGCCCGGCGTGGACAGTGTCGCGGGCATCGTCACGACCCTCGACGCCTTCGGGGCCGGCATCGCGCGCGCCCTGCGTGCCGGCGAGGACCTGGTGGTCGCCGATGTCGCGCGGGACGAACGCGGCAGCGCCAGCGTCGAGGCCTACGAGGCCATCGGCCTGCGCGCCCACCTGACGCTGCCCCTCGTCAACACTGGGACATTGCGCATCGTGCTCAGCCTGCACGACGACACGGTGCGCGACTGGACCGAGGAAGACATCCGGATGGCGCGCGAGACCGCGGAGCGCACCTGGGCCGCCGTGGTGGCCGCCAGCGCCCAGGCCGAGCTGCGCGCCGAGCGCGACCAGTCGCAATACATCTTCGACACCATGACCGAAGGCTTCGCCCTCGTCGACCCCGCGTGGACGGTGACGCGCATGAACGGCACCGGCCTGCAGCTGATCGAGCGCAGTCTTGATGAGGTGGTCGGCCGCAATCATTGGGAGGCTTTTCCCGAGTCGCTCGGGACCGAGGTCGAGCGCCTGCTGCGCGCCGCGATGGGGTCGGGCACCCCGGATTCCGTGGAATATCCGTTTCCGCTCGCGGACGGACAGCCGCGCTGGATGGAAGTGCGGGCGTACCCGGCCATGGACGGCGGCCTGGCGGTCTTTTTCCGCGACATCACGAAGCGCCGCCTGGCCGAAGACCAGCTGCGCCTGGAGGCCCAGCGCAAGGACGAGTTCCTGGCCATGCTGGCGCACGAACTGAGAAATCCGCTGGCGCCGATCGGGGCCGCGGCCGAACTGCTGGCGCTCGGGCGCCTGGATATTGAGGGCGTGCGCCATACGAGCGCTATCGTCACGCGCCAGGTGGGCCACATGACGAGCCTGATCAACGACCTGCTGGATGTCTCGCGCGTCACGCGCGGCCTGGTGGCGCTCGAGAACGCGCCGGTCGACGTCAAGGACGCCGTGGCCGACGCGGTCGAGCAGGTGCGTCCGCTGGTCGAAGGCCGGCGCCATCGCCTGGAAGTGCACCTGGCGCCGGAGCAGGCCGTGGTCGCCGGCGACCGCAAGCGCCTGGTGCAGGTGCTGGCGAATCTCCTCAACAATGCGGCCAAGTACACGCCGGACGGCGGGCGCATCGTGGTGGAGATGGACGTGCAGGAAACGCAGGTGCTGCTTTCGGTCGGCGACAACGGCATCGGCATGACGCGGGACGTGCAGGACGATGTATTCGGCCTGTTCATCCAGGCCAAGCGCAGCGCCGACCGCTCGCAGGGCGGGCTGGGCATCGGCCTGGCCCTGGTCAAGAGCCTGGTCGAGCTGCATGGCGGGAGCGTGTCGGTGTACAGCGCAGGGCCGGGGCAGGGTAGCCGCTTCTCGGTTCTGCTGCCGCGCATGGCGGCGTCCGTGGAGCCGGTCCCCGGCGGCGTGCCTGGCCCGGATGCACTGCAGCCTGTGGCCCGCGGGCGCAAGGTGCTGGTGGTGGACGACAATGTCGACGCGGCCGAGCTGCTCGGCATGATGCTGGAAAGCGCCGGGCACAGGGTGCACATCGAACACCATTCGCACAGCGCCCTCGACTACGTGGCTGCCCAGGGAGGGGCGGCGTACGACGCCTGTATCCTCGACATCGGCCTGCCCGGCATGGACGGCAACGAACTGGCGCGCCGCCTGCGCGCGCTGCCCGGCATGGCGGGCGCGCTGATGGTCGCCGTCACCGGCTACGGCAGGCCGCAGGACCGCGAGGCGTCGCTGGCCGCCGGCTTCGACCACCACCTGGTCAAGCCGGTCGACATCCGCGAGCTGCTGGCGCTGCTCGGCTAGAATGGCCGCATGCCCTCCACCATCCATCCCAAGCAAGACGAAAACGGCAAGCCGGTCAGCATCGCGCTGCCACACGCGCCGACGCCACCCGGCAGCTGGATCGACCCGCTGCGGACGGCCACCGTGGTCCCCGGCGGGGCCATGCCGGCTTCCTTGAACGGCATCGCATTCCAGCCATGGAGCGGGGCGCCGGCCGACAACGCCGGCTGGAGCGCGGTCGAGGGACAGGAGGCGCCTTTCGCGGAGCCCGCATTCGAAGCAATGCCCGGCAAGCGCGTGGCCGCCGGCGTCGTGGTCGAGGAGCCCGACGGGCGGGTCTGGGTGGTCCATCCCTCGAACGCCTTCGGCGGCTATCCCGCCACCTTCCCGAAAGGGACGCGCGACCCCGGTATGTCCTTGCGCGCCACGGCGATCCGGGAAGCCTGGGAAGAAAGCGGGCTGCGTGTGGTGCTCGGCGGCTTCCTGTGCGACCTGGTGCGCAGCCGCAGCAAGACCCGTTACTATCGCGGCCGCCGCGTCGGCGGCTGCCCGGCCGACATGGGATGGGAGAGCCAGGCCGTGTCGCTGGTGCCGCGCGCCCGGCTTTCCGACATGCTCGTCAATCCGAACGATGCGCCGCTGCTGGCATTGCTGGTGTAGTCCATGGAAATACTCGTGTTTGTCCTACCTTGCGCGGCCCTGTTGTTCTGCTACCTGTGGAGCAACCGGCACGTCGATCCCCGGCGCGTGTTGAAACTGGCGGCCGAAGAGTTCCGCCAGCTTCGCATCGATGCCGAGCACCCGGCATGGCGCTTCGACGGCGGCAGCGCGCAGCTCGTCCATGAACACATCGAGTACCGGGACAAGGCGATGGTCACGGTCCTGCGCGTCACGCGCTACGCCCGCAACGCCCACGGCGAATACTTCTACTTCATGTCCGAGGGGACGGGCCGGCCCTTTTTCAAGCACATCGACCAGGCCTCGGCCAGGGCCGCGCTGGGCGACAACTACCATGCGCCCCCGAGCGCCCCGGGGTAAAAAACGGCGCCGGATGTCGAAAGCCGGCCTGCTTCTTCGTCGTCATGGCAGAGGGACGTCCTCTGCCACATCAAACAAGGAGACCGCCATGTCCAATACCGTCGAACTGCACCGCATGCTGAAATCCACCCCCGACCGCATCTACCGCGCCTTCACCCTTGCCGGCGCCTTCGCGAAATGGCTGCCGCCCTACGGCTTCTTCGGCATCGTCCACGAGATGGACAGCCGGGTCGGCGGCCGCTACCGGATGTCCTTCACCAACCTGACGACGGGCGGCAGCCACGCTTTCGGGGGCGAATACCTGGAGCTGGAGCCGGGCAGGCGCGTGCGCTACTCGGCCGAATTCGAAGACCCGCGCATGCCGGGCCACATGCAGACCAGCGTCACCCTGCGCGAAGTCGCCTGCGGCGTCGAGGTGCGGATCACGCAGGAAGGCATTCCGGATTTCATCCCGGTCGAAAGCTGCTACCTCGGCTGGCAGGAGTCGCTGGCGCAGCTGGCCCTGCTTGTCGAACCCGACATCAAGGAGTAAGGCGGCAAGCGCCCTGCTACGGTGCGTTAGTTGACTGCAGTCAACATTCCAATCGTTCACACCCTTAGCATAGGCGTTGCCCATGAAAGGAAACGCCATGCACCAGCATATCCTCGCCGCACCCCAGCAGTTCCTCGGTTTCAGCCTGGGCGGGCTCGAATACGGGCTCGATTACGCCGCCGTGCAGGAACTCAAGGCCTACAGTTCGCTCGAACGCTTTTCCAATGACGGCGGGATCATCGGCGGCGTCGCCCTTTCACGCGGCGTGGTGATGCCGGTGGTGGACCTGCGCGTGGCATTCACGGCCGAGCGCTCCCTGCCCAAGCCGGGCCTCGACGTGATCGTCGTGCGGGTCTCGGCGGGGATCGTCGGCGTGGTGGTGGAGAGGGTGACGGGCGTCGTACGCCTGCGCCCGGAGCAGGTGGCGCCGCTGCCGGGGGCGAGCGGCGAGGCCGACTACCTCATCGGCCTGGGGATCATGAAGGACCGGCGCATGATCCTGATCGACATCGACCGCCTGATGTCGCTGGCGCCCAGCGAGGACGCCAGGGTGGCTTGATGCCGCTCAGGCGGCCAGGCCTTCGAGCTGCTCCTGCAGCTCCAGCCATTCGGACTCGAGCTGCTCCAGGTCGCGCGAGGCGAAGGCCTGGTCGGCCACCAGGGTCTTGAGCTTCTCCTTGTTCTCGGCTTCGTAGATGCCCGGCTCCAGCAGTTGGGCGTCGATCTCGGCCTTCTTCGCGTTCAGCCTGGCCATCTGCTCTTCCAGGCGCTTGACCCGGTTCTCGAGCGGCTTGCGCAGGGCGGCGAGGCGCTGGCGCCCTTCCGCTTCCAGGCGCTTCTGCTCCTTGCGGTCGACCGGTGCGACCGGAGCCGTGCTTGCTTCCTTCGCCGGTGCCGGCGCGGGCAGGGTGTCGGTACCCTTGCCCAGTTTGGTCTGGAACAGCCATTCCTTGTAGTCGTCCAGGTCGCCGTCGAAAGGCTGCAGCTTGCCGTCGGCGACGATGATGAACTGGTCGGTGGTGGCGCGCAGCAGGTGACGATCGTGCGAGACGAGCACCAGCGTGCCCTCGAACTGGGCCAGCGCCATGGTCAGGGCTTCGCGGGTTTCCAGGTCCAGGTGGTTGGTCGGTTCGTCGAGCAGCAGCAGGTTCGGACGCTGCCAGACGATCAGGGCCAGCGCCAGGCGCGCCTTCTCGCCGCCGGAGAAGGGGGCGATCTTGCTGGTCACCATATCGCCCGGGAAGTTGAAACTGCCGAGGAAGTTGCGCAGCTCCTGCTCGCGCACGTTCGGCGCGATCTTCATCAGGTGCCACAGCGGCGACTCGTCGTGGCGCAGCATCTCGACCTGATGCTGGGCGAAGTAGCCGATCGACAGGCCCTTGCCGAGCGTCGCCTTGCCTTCCAGCGGCATCAGCTCGCCGGCCACGGTCTTGATGAGCGTGGATTTACCGGCGCCGTTCACACCCAGCAGGCCAATGCGCTGGCCGATCTGCAGCGAGAAGTTGACGCGCTTGACGATGGCCTTGCCGCCGACCTTGTCGCCGTGGCCATCGAGGATCGGATAGCCGGCGTCGACGTCCTCCAGTACCAGCAGCGGGTTCGGCGCCGACAAAGGTTCGCGGAACTCGAAGGAGAACTCGGCGGCGGCGCGCAGCGGGGCCAGTTCTTCCATCTTGGCCAGCGCCTTCATGCGGCTCTGGGCCTGGCGCGCCTTGGTGGCCTTGGCCTTGAAGCGGTCCACGAAGGACTGCAGGTGGGCGCGCTGGCGCTGCTGCTTCTCGAAAGCCGCGGCGGCCAGCACCAGGCTGGCGGCGCGCTGGCGCTCGAAGCCGCTGTAGTTGCCCGAGTAGCGCTTCAGCTTGCGCTCGTCGATGTGGACGATGACGTTGACGATCTCGTCGAGGAAATCGCGGTCGTGCGAGATGATGATCAGGGTGCCGGGGTAGCGCTTGAGCCAGTCCTCCAGCCAGATGATCGCGTCCAGGTCCAGGTGGTTGGTCGGCTCGTCCAGCAGCAGCAGGTCGGAAGGGCACATCAGCGCCTGCGCCAGGTTCAGGCGCATGCGCCAGCCACCCGAGAAGCTGGCCACCGGCTGCTTCATCTGCTCCAGCGAGAAGCCCAGGCCCAGCAGCAGCTGTTCGGCGCGCGACTGCACCGTATAGGCGTCGGCGTCGGAAAGAAGGCTGTGCAGTTCGCCCAGGCGCATGCCGTGGGCGGCGTGGTCCGGGTGCGCTTCCAGCTCGTCGAGCTCGGCCTGGAGCTTGCGCAGGTTGGCGTCGCCATCGATCGCGTATTCCAGCGCCGGACGGTCGAGGGCCGGGGTCTCCTGCGCCACGTAGGCCATGCGCCATTTTGCGGGGAAGTCGATCGCGCCCTGGTCAGGATGCAGCTCGTTGCGCAGCATGGCGAACAGGCTCGATTTGCCGGCGCCGTTGGCGCCGATCAGGCCGATCTTGTCGCCCGGGTTGAGAGTAAGGTCGGCGTCCTCGAGCAGCGGCTTGGTGCCGCGCATCAGGCTGACGTTCTGGAAGCGGATCATTGCAAATTTCTGGTGTTATGTAGGGTGGTCGGCTGTGCCGACCGCGCGTCCAGCCGGATCATGCGCAGCCACGACGCATCCGGGAGTTGAACGCGCGGTCGGCGAAGCCGACCACCCTGCGGTTTACTGCGATTGGAGTTGTTCAGCGGTCAGCAGGAACACGGCATCGTCACCCGCACTGGTGCTCAGCCACGTCAGGCCCAGATGACCGAACGCCGCTTCCGCATACTCCGCTTCGTTGCCGATCTCGACCACCAGCACGCCTTCCGGGCTCAAGCGCTCGGCCGCGCCGGCGACGATCTTGCGCACCAGGTCCATGCCGTCCTCGCCGCCGGCCAGGGCGATCTGCGGCTCGCGCAGGTATTCCGGCGGCAGCTTGCCCATCGACGTGCTGTTCACATAGGGCGGGTTGGTGACGATCAGGTCGTACTTCTTGAACGGCACATTGGTGTACAGGTCCGATTCGATCGGGTTCACGCGGCCTTCGAGCTTGTATTCGCGGATGTTGTGCTCGGCCACGGCGAGCGCATCCTTCGAGATGTCGACGGCGTCGATGACGGCGTTCGGGAAGGCGTCGGCCATCATGATCGCCAGGCAGCCGCTGCCCGTGCACAGTTCCAGCACGTTCTCCACGCCTTCCGGATCCTGCACCCAGGGGCTGAAGGTCTGCGGGATCAGTTCGGCGATGAAGGAGCGCGGCACCAGCACGCGCTCGTCGACGTAGAAGTGGTACTCGCCCAGCCAGGCCTCCCTGGTGATGTAGGCGGCCGGCACGCGCTCGCTGACGCGGCGTTCGATCACTTCCATCACCTGGATCACTTCTTCCGGCAGCAGGCGTGCGTCCAGGAAGGGGTCGAGGCGGTCCAGCGGCAGGCGCAGGGTGTGCAGGATCAGGTAGGCTGCTTCGTCGAAGGCTTCGGCGCTGCCATGGCCGAAGAACAGCTTGGCGCCGTTGAAGCGGGTGATGGCATAGCGCAGCAGGTCGCGTGGCGTGCTGAAGGTGGTATTGGTCATGGCACTGGGCTCCCGGTTGAGTCGTTGTTTACTGCGGCGCCAGCAGCTGCTCCAGCGTGCGGCGGTAGATATTCTTGAGGGGATCGATGTAGCGCAGCTCGATGTGTTCGTCGATCTTGTGGATGCTGGCGTTCGGCGGCCCGAATTCTATCACTTGCGGGCAGATGCGGGCGATGAAGCGGCCGTCCGAGGTGCCGCCGGTGGTCGACAGTTCGGTCTGCACGCCCAGCTCGTCGCGGATCGCATTGCACAGCGTGTCCGACAGCGTGCCCTTGGGCGTCAGGAAGGGCTGGCCGGACAGCGTCCACTGCAGCTCGTAGTCCAGGCCGTGGCGGTCGAGGATGGCGTGCACCCGCGCTTCCAGGCCGTCGGCCGTGCTGGCGGTCGAGAAGCGGAAGTTGAAGTCGAGGCTCATGCTGCCCGGGATCACGTTGTTGGCGCCGGTGCCGGCCGCGATGTTGGAGATCTGCCAGGTGGTCGGCGCATAGTATTCGTTGCCCTCGTCCCAGACCTCGGCGGCCAGCTCCGCCAGCGCCGGCGCGGCCTGGTGGATCGGGTTGCGCGCCAGGTGCGGGTAGGCGATGTGGCCCTGGATGCCCTTGATGACCAGGTGGCCCGAGAGCGAGCCGCGGCGGCCGTTCTTGATGGTGTCGCCCAGCACGTGGGAGGAGGTGGGTTCGCCCACCAGGCAGTAGTCGAGGGTCTCGCCGCGCTCTTCCAGGCGCTCGCAGACGACCGCGGTGCCGTCCACGGCCGGGCCTTCCTCGTCGCTGGTGATCAGGAAGGCGATCGAGCCCTTATGGTCGGGCTGGGCGGCGATGAACTCTTCGCAGGCCACGACCATGGCGGCGATCGAGGTCTTCATGTCGGAAGCGCCGCGGCCGTACAGCTTGCCGTCGCGCCGGGTCGGCACGAAGGGCGCCGAATGCCATTGGTGCTCGGGACCGGACGGCACCACGTCGGTGTGGCCGGCGAAGACGAACACCGGGGAAGTCGTACCCTTGCGCGCCCACAGATTGGTGACGCCGTTCGATTCGATGGTCTCGCAATGAAAGCCCAGCGGCGCGAGCAGCTCCTTCAGGCGCTCCTGGCAGCCCTTGTCGTGGGGCGTGACGGAATCGAGGGCGATCAGCTCTTCGGTCAGCAGGAGGGTACGGGAGGGTTTCATGCGGCGTCCTGGAACTTGGCCGTGTAGGCGTCGGCGGAGAATCCGACCGAAACCGGGCCGACACCCTGCAGGACAGGGCGCTTGATCACGGAAGGGTTCTCCAGCATCAGCTCCAGCGCGCTGTCCTTGTCCGTGATCTGCGCCTTGCGCTCGTCAGGCAGGTTGCGCCATGTGGTGCCCTTGCGGTTGACCAGGACTTCCCAGTCGAGCTGCCCGAGCCAGCCGGCCACCAGGTCGCGGGACAGGCCCTGCTTGTTGAAGTCGTGGAAGGCGAAGTCGTGGCCATTGTCGGCCAGCCAGGTGCGGGCCTTCTTGACGGTGTCGCAGTTGGGGATGCCGTAGAGGGTAAAAGACATAGTAGAATCAAGCACTTAGATGATCGTGATCTGTCCAGTATGTATCGCATGTTCGATACCTGTGGTACAGAAGGCTCGGCAGAATAACACATTCACCTAAGCCAAATTCCGACGTTCTCAGCAATGAAGGTTGAGTGCTATCATCGATCAGAACGTTCACCCGACAATTTTAAGCCTAATACCCCATGAGCCCAGTTGCACTATTCTCACGACGGCAAAGCGACGAGCGCGGACTATCCAATGATGTTCTTAGGTATGACGAAATGCCGGAGCCTCTTCGCGTCCAGATCGTACACATCTTTAATGACGTTCTGGGTAGCGAGACTGACTATGATCGGCGGGTCAGTGTACAGAATGCCTACGGTGCTATTGTCGCGACGTTGCGCCGCGAGTATGGAGTATTTGAGTTACCTCCTTCGACACGTCGCCGCAGGAATACAATCACCGAACTGCGAGAATTCATTCTGCATGAGTTCAATGTTGAGCATGTGTTAGATGCGGTTGAGTTAGCGTGCAGGGTAATCAGCGTTCATTCTAGAGACCATAGCTATCTGGGGCGATACGACGGCCCCTCGCGAGCGGTGAGTGCTTTAGACGAGCTTAACCTTCGTTTCAAACAGCATGCGGTCGGCTATCGATACGATGTGCCATCCAAGCAAGTTGTTCGTATCGATTCAGAACTCATCCACAGTGAGGTCATCAAACCTGCCTTGGCGCTCCTTGCCGACCCGGCGTACCGTGGAGTTCAGGAGGAATTTCTGAGCGCATACGAACACTATCGACATCAACGCCCGAAGGAGGCGCTAGTTGATGCGCTTAAGTCATTGGAAAGCATGGCGAAGACCATAGCTCAGAAGCATCACTGGGAATACAGTGCCAAGGCCACAGCAAAGCACCTGTTCGATCTTTTATTCGAGAAGGAACTTATCCCGCCCATGTGGGCTTCTCAATACACTGGATTGCGCTCGATGTTGGAAAGTGGAGTGCCGACTGCTCGGAATCGGTTGAGTGGGCACGGGCAAGGAAGCGAGGTAGTGGACGTGCCTGATCACTTCGTTGCATTCGCTTTACATCAGACTGCAGCTGCGATTGTTTTCCTAGCAGATGCGGAGCGCGCGCTGTAACGTAATTAAAGAGACAGATACCGCACGCGCCGACTGTTGTAGCGTCTGAACATTGAACAGCAAGCGGGATTGGACCCGCCCCGTTCGTTCAGACCCTGCCCTTCGGTTGTGATCTTCTATCACTTTATCCGACTCTAAGTGTAGCCTTCGTTAGGCTTAAAGCAATACGAAATGCGCGGGCTATCGAGTGGGAGCGTTGCTACGGCTTTAGGGCTTCACAATTTCGGTGGGATGCGACCTGGGTCGATGGCGGGATTAGACCCGCCTCACGGTACGCCCTTGTCGCAACGCTCCATGGTCTTACCATTTTACCCGACTCTTATTCTTTAAGACTTAGGACGACATTGCCGTAGGTAAGCCTAAACAGTACCGCTTGACCGTGGAATCGGAGAGACCAAAGTGTTCAGCTGTCTTGCGAATGCTAGCGCTATGCTTCATGCGCCATTCACGTACTACCCCGGGATCATACTTCGCTGGTCGGCCCAAACTAACTTTCCCCCGATGGGTCTTCCCCGTAAGTTCAAGAGACTTGCGCGCGACTTCACGACCTGCCGTTGTTCTTTCGCGGATGCGTTGACGCTCCATGTCCGCTACTTGTGCGAGCACGGCAATGATCAGCTCGCCGACTCCTTTAGCAATCCTACCGAGCCCGCGAATCTCAACGACAACTCCCCGAGTAATGAGACCCCGAATTGTGGTTTGAACGTCGATTGCATCCCGGCCTAGTCGATCAACCGCGTAGACATGCAATGTATCGCCCTCTCGGATGTAATCGAGCAGTGCGCGAAACCCTGGGCGCTCCGCTGCAAGCACTGCACCAGACACCCCTTCATCCACGAACTCGCGGTCGATCTGATGGCCTTGAGATAGGGCGGCACGTTGAGATTCGATGCTCTGATCGAGGGTTGATACCCGGTAGTACCCAATGTGGCTCATGTACTCACTTACTGTTCAGAAGATAGGGTGTCCATTGTGGCCTAGTCCATAACTCTAGTCAAGTATCTTGTGAGCTATTGGTGAGCGCTCTGGCGCTATGGTGCAGAAGTTAGAACTTTTGGGCGGTAGCTGCGTGTTGCCAATGAGGTAAGCTATCGGCTGCGCGACTACTCTGGGGAACTGCAATGACCGACAACGAACGCATTGACCGCGAAACTCAAGAGGGGATTGACGGCGACAGTGAATGCACTCTGCCGTCAAGGCCTGCAGTTGAAAATCTTCGACAGGTTGTGCTAGGTCGGTCCGAGAGGGAAGAACGCGAGATCATCGATTACTTTGAATGGCAAGTGAACAAGGGCATCGAAGGAGGAGAACAGGTACAGGTACTCCACCTTGAGCGAATGAAAACCGAGGTGGTTTTCGGTAGGAAGTACGTGGCATGGGACATACATGCCTCAAACGGTCGGTGGTGGGTGATCACGAACCCTACCAACTTGTATTCCCAGTTCGAGTTTCCTAGTCTTGACTACCTGTTTTCATTCCATGTCGGCCTCATGGCACGCGTCGCTGCGCGAGATGCGAGGACTTCCGTAAGCCCAAACAAGCACCGCTTTGCCCCTGCCTGGCGGCGGTGGGAACAGGCTGCTGCAACAATTGATAGCGCCGCTGAGGCCGAAGACTTTCAAGCCGTTGGCATGAAATGCAGGGAGTGCATGCTGGCGTTTGTACGGTCTGCGCCCGACTACATTGAGCTTCCGGACAACGTCGCTCAACCTAAGCGCGGGGACTTTACGCAGTGGGCCAGCTTGATTGCGGATTGGGCTGTACCTGGCCCACATTTGAAAGACATTCGGGCGCACTTGAAGCAAGTATCGAACTCAGCATGGCAACTAGCGAACTGGCTAACCCATACATCAAATGCTCTGCTAATCGACGCGGAACTGACGATGGATGCGACGCGTCATGTCTTAGACATCTTCTCTACTGCTGTCATCCGCAAGGAGTCGGATCGTCCTGAACGCTGCCCGCAGTGCGCTTCTTACCAACTAAGTAGCTTCTACGTGCCCGAGCTTGACGTCGAGCCACCGTATGTAAACGTCTGCCAGGGGTGTGGGTGGGAGTCCGTTGTCCTTGAAGAGGAAGACGAGACTCCAGTTTGAGCATGCGTGTAGGCCAGTGGCGAAGGTGCGATTGTCGATGAGTAAGCGCGCAACTATAGTGGTTAGTCTTGCAGCCTCTTAATGCATCCGATGAGATAAGCATCCTCCATCGGCCTGAGCCGTGTGAAGATTTCCTGCCGTGCTCTGCGCATTCCATCTAGTCCTTGCTCATTCCACGCTGGTACTTGCTTTAGGATGAGCGCTGTTGCTGGGATCAGCTTAGGTTTGATCTCTGCAATGTCTTTGTCGAGCTGCTCTTTCCAGCTCGGAGGAAGGCTATGATAGAGCTTAGCTTTCCACTCATGGTTTTCATCGAATGCGATCTTGAGTGACTCAGCTAGGAGTGCGTCCCTGAACAGCCCACCGACTGCCGTACACATCTCGGTTAGACCCGCCGCGTTCGCATGATGAGGTAACGTGAGAATAGCAATTGCACATAGCCGCTTTACAGCTTTCAATTTAGTCTCCTAACCGAGCATCGATCCGGATGGGTCGTAAATGCCGTGGTCATAGACCCATCATAACGCGACCATTGGCAGTATGCCAAGGGTATCGGGAACGACTGACAAGAACCACCTCCTAGTTTCACTAGGTGAGGCGGTGCGCGCGCGTCGGAAGGCATTGAATCTGTCTCAGGAAGCGTTAGCCGATCACGCTGGAATCGATCGCTCGCACATGGGGAAGATCGAGCGCGGTGAACGAAACGTCACTATGCTCAATGTGGCTAAGCTGGCGGTAGCGTTATCGTGTCGGCCCTCAGACTTGCTTCTCGATGCGGGCCTTTAAGCAGGACGGGAGTAGGGGGCGATCAGGCGCGAGAGTCAGAGAGACCCCCCTCGCATGAGATAAAAAATTTTAAGGTGTGGGTTTAGGCCGACGTAGCTCGGCAGGCCAGAAGTCGGCTAAGCCAAGCGGGAACAGCTTGCGCTGTACCGCACTCAACAGTTCTGAGTTGAAGTCCAGCGGGGCTTTTCCTCCATACACTCGCGTAATGTCGGCCTTCGATGCATGGCCTAGCAGAGGGCCGAACTGATCCTCGCTGTAGTTGCATGACCGAGCCACGTCAGCGAATAGATGGCGGACGCTATACAACGTATGCGTAAAAGCGCTACACGGCTGGGATTTCTTGACCAGTCCGTTCAGGCGCTCAACCCGAGTTCTCGCAGTCTCGGATGAGCAGCTGCCCATGCTTAGCGCAAGCTCAAACAAAGGCCGTACCTCATCCGAGATAGGCAGGTCTCGTTTGCTAGCAACATTCTTCGCACCGTTCAATCCCACCTTGAACACCAAGCGTTCAACGTCGAACACGTCCTTGCGGACTTGTAGTGCTTCCGGCCCAGACCGAAGCAATTCACCGGGACGTAGACCGTAAAGGGCGCACAACAGCAGCGTGGCATGCCAATAGCCACCACCACGGGGCAAGTTCTTGGGTAGGTTTCCCAGTATCGTGTGAAGGACAGAAACCGGCATAGGCGAGCGCGCGTCTTGGCTAGCCCTGCCTGCGCCCTTGAGCTGCTTCAGCGCGCCTACTTTGGGAACCTCGAAGTTGTGCCACCCTGGCACCTGCTTTAGCACTGCGATGACTGCCGAGGCTTCGGTCCAGACAGATGCGCGCTTCTTGTCTTTTAACAGCTCATCAGTACACCGCTTTGAGATCGCGGCAACCGCTTCCTCTCGACTACACGGAAGGTGCAAGACCTTGTTCGCCTGGCGTAGTGCGAGTGCTACGCGACGAGGAGACTTGCCGAGCGAGTATTCTTCAAAGGCAGCATTCAGCATCTCCCGGTCCAATAGCGACTCCTTCTCGACTGGGCGAACAGATGGGGTTCCGGCGACTAATGGAGGTGAGGGGAGGTTAGCGGCCACATTCATCGGCTCTCCGCGAGCTGCGGCTTCCAGCGCTTCAAGCGCAGCGCGCGCTTCAACTGGGACCATCGCTATGCTGGCTGGCATTTGACCCGCGATCTGGGCCTTCAACGCTCGTCTCTGCCAAGATAGGGCATCGGCCCATCCAGCCCGATTCCGGGATTGCTCGGCAATCACAGACTCAGTCATGGTTCGGATAATGCCCGGCAGACGTGCCAGAACGCTCCGTGTGGCCTCTTCGTCACTTTGGGGCGGCACAGGGTCATCTGCGGTCTTCGACGGCTCAGCAGGCTCTCTCGCGAGGCTGATCAGACTCTCTTCGCAAATGTTGTCAAATTTGACATTAACTAGGCGGGCGAGCTTCTCCGCTTCTCGACGGTCGGCAGTGCCAAGTGCCTTGACGAATTCGACCTTGCCAAGAATTGCTGCCACGTCTGTTGGGTACCGTCTGCGGAAGCTATAGCGCCCGCCGCGCCTGATGAGATAGTCGGACATTCGATAGACCACGTGTAGCAACCGCATGGACGTGCCGTACGCATCGGTTCGGCATGTATTGCGCTTGCGTTGTGGTACAAGGTGGAGTTGAAAACTCAAGCATTATCAAGGGCTTAGGCGAGTAGCGTCAACTCATGTGGACGACGTCCTTCAGTTGGGGATGCCGTAGAGGGTGATGGTCATGGGCGCGGGTCTTAAAATTTGGAAACGCGCGAGGATAGCACAAGCTTCGCAGGGGAAGATTGTACACAGAAGGGGTAGGGTGCACGGCTTTGCCGTGCGCGCGTTCAACTCACGGATGCGCTGTGGCTGCGCTCGAACTGGCTGAACGCGCGGTCGGCGGAGCCGACCACCCTACAAGATCAGCGCACCAGGCAGGGACGCTTGTTGTCGAATTTCCAACCTGGAACGAGGTATTGCATCGCGACCGCGTCGTCACGGGCGCCCAGGCCCATGTTCTTGTACGCCTGGAGCGCCTTCTCCAACTCAAGCGCATCGAGCTCGATGCCCAGGCCCGGCTTCTTCGGCACGTGCACCATGCCGCCTTCGATCTTGAACGGCTCCTTGGTCAGGCGCTGGCCGTCCTGCCAGATCCAGTGCGTATCGATCGCTGTCACCTTGCCCGGCGCCGCCGCGCCCACGTGGGTGAACATGGCGAGCGAAATGTCGAAGTGGTTGTTCGAGTGCGAGCCCCAGGTCAGGCCGAACATCTCGCATAGCTGGGCCACGCGCACCGAGCCCTGCATGGTCCAGAAGTGCGGGTCGGCCAGCGGGATGTCGACCGATTGCAGCTGGATCGAGTGGGCCATCTGGCGCCAGTCGGTGGCGATCATGTTGGTGGCGGTCGGCAGGCCGGTGGCGCGACGGAACTCGGCCATGACTTCGCGGCCCGAGAAGCCGCCTTCGGCGCCGCAGGGGTCTTCGGCGTAGGCCAGGATGCCGTGCTTGTCGCGGCAGACGCGGATCGCGTCCTTGAGCAGCCAGCCGCCGTTCGGGTCGAGCGTCACGCGCGCTTCGGGGAAGCGTTCGTGCAGGGCGACGATGGCTTCCATCTCCTCATCCGCGCTCAGTACGCCCCCCTTGAGCTTGAAGTCGTTGAAGCCGTAGCGCTCGCGCGTCGCCTCGGCCAGGCGCACGATGGATTCCGGCGTGAGGGCTTCTTCATTGCGCAGGCGGATCCAGGCGTTGTCCGCATCCTCTTCGCTGCGATAGGCCAGGCCGGTTTTCTTGCGGTCGCCCACGTAGAACAGGTAACCCAGCATCTCGACCGCGTCGCGCTGCTGGCCTTCGCCCAGCAGGGCGGCGACCGGGACGTTCATGAACTGGCCGAGCAGGTCGAGCAGGGCCGATTCCACCGCGGTGACCGCGTGAATGGTCGTGCGCAAGTCGAATGTCTGCAGGCCGCGGCCACCGGCGTCGCGGTCGGCGAACGCCTTGCGCATCGCGTTGAGCACGCAGTTGTAGTCGCCCAGCGACTTGCCGACGACGAGTTCGCGCGCGTCCTCGATGGTCTGGCGGATCTTCTCGCCGCCCGGCACCTCGCCCAGGCCGGTGTTGCCGGCGCTGTCGGTGAGGATGACGATGTTGCGGGTGAACCAGGGGCCGTGTGCGCCGGAGAGGTTGAGCAGCATGCTGTCCTGGCCGGCGACGGGGACGACGCGCAGGCTGGTGACGATGGGGGTGCCGGTATGTTTCATGATCTCGCTGGCTTTGAAAGGGTGGCTTCGTTATCAGCGATCATAGGCGCCGATCGATTCAAGACCAAATCAAAGAGTGTTGCGACCGATTCACTGATTGAATCAATCGGGGGTTAGTTGCTGTCGAAACCAGGCAGGATGCGTTGCTTGAACAGCGCAAGCACCGGATTGTCGTTGTCGCGGCGCCAGGTGCAGACCATCTCGACGGGCTCGGTGGCCAGGCGGCGCATGACGATGCCGTCGAATTTCAGGCGCGAGGCGCCTTCCGCGATCAGGGCTGCGCCCACGCCGGCGCGCACCAGGGCCAGCATGGTGTGCACCTGGCCGATGTGTTCGACGATATCCGGCACGACGCCGGCGCGGGCGAAGCGTTCGCTCAGCATGAGGTAGAAGGGCCGCGCCTCGTAGGGCGAATACATGACGAAGGGCTTGCCGTGCAGGTCGCCCAAGGCCGGCTCGAGCGGCCAGGCATCGGCCTCGCCTTCGGGAATCGCGAGCATCAGCGACTCGGTGGCGATCAGGCGGCTTTCCAGCTCGCCGTTCATGGGGTGGGGACGCAGCAGGCCGAGGTCGAGCTCACCCGCGTTCAGGGCCTCGACCTGCGCGGTGCTGACCAGTTCCTTGAGCGTGAGCGACACCCCGGGCGCGCATTCGCGCAGGCGGCGCACGACTTCCGGCAGCAGGCTGTAGCCGGAGGCGGACGTGAAGCCGATGGCGAGGTTGCCCTGTTCGCCCTTGGCGGCGCGGCGGGCTGCGAAGGTCGCTTCCTCGGCGATGCGCAGGATGCGCGCCGCCTCCGGGAAGAAGGCCTTGCCGGCCGCCGTGAGGCTGACGGTGCGGCTGTTACGTTCGAGGAGCTGGACGCCGACGTGGTGCTCGAGCAGCCGGATCTGGCGGCTGAGCGGCGGCTGGGTCATGTTCAGGCGCTCGGCCGCGCGGCTGAAATGCAGCTCCTCGGCGACGGCGACGAAGCAGCGCAGCTGGCTGAGCTCGAACATCAGGGATTGAGGGTGAACTCCGTAAAGGAGGTGGCCTGCGGTTCGGCCGGTTTGTTTTCGTCCTCGGGCTGGACCTGGCTTTCCGGCCCGTTGTTGAGCAGCCAGAGCAGGTTGGTGGCCGAGTCGGCGTTCGCCAGCGCTTCTTCCTGCGTCACGAGACCGTCCTTGACCAGCTTGAGCAGGGCGGTCTCGAAGGATTGCGAGCCCGGCGACAGGCTCTTGTCCATCGCGTCCTTGATCTGGCCGATTTCGCCCTTTTCGATCAGGTCGGCGATGTAGCGAGTGTTCAGCATGACCTCGACCGCGGCCTGGCGCTGGCCGCCCGCGGCGGACTTCACGAGGCGCTGCGAGACGATCGCCTTCACGCTCGATGCCAGGTCCTGCAGCAGGGCGGCGCGGTTCTCGATCGGGTAGAAGCTGATGATGCGGTTCAGCGCGTTGTAGCTGTTGTTGGCGTGGAGCGTGGCCAGGACCAGGTGGCCCGACTGCGCATAGGCCAGCGCGGCCGCCATGGTTTCCTTGTCGCGGATTTCGCCGATCAGGATGCAGTCCGGCGCCTGGCGCATCGAGTTGCGCAGGGCGGTGGCAAAACTGGTGGCGTCGCTGCCGATCTCGCGCTGGTTGACGATCGACTTCTTGTTCTTGAAGAGGTACTCGATCGGGTCTTCCAGCGTCAGGATGTGGCCGGTGCGCTGTTCGTTGCGGTGGTCCAGCATCGAGGCGATGGTGGTCGACTTGCCGGAACCCGTGGCGCCGACGATCAGCAGCAGGCCGCGCTTTTCCATGATCAGCTCGGACAGCACGGGCGGCAGGCCCAGTTCGCCGAGCGGCGGAATGGTGGCCGGCACGAAGCGGAACACGGCCGAGATCGAGCCGCGCTGGCGGAAGGCCGACAGGCGGTAGCGGCCGAGGTTCGGCCTTGATACGCCCATATTCAGTTCGTTCTCGCGCTCGAGCTCCTGCATCTGCTCGGGCGTGGCGATCTCGGACAGCAGGGAGAGGATGTTTTCCGGTTCGAGACGATGCTGGTTGATCGGGATGAGGTTCCCGTTGATCTTGATGTGCACCGGCGAGTTCACGGCGAAGAACATGTCGGAAGCGTTCTTCTCCTTCATCAGCTGGAACAGGCGGTCCATGGCCATGGCATCGTCTCCTTTGGTCGTGTGGCCGGCCATTCACATGGCCGGCCGGGTCATGCTCAGTCGCCGCGCAGCAGCTCGTTGATGCCGGTCTTCGAACGGGTCTGTGCATCCACGCGCTTGACGATCACGGCGCAGTACAGGCTGTACTTGCCGTCGGCGGACGGCAGGCTGCCCGACACCACCACGGAGCCCGACGGCACGCGGCCGTAAGTGACTTCGCCGGTTTCGCGGTTGTAGATCTTGGTCGACTGGCCGATGTACACGCCCATCGAGATCACCGAGTTCTCTTCCACGATCACGCCTTCGACGATCTCGGAACGCGCGCCGATGAAGCAGTTGTCTTCGATGATGGTCGGGTTGGCCTGCATCGGTTCCAGCACGCCGCCGATGCCGACGCCGCCCGACAGGTGGACGTTCTTGCCGATCTGGGCGCAGGAGCCGACGGTGGCCCAGGTATCGACCATCGCGCCTTCGTCGACGTAGGCGCCGATGTTGACGTAGGACGGCATCAGGACCACGTTCTTGCCGATGAAGCTGCCGCGACGGGCGACGGCCGGCGGCACCACGCGGAAGCCGCCCCTGGCGAAGTCTTCGGCGGTGTAGTCGGCGAACTTGGTCGGGACCTTGTCGTAGAACTGCATGCCGCCGCCGGCCGGCACCGGCACGTTGTTCTCCAGGCGGAAGGACAGCAGGACGGCCTTCTTGATCCACTGGTTCACGACCCAGCTGCCGCTGTCTTTCTGCGCCACGCGCAGGGTGCCGGCGTCGAGGCCCGCGAGCACGTGGGCGACCGCGTCGCGCACCTCAAGGCTGGCGCTGCTCGGGCTGATCTCCGCGCGCTGTTCCCACGCGGTGTCGATGATGTTCTGGAGTTGTTGGGTCATGATGCGATTCTCTGGTTAGGATATTTCAGTGGTGCTGCCTCAGAGGCTCTTGCAGAACTCGACGATGCGGTTGGCGGCTTCGAGTCCTTCGTCGACGCTCGCGACCAGCGCCATGCGAATGCGGTTGCGGCCCGGGTTGAGGCCGTGCGCTTCGCGTGCAAGATAGCTTCCCGGCAAAACCGTCACATTATATTCGTCGTACAGGCGGCGTGCGAACTCGGTGTCGGAAAGGCCGCTGCGGCGCACGTCGGCCCACAGGTAGAAGCCGGCGTCCGGCAGTTCGACGTCCATCACCTGCTTGAGCAGCGGGGTGATGAGGTTGAACTTCTCGCGGTAGAGCGCGCGGTTGTCCTGCACGTGGTGCTCGTCGCTCCACGCGGCCACGGAAGCCGCCTGGACCGGCGGCGACATCGCACCGCCGCAATAGGTGCGGTAGAGCAGGAATTTCTTCATCAACTGCGGGTCGCCGGCCACGAAGCCCGAGCGCATGCCGGGCACGTTGGAGCGCTTCGACAGGCTGGAGAACACGACCAGGTTCGCGTAGGGACGCTCGCCGCTGCTGCGGCCCAGCTGGTGCGCCGCTTCCAGCGCGCCCAGCGGCGGCGTGGAGCCGAAATAGATCTCGGAATAGCACTCGTCCGATGCGATCACGAAGCCGTGGCGGTCGGCGAGTTCGAAGAGCTGCTTCCAGTCTTCCAGCGTGAGCACGGCCCCGGTCGGATTGCCGGGCGAGCAGACGTAGAGCAGCTGCACGCGCGACCACACCTCATCCGGCACGCTGCCGTAGTCGGGCGCGAAATTGCGGCCCGGCTCGGAGTTCACGTAGTAAGGCCGGGCGCCGCACAGGAGGGCCGCCCCTTCGTAGATCTGGTAGAAGGGGTTCGGGCTCATCACCAGCGCATCGCCCTGCGAGCCGTCGACGACGCACTGGGCAAAGGCGAACAGCGCCTCGCGCGAGCCGTTCACCGGCAGCACCATGGTGTTCGCATCGACCGCCGGAATCCCGTAGCGGCGCTCGAGCCAGCCGGCGATCGCCACGCGCAGCGCCTCGTTGCCGTGGGTGCTGGGGTAGCTCGACAGGCCCGACATCGCGTGCACCAGGGCTTTTTCGATGAAGCCCGGGGTCGGGTGTTTGGGTTCGCCGATGCCCAGGCTGATCGGGCTGTAGGCGGCGTTCGGAGTCACCCCGCTGAAGAGCTGGCGCAGCTGTTCGAAGGGGTAGGGGTGGAGCTGGTCGAGATGGAGATTCACGTCGGTAACCGGTATGTGCGCTTTCGATATTCTGGCAATTATAGCCCTTGCACGAAGGGGCGATGGACGGCTGCTCAGGCTGCCTGATTTGGGGCCAGACTCGGTGTCCAAACTCGGTGTCAGGTCTGACATTCGGACACGAACTGAACATTAGGCGGGCATAGCGCTGAGCTCGTGTCCATTTGTCAGACCTGACACCGGAGTTGTTTGTCAGACCTGACACCGGAGTTGGAAATGTTCCCGCCAGGCGCCGGGATTGACGCCGGACCACTCGCGGAAGGCGTGGGTGAAGGCGCTTTGTTCCTGGTAGCCCAGCAGGAAGGCGATGTCGACCAGGCCCAGCTCGCGCTGGCGCAGGTAGTCGCGGGCAAGCTCGTAGCGGGCGCCGTCGAGCAGGTCCTGGAAGCTGGAACCGGCATCGGCCAGCTTGCGCTGCAGGGTGCGGGGCGACATGCCGAGTTCCGCCGCAACCGCGGGCAGGCGCGCGCCACCTTGCGGGAGCTGTCCGATGAGCAGCGAGCGGACCTGGGCCAGGATGCCGTCGCCGGCGGCGTTGCGGGCGCCCAGCAGGCGCTCGGCGTGCTGGCGCAGCACCGGATACAGGCTGGGATCGGCGTCCGGCACCGGCATGGCGAGGATGGCGGCGTCGAAACGTCCTACGTTGCCGGCCGCGCCAAACTGCGGGCGTACGCCCAGCACGCGCTCGTACTCGTCCGGTGGCGCGTCGCTGTGGTGAACGAAGGCGATATGGCGCGGGCTGAGCGGGCGTCCGGCCAGCCAGCTGCCGAAGATGCGGATGCCGGCGAACACGCTTTCCACCAGGTGGCGCGAGGCGGCGGGGTAATGGCTGATCCAGGCGTAGAGCGCGTCGGCGCCGTCGACGCCGAGCCGCGTGCGGCCCAGGTCATGGGCCAGCGCTTCGTAGCGCTGCGTCTGTTCCAGCGCCTGGCCGACGTCGCGGCAGGCCATCAGGACCAGGCCGTAGACCGTGTAGGTGCCGGGACGGACCCGTTCGCCCACGTGCAGGCCGAAATGCGGGTCGTTCGTCAGCATGGCGCCCGCATCCAGCAGGGCGATGTAGTCGCGTGCGGCGAGCGAGTCGGGCAGGGGGCTCAGGACGCCGGCCGGCAGGCCCGCGGCAGCGGCCAGGCGCTCGGCCGTGATGCCGCGCGCCGCGGCCGTCTCCACGAGCGGCTGCAGGTAGGAACCCGTCACCCGGCCGCCATCCGGGGGCAAAGTTGACGCAATGGAGCAAGGCTGTGTCATGAAAGCGCAATACGGTTGAGGAACGAATGCTTACTCTGGCATGAAAGACAATCAACAGTATATATAAGAGGGATGGCAATGCGGCGGTGGAATGGCTGGGGCGACGATGGGATCGACATGGCGCTGGGCGAAGAGGCGCTGGCCTTCCTGACTTCCCGGATCGGTCCGGGCACGGCGCCGCAGGACGCCAGCTTTGACGCAGCCTGCGCCGCACTGCAGCCCGGCCGCCTTCCGGCTCACCCGCTGGTCGACGCCACGCCGCAAACCCGGCTGCGCCACGCGCTCGGCCAGAGCCTGCCCGACTGGCTGCGCCTGCGCCACGGCCGCGTGCATGCGGCGCCGGATGGCGTCGGCTACCCGGAATGCTCGGAACAGGTGCGCAGCCTGCTGGACTTCGCCGCCGCCAGCGGCGCCGACGTCATCCCCTATGGCGGCGGCACCAGCGTGGCCGGCCACCTCGGCGTGATTGATGCGGCCAGGCCGGTGCTGAGCATCGACATGAGCCGCATGCGCGCCATGGTCTCGCTCGACCGCGAGGCCCAGCTGGCCACCTTTTGCGCCGGCGTGGCCGGTCCCGACCTGGAAGCCCAGCTGCGCGCCCACGGCTACACCCTCGGCCACTTCCCCCAATCCTTCGAATACTCGACCCTGGGCGGCTGGGTGGTGACGCGCTCCTCTGGCCAGCAGTCGCTGCGCTACGGCCGCATCGAGCAGCTGTTCGCCGGCGGCCGGGTCGAGACGCCGGCGGGCACCCTCGACATCCCGACCTTCCCGGCATCGAGCGCCGGGGTCGACCTGCGCGAGATGGTGCTCGGTTCCGAAGGGCGCCTCGGCATCGTCACCCACGCGACGGTGCGCATCAGCCGCCTGCCGCGGCATGAAGCCTTCCATGCGGTGTTCTTCCCCGACTGGGAACGTGCGCTGAACGCGGTGCGCGAACTGGCGCAGGCGCGGCTGCCGCTGTCGATGCTGCGCCTGTCGAACGCGGTCGAGACCACGACCACGCTGACCCTCGCCGGCCACGCGAAGCTGGTGCGCCTGCTGGAGGGATGGCTGCGCCTGCGCGGCTGCGGCCAGGGCAAATGCATGCTGATGATCGGGGTGAGCGGCGACCGGGCGCAGGCCCTGCCGGCGTTGCGGGCGGCGCTCGGCCTGGCGCGCCGTCACCGCGGCGTGCACGTGGGCCGCGGCCTGGGCGAGCGCTGGCGCCGCAACCGCTTCCGCAACGTCTACCTGCGCAACGCGGCCTGGGCCCAGGGCTATGCGATCGACACCGTCGAAACGGCGGTCGACTGGCCGCGCGTGACGCAGGCGATGGAAGGCATCGAGCGCGCCGCCGCCAACGCCCTGCATGCATCCGGCGAGCGGGTCCACGCCTACACCCACCTGTCGCACATCTATCCCCAGGGCGCCAGCGTGTACTCGACCTTCGTGTTCCGTCTGACGGGCGATTTCGAGGCCGACATGCTGCGCTGGCGCCGCCTGAAGGACCGGGTGTCGGAAGCGATCGTCGCCGCCGGCGGCACCATCAGCCACCAGCATGGCGTGGGCGTCGACCATGCGCCCTGGCTGGAGGTCGAGAAGGGCGAGCTCGGGATGAAGGCGATGGCGGCGCTGTTCCGCCAGTTCGATCCGGACGGCCGCATGAATCCGGGCAAGCTGCTCGCCTCATGAAGGCCGGCGACTGGGACCTGCTGGTGATCGGCGGCGGGATAACCGGCGCCGGCATCCTGCTGGAGGCGTCGCGCCGCGGCTTGCGCTCGCTGCTGGTCGAGCAGCGCGATTTTGCCTGGGGCACCTCGAGCCGGTCCTCGAAGCTGGTGCACGGTGGCCTGCGCTACCTGGCAGAGGGGCGACTGCGCCTGACGCGCGAATCGGTGCGCGAGCGCGAAGCCCTGCTGCGCGACGCGCCCGGCCTGGTCGAGCCGCAGGGCTTCGCCTTTGCCGACTATGGCGCCAGCCGGCGCAAACGGCGCAGCTTCCTCGCCGGCCTGGCCGTCTACGATTTCCTCGCCGGCCGGCGCGAGCCCCATTGGCTCGACGCCGACCGCTTCGCGATGCTGGCGCCGAACATCGCGCAGGCGGGGCTGCAGGGCGGCATCCGCTACATGGATGCCAAGACCGACGACGCGCGCCTGGTGCTGCGCGTGCTGGACGAGGCGCGCGCGCACGGCGCCGAGACGCGCAACTATGTGGCGGTCGAGTCCCTGCTGCGCACCGACGGGCGGGTGATTGGTGCGCGGCTGCGCGATGCGCGTGGCGGAAGCACGGTCGATGTGTTGGCGCGCGTCGTCGTCAACGCCACCGGCGCCTGGGCGGGCGGCCTGGCCGGGCAGGGCACAAGTCCCCGCCTGCGGCCGCTGCGCGGCAGCCACCTGGTGATCCCGGGCTGGCGCCTGCCGCTGGCGCAGGCGGTGAGCCTGATGCACCCGATCGACGGCCGTCCCGTGTTCGCCTTTCCCTGGGAGGGCGTGACCCTGGCCGGCACCACCGACGTCGACCATGGGGAAGGCTTGCATGACGAAGCCCGCGTGACCCGCGCCGAGTTCGATTACCTGATGACCGCCTTGCGTGCGCAGTTTCCGCAGCTGGACCTGAGCGGCGCGGATGTCGTGGCCACCTACGCCGGCGTGCGCCCGGTCCTCGACAGCGGCAGGCACGGGGCGCCTTCGAAGGCGACGCGCGAGCACCTGGTGTGGGAGGAGCCGGGCCTGGTCGGCGTCACCGGCGGCAAGCTCACCACTTTCCGCGCCATCGCCCTCGATACGCTGGCCCACGTGGCGCGCCAGTTGCCCCACTGGCGGCCCGTCCTGGCCCCGCAGCCGGTGTTCGCGCACCGGGCGCCTCCCACCGGTACGCATCGCGTGCCGGCCGCGCTGCTGCAGCGCCTCGCCGGGCGCCATGGCCGCCATGCGCAGGAGCTGGTCGATGCCGCCCGCGAGGGCGAACTGGAGCTCATCCCCGGCACGCTGACGCCCTGGGCCGAGCTGCGCTGGGCCGCGCGTGCTGAAAGCGTGCACCGCCTGGAGGACCTGCTGCTGCGCCGTACCCGCCTGGGCATCCAGCTGCAGGCGGGCGGCGCCGCGCACCTGGCCCGCATCCGCGCCATCTGCCAGCCGGAACTCGGCTGGAACGATGCGCGCTGGGACGCCGAACAGCGCGACTATCTCGCCCTGTGGCGCTCGCATTACAGTCCACTCGACAGCCATGACGACTGACCCGCTGATCCTCGCCATCGACAACGGCACCCAGAGCGTGCGCGCGCTCTTGTTCGACCTGCGCGGAGACATCGTCGCCAAGGCCCAAGTGCCGCTGCTGGACTACCGCAGCCCGGAACCCGGCTGGGCCGAACACGATGCGGAAGGCTTCTGGCAAGCCTTGTGCGCCGCCTGCCGGGAACTGTGGAGCAAGCCCGGCGCCGACCGCGCGCGCATCGCGGGCGTGGCCGTGACCACCCAGCGCGGCACCATCGTCAACGTCGACGCCGAAGGCCGGCCGCTGCGTCCGGCGATCACCTGGCTCGACCAGCGCCGCACCGACACCGTGCCGCCGATCGGACCGCTGTGGCGCGGCGCCTTCACCCTGGCGCGCGTGAGCGCCACCATCGACTACTTCCGCGGCGAGGCCGAGATCAACTGGATCCGCGCCCACCAGCCGCAGGTCTGGGAGGCCACCCACAAGCTCCTGTTGCTGTCGGGCTGGCTGAACTACCGCCTGTGCGGGCGCTTCGCCGATTCCTCGGGCTCGCAGGTAGCCTACCTGCCTTTCGACTACCGGCGCCGCAGGTGGGCCGGGAAGCGCGACTGGAAATGGCAGGCCCTCGCCGTGCTGCCCCGCATGCTGCCGGAGCTGCTCGAACCCGGCGCCCGTCTCGGCGCGATCAGCCTGGACGCCGCGCAGCAGACCGGCATCCCCCACGGCCTGCCCCTGCTGGCCGCCGCCGCCGACAAGGCTTGTGAAGTGATCGGCGCCGGCTGCAGTGCGCCGCACGTGGGGTGCCTCAGCTACGGCACCACCGCCACCATCAACACGACGACCAGACGCTACGTCGAGGTGACGCCCTTCGTGCCGCCGTATCCGGCCGCGATTCCGGGCGCCTACAACACCGAGGTGCAGGTCTTCCGCGGCTACTGGATGGTCAACTGGTTCAAGGAGCAGTTCGGCCACCACGAGCAGTCGCGCGCCCTGCTGGAAGACGTGGCGCCCGAGCGCCTGTTCGACGAACTGGCCAACGCGGTGCCGCCCGGCGCCATGGGCTTGATGCTGCAGCCCTACTGGACCCCGGGCATCCGGGTGCCGGGGCGCGAAGCCAAGGGCGCCATCATCGGTTTCGGCGACGTGCACACGCGCGCCCACGTGTACCGGGCGATCCTGGAAGGGCTGGCGTATGCGCTGCGCGAAGGGAAGGAGCGCATCGAGCGGCGCGGCGGGGTGCGCATCACGGAACTGCGCGTTTCGGGGGGCGGCTCCCAGAGCGACGCGGCGATGCAGCTCACGGCCGATATCTTCGGCCTGCCGACCGCGCGGCCGCATGTGTACGAAACCTCGGGGCTGGGCGCCGCCATCGATGCCGCCGTCGGTCTCGGGCTGCACCCGGATTTCGATGCCGCGATCGGGGCGATGACGCGGGTCGGCAAGGTGTTCACGCCGAACGCAGATAGCCGGCGCATCTACGAGCGCCTTTACCGCGAGGTGTACCTGAAGATGTACAGGCGGCTGCAGCCGATGTACCGCGACATCGCCCGCATCACCGGCTATCCGGAGCAACTGTAGGGTGGACGGGTTCCCCGTCCGCGCGTTCAACTCACGGATGCGTTGTGGCGGCGCCTGAACTGGCTGAACGCGCGGCGAAGCCGACCACCCTACCGAGCCAGCGCGTGCTGTACCGATTCCCAGGCATACCCCGCGCGCACGGCGCGAGCACGATTGCGCCCGCCCGCCTTGGCCTCGTACATGGCCCGGTCGGCCGCCACGAACAGCGAGCCCAGGGCGTCGAACTGGGTCGGCACGATGGTTGCCGCACCCACGCTGGCGGTGACGAAGTCGGCGTCCGCGCCCGGGTGCGGCACGCGCAGGCGCTCGATGTCGGCGCGCAGCGCTTCGGCCATCTTGGCAGCGCCTTCATAGGGCGTTTCGGGCAGCAGCAGCACGAACTCCTCGCCGCCGTAGCGGGCTGCCAGGTCGGTGGCGCGCAGGGCCTGGGCGCGCACCGTGCTGGCGATCGCCTGCAGGCACTGGTCGCCGGCGGCGTGGCCGAGCATGTCGTTGTAGCGCTTGAAATGGTCGACGTCGAGCACCAGCAGCGAGAGCGGCTGGCCGTTGCGCATGGCGCGCTGCCATTCGCGGTCGAGGCAGGCGTCGAAGTGGCGGCGGTTGGCGATGCCGGTGAGCGGGTCGGCCAGGGCCGCGCGCTGCAGGGCGTCCTCGGAGCGCTTGTGGTGGGCGATGTCGTGCAGCAGGGCGACGAAGAGCTGCTCGCCGGAGGCCATCGGCGACAGGCTCAGGTCCATGGCGCGCACCGTGCCGTCGCGCTGCTGCAGCAGCACTTCGCGGGTGCCGCGGCAGCGCTCCAGCACCGCGCCGTCGTGGGTGCCGCTCCTGTGCTCGAAGAAGGCGGCGTAGTCGTTGGCGGCCGGCTCGGCCAGCAGCGCCGCCAGCTGGCGGCCCGCGAGCTCGCTGCCGCTGTAGCCGAGGCAGCGCTCGCTGGCCGGGTTGGCGTACTGGATGCGGCCGTCCAGGCCGAGCAGCATCAGGCCTTCGTCCATGCCCTCGACGATCATGCGCAGGTGGCGCGCCTGGCGGGTGTCGCTCTGGCTGGCGGAGCGCAAGCGCAGCTGGGCGCGCACGCGGGCGCAGACTTCAGGCAGGCGCAGCGGCTTGGCGATATAGTCGGCAGCGCCGCAGTCGAAGCCGGCGACGATGTCCTCGGACGCCGAACAGGCGCTCACGAAAACGACGGGAATGTCGGCGGTCGTGGGCTGGGCCTTCAGGCGGCGGCAGGTTTCCAGGCCATCGAGGCCGGGCAGCATCACGTCGAGCAGGATCAGGTCGGGCTGGACTCGCTCGGCAAGATCCAGCGCACGTTCGCCGGAAGTGGCGACGAAGGTGCGATAACCCTGGCCGCGCAGCATGTCCTGCAGCAGTCCGAGGCTGGCGGGCGCGTCGTCCACGATCAGGATCGCGGCCTGGCGCGCGGGCGCCGGGATCGCGAAGGTGGGGGGATTCATACAGTCGCTGGATAAGGCTGAGTGTGACCGGAAATCATACTCCGATCATCATCGCTTGCGGCAACGAGTGTTGCCTTTTATCCACGAAACATGCAAATGTTGCAGCAAAACAACCTTGGGTCACGCGCCGGCCGAAACCGGCGGTGGAAGCGGGCGGCGGGGACGCCGCCCGGCGTGGATTACAGCATGTCCTTGATCAGCTTGCCCAGGATGGCAATGCCTTCGCGGATGCGTTCCGGCGGCACGGTCACGAAGGACAGGCGCAGGGTGTTGGTTTCCGGCTCGTTGGCGTAGAACGGCGCGCCCGGCACGAAGGCCACGCGTGCGGCCAGCGACTGGTCCAGCAGTTTCATCGCGTCGATGCTCTTCGGCAGGGTGACCCAGATGAACATGCCGCCTTCGGGCTTGGTCCAGGTGACGCTTGCCGGGAAGTGCTCGGCCATCGCGTCGAGCATGACCTGGCACTGGTCGCCGTAGAGCTTGCGGATAGTCGGGATGTGCTGGTCCAGGAAGCCGTCCTTGACCACCTCGTGCACGACCATCTGGGTCAGCTGGGCGGTGTGCAGGTCGGCGGCCTGCTTGGCCAGTTCGAGGCGGCGCACCAGCGGCAGCGGGGCGCAGACGTAGCCGAGGCGGATGCCCGGGGTCAGGACCTTCGAGAAGGAGCCCATGTAGATCACGCCGTCCGGGTTCATGGCGACCATCTTCGGCATCGGCTCGCCGCGGTAGGACAGGGTGCCGTAAGGATCGTCCTCGATCAGCGGCAGGCCGAGGCGCGCGCAGGTTTCCACCAGCTCCTGGCGGCGCTCGATCGACAGCGAACGGCCGGTCGGGTTCTGGAAGTTCGGCAGCGCGTACAGCAGGCGCGCGCCTTGCGCGATGGCGTCGATCGACGACGGCACCAGGCCGTGGTCGTCGGTGACGACCGATTTGAATTCGGGACGGTAGACCGAGAAGGCCTGCAGGGCGCCCAGGTAGCTCGGGGTCTCGACCAGCACGCGGCTGCCTTCGTCGATCAGGACCTTGCCCAGCAGGTCCAGGGCCTGCTGCGAGCCCGAGGTCATCAGGATCTGTTCCGGCAGGATGCGCGAGCCTTCCGTGGAGAGCGAGTTCGCGATCCATTCCCGCAGCGGACCGTAGCCGTCGGTCGGGCCGTACTGCAGCGCGACTTTACCGGTCTGGGTCAGCACCTTGTCGTAGGCCGCTTTCATGACGTCGACCGGGAAGGTGGCTGGCGATGGCAGCCCGCCGGCGAAGGAGATGATCTCCGGACGCTGGGTGATTTTCAGGATTTCGCGGATGAACGAGCTTTGCAGCTGCTGTGCGCGCTCCGAAAACTGCCACTGGATGGGGTTTGGATTTTCGATTTTCATATTGATCTCAGGCTCGACGCCTCTCACTGGAAGGGACCGCACGGGTAGTGCCGGACCATTATAAAGCACGCGGGTAGCGGCTTCGGGGATGGACCGGGCCGGGTAGGCCCGGCCCGCAAGCGGTACTTTTACAACAAATGTTATCTAATTGAAAACAAATGTTCAGGCAACTTCGGCGATCAGTTCGATCTCGACGCAGGTGCCGCGCGGCAGCGACGCCACGCCGAATGCCGAGCGCGCGTGCTTGCCGGCCTCGCCGAACACTTCGCCGATCAGTTCCGAGCAGCCATTGGTGACCAGGTGCTGTTCGTTGTATTCCGGAGTCGACGCGACCAGGCTCATTACCTTGACGATGCGCTTGACGCGGTTCAGGTCGCCACCCACGGCTTCCTGCAGGGTACCGATCAGGTCGATGGCGACCGAGCGCGCAGCAGCCTGGCCATCGGCGGTGGTTTTGTCGCGGCCCAGGATGCCGGCGTTCGGCGAACCGTCGGCGTTCTTGGCGATGTGGCCCGAGATGAACACGAGGTTGCCGGTCTGCACGTACATGACGTAGGCGGCGGCGGGGGTGGCCGGCGCGGCCAGGGTGATGTTCAGTTCTTTGAGTTTGTCGTAGACGGACATGGTTTCGATACCTTGCGTTGATGGAAGCCGATATTGTAAGTCCAGCCAGCCATGTGCGATACAGTTTTACTGCTGCTCATTTCTGCTGATGCACGGCCATCTTGCGCCCGGCGAACACGACGGCCGCCACCGCCAGGGCGAACACGCAGTTGCCGAGCGTGAGCGCCTCCCCGAGCAGCAGGGCCGCGCCGAGCAGGCTCAGGAATGGCTGCAGCAGCTGCACCTGCCCCACCCGCGCCACCCCGCCCAGGGCCAGGCCGCGATACCAGAAGAAGAAGCCGATGAACATCGAAATGGCGGTGACGTAGCCAAAGGCCAGCCAGGCGCGCAGGCCGACGCCGCTTGCCGCCGGCAGCCCATGCCAGAGCAGCAGGGCCAGGGAGGCGGGCGCCGACAGCAGCAGGGCCCAGCAGATGGTCTCCGGCCCGCCCAGGCTGCGTGACAGGCGTCCGCCCTCGGCATAGCCGATCGCCGCGCAGGCCACGGCGCCGAAGACGAGCAGGTCCGCCATGTGCAGCGAACCGCCGCCTTGCACCAGCGCATAGGCGGCCACCAGGCTCGATCCCAGCACGGCCATGCCCCAGAAACCGCGCGAGGGCCGTTCGTGCCCGCGCAGGGCCGTGTACAGGGCGGTCGCCAGCGGCAGCACGCCGACCAGCAGGGCGCCGTGGAAGGCCGGCAGGGTGCGCAGTGCGAACGAGGTCAGCAGGGGAAAGCCGACGATGCAGCCGGCCGCCACGGCGCTCAGGGGCGCCAGCGCGTCGCGCGGGGGCAGGGGCGCGCGCTTGAAGGCCAGCCAGGCCGCCGCCAGCATGGCCGCACCCAGAGCCCGGCCGAAGGTCACGAACATCGGGTCGAGTTCGGCCACTGCGATACGGGTAAACGGCATGGTCAGGCTGAACATGGCCACCCCCAGCAGGCCGAGCAGCATGGCGCGGCCGGTATGGCTGGGAGCGGCGGGGCGGGAGCAGAAAGCGATACTCATGGACTTCCTTCGTGTTGGCAATTGCATAGTCAGGACGACAGGCCTATGCTAGCGATGCGCACCAATACAGTCCCAGTACACTTGCCTATATAATTCATTCACTGTGATGGCGAAATGACCAATACACCCGCCTCAGGCAGCCTGAGCCTCTCGCGCGACTCCGGCGAGCCGCTGGGCGACCAGATCGTGCGTCTTGTGGCCGGCCGCATCGAGGAGCGCCTGCTGCGTCCCGGCGCGCGCATGCCCTCGATCCGCCAGTTCGCGGCCACGCACGGCGTCTCGCCCTTCACCGTGGTGGCCAGCTACGACCGCCTGGTGGCCCAGGGCTACCTCGATTCGCGGCGCGGGGCCGGCTTCTTCGTGCGCGAACGCCCGCAGCCGGCCCGGCACGTGGCCGCGCCCGGCCCCAGCAGTACGGCCACCCTCGACATCGCCTGGCTGGTGCGCAACCTGTTCCGCCAGGCGCCGATGCAGCTGTCCCCGGGCGCCGGCGTGCTGCCGGCCGACTGGCTCGACGGCCCGGCGGTCGCGAACGCCATGCGCTCGCTGAGCCGCCAGAACAGCGCCGGCCTGCTGGGCTACGGCGCGCCCCAGGGCTTCCTGCCCCTGCGCCAGCAGCTCCAGCACAAGCTGCTCGACATCGAGGTCGAGGCGCCGCCGGACAACATCGTCACCACCCTGGGCGTGACTCAGGCGCTCGACCTGGTGGCGCGCGAGTTCTGCCGCCCCGGCGACACCATCCTGGTCGACGATCCGGCCTGGTTCCTGATGTTCGGCTCCTTTGCCGCGCTGGGCCTGAACGTGGTGGGGGTGCGGCGCCTGGCCGACGGGCCGGACCTGGAGCAGCTGGCCGAGCTGGCGGCCCTCTACCATCCCAGGCTCTTCGTGATCAACTCGGTGCTGCACAACCCGAGCTCGAGCTCGCTGTCCGCGGCCAAGGCCTATGGCCTGTTGCGCCTGGCGGAGCGGTTCGACTTCACGGTGGTGGAAGACGATATCTATGCCGACCTGCACCCGGGCGGTGCGACCCGGCTGGCGGCGCTGGATGGCCTGGAGCGCGTGGTCTACCTGGGCGGCTTTTCGAAGTCGATGGCGCCGAACCTGCGCGTCGGCTTCATCGCGACCTCGCAGGAGCGCGCGCAGCGCCTGGCCGACCGCAAGATGCTGTGCACCCTGTCCACCTCGGACATCGGCGAGCGCGTCGTCTATAAAATCCTGTCCGAGGGCCTGTACCGCAAGCACCTCGACCGGGTGCGCGGCCGGCTCGACGCGGCGCGTCCCAAGGCGCTGCGCCAGCTGGAGGCGCTGGGCCTGCGCCCCGATCCCGCGCCGAGCGCGGGCATGTTCGTCTGGGTCGACGCCGGGCGCGACACCAATGCGGTGGCGGCGCGCGCCATGCGCGAGGAACTGCTGCTGGCGCCGGGCAGCCTGTTTTCGCCGAAGCAGCTGGCCTCGACCCATATGCGCCTGAACGTCGCGGCGCTGCAGGATGCGGGCACGATCCGCCTGCTGGAGCGCGCCCTGGCGGCCTGAATCAAAGTCAAAGGTTCATGCGCCGCCGCACTCGGGCGGCATCTCCCTGGCCATCGCTTGCTGGATCTCGTCGACCGTCATGTCGCGGATGTGGGTCGCGACGGCCCAGCGGTGGCCGAAGGGATCGACGAACTGGCCGTAACGGTCGCCCCAGAAGGCGTCGCCCAGCGGCATGGTCGCCCTGGCGCCGGCCGCCATGGCGCGTTCCCATACGGCGTCGGCGTCGCGCACATAGAGGTGGATGACGACCGGCGAACCCTTCAGACCGAGCGGACCGGGGCTGCCATAGTCGGGAAAATCGTCGCACAGCATGAACATCGAGTCGCCGATGCGCATCTCGGCGTGCATGATCCTGCCGTCCGGACCGGGCATGCGGGATACCTCGACGGCGCCGAAGCACTCGTGGTAAAAGTCCAGCGCCCTGGCCGCGCCTTCGCAGACCAGGTGCGGGGTGATGGTGTGGAAGCCTTCGGGGATGGCGCGGGTCGCCTGTTTCATGGTTGGATCTCCTGTTCTGGTTGTCGGGTGCTGCCATCCCCATGACGAACGGGGATGCGGGGATTCGACACGCTGCCCAGAAAAAGATGCGCCTCGCGCGAACGTTGTCAAAAAAATAGCTCTTGAAAATTCTCTCGCTACCCTTATATGCCACGAGCTTAACCAACCACCATGTCTTTTAACGAGGAATAAGATGGCTGTCGCCGAAAAAGAAACCCTTGGCTTTCAAGCTGAAGTAAAACAGCTGCTGCAACTGATGATCCACTCCTTGTATTCGAACAAGGAGATCTTCCTGCGCGAACTGATCTCGAACGCGTCCGACGCCGCCGACAAGCTGCGCTTCGAGGCGATCAACAACGACGCCCTCTACGGCAACGACCATGAACTGAAGATCAAGGTCGCCTTCGACAAGGACGCGCGCACCATCACGATTTCGGACAACGGCATCGGCATGAGCCGCGACGAAGTCATCTCGCACCTGGGCACCATCGCCAAGTCGGGCACCAAGGAATTCTTCAGCAAGCTCTCGGGCGACCAGCAGCAGGACGCGGCCCTGATCGGCCAGTTCGGCGTCGGCTTCTACTCGGCCTTCATCGTGGCCGAGAAGGTCATCGTCAATACCCGCCGCGCCGGCGCCTTCGCCTCCGAAGGCGTGCGCTGGGAGTCGACCGGCGAGGGCGACTACAGCATCGAGGCCATCGAGAAGACCGGCCGCGGCACCGACATCATCCTGCACCTGCGCGCCGGCGAGGAAGAGCTGCTCTCGTCCTGGAAGCTCAAATCCATCATCCGCAAGTATTCGGACCACATCTCGCTGCCGATCGTGATGCAGAAGGAAGAGTGGGACGAAGAGAAGAAGCAGACCGTCCTGAAGGACGAGTTCGAGACCGTGAACCAGGCCAGCGCGCTGTGGGCACGCTCGAAGTCGGACATCACCGAGGAACAGTACACCGAGTTCTACAAGCACGTCTCGCACGACTTCCAGGACCCGCTGGCCTACACCCACAACCGCGTGGAAGGCCGCAGCGAATACACCCAGCTGCTCTACGTGCCCGCGCACGCCCCGTTCGACCTGTGGGACCGCAGCAAGCGCGCCGGCATCAAGCTCTACGTGAAGCGCGTCTTCATCATGGACGACGCCGAGCAGCTGATGCCGACCTACCTGCGCTTCATCAAGGGCGTGATCGACTCGTCGGACCTGCCGCTGAACGTCTCGCGCGAGATCCTGCAGGAATCGCGCGACGTGAAGGTGATCCGCGAAGGCTCGACCAAGCGCGTGCTGGGCATGCTGGAAGAGATGGCCAACTCGGAAGAGCAGGCCGGCAAGGATAAATACGCGACCTTCTGGAAGGAGTTCGGCCAGGTGCTCAAGGAAGGCATCGGCGAGGACGCCACCAACAAGGACCGCATCGCCAAGCTGCTGCGCTTCGCATCGACCGCCAATGACGCCGACGAGCAGACCGTGTCCTTCGGCGACTATGTCGCGCGCATGAAGGAAGGCCAGGACAAGATCTATTACGTCACCGCCGACAGCTACACCGCGGCCAAGAACAGCCCCCACCTCGAGATCTTCCGCAAGAAGGGCGTCGAAGTGCTGCTCATGACCGACCGCGTCGACGAGTGGATGCTGTCTTTCCTGAACGACTTCGACGGCAAGGAACTGGTGTCGGTTGCCAAGGGCGGCCTGGACCTGGGCGCGCTGGAAGACGAGGCCGAGAAGAAGGAACACCAGGAGGTCGAAGCCGGCTACAAGGAACTGGTCGAGAAGATGAAGGGCGCCCTGGGCGACAAGGCCAAGGACGTGCGCGTCACCTTCCGCCTGACCGATTCGCCGGCCTGCCTGGTCGCGGACGAGAACGAGCTGTCGGGTAACCTGCTGCGCATGCTGAAGGCCGCCGGCCAGAACGCGCCGGAATCCAAGCCCATCCTCGAGATCAACCCGAACCACCCGCTGGTGCAGCGCCTGAAGTACGAGGACGCGAGCGGTTCGCGCTTCGGCGACTGGTCGCACATCCTGTTCGACCAGGCCATGCTGGCCGAAGGCGGCAGCCTGACGGATCCGGCATCGTTCGTGAAGCGTCTCAACGAGATGCTGCTGGCGACGAAGTAATCGTCAACTGGAACCGGGGCCGCGAGCCCCGGTTTTCGTAGGGTGGTCGGCTTCGCCGACCGCGCGTCCAAATCGGCGTCGCGTCCACGCACACTCGGTTTGAACGCGTGGGCGGAATTTAGTCCACTGGACTAAATTCCCCCGTCCACCCTACAAATGCCCGGTTTGCGACGGCGGCGTGACCCAGTTGTCATTCAGCCCATCCAGGTAACGCACCGGCGCCGCCAGTAACTCCTCCGGCGGCACATCATCCAGGCACACCACCGCCAGGGCATGAAAGGCGCCCAGCGCCGCCGACTCCCCGGTCGAGAACACATTGATCCCGCAGTTTCCGCAGAAGTAATGGGCATCGCGCCGCGTGTGGTAGCGATATTCGCGCAGGCTGCCCGCGCCGCTGCGCAGCCGGAAGCGCTCGGAGGGAACTTGCGCCGCCCAGAAGCGCATCTTGCTGCAGATCGTGCAGTTACATTTGATGGTGCCCGCGGCGAGGTCGATGTCGGCCTCGAACCGGATGCTGCCGCAATGGCAGCTGCCATGGCGGGTTTTCATCAGCGCTGCTCATGACCGATCTCGTCGCAGAATTCCTGCAGCAGGCGCTCGCCCTCGGGCCAGGCGCCGTGGCCGGAATCCCCGTTCACGTGGCCCGCGTCGCCGATCTTCACGAGGCGGCTGCCCCAGCTGGCGGCGAAGGCGTCGGCGCGCGCGTTTGAGACATAGGGGTCGTCCGTGCTGGCGACCACCATGCTGGGGAAGGGCAGGGGCGCAAGCGGGATCGGGGCGAAGCCATTCACCGGCACCGGGTAGCTGGGCGCCTCGACGTCGCTGGGCGCCACCAGGAAGGCGCCGGCGATTTTCAGGGGCGAGCCGCTGGCGGCCCAATGCGCCACCAGCATGCAGCCCAGGCTGTGCGCGACCAGGATCGGCGCGCCCTTGCACGCGGCGATGGCGGCGTCCAGTTCGGCCACCCACTCGTCGCGGTCGGGGCAGTTCCAGTCGCGGTGCTCGGCCTTGGTCCACTTCGGGTAGCGCCCCTGCCAATGGCTTTGCCAGTGGTCGGGGCCGGAGTTCCACAAGCCTGCCAGGATCAGTACGTCGCACTTCATCACGCCTCCGCCGTTGGAAAAAGATCAACGACGATTGTACGTGAAAGCGCTGTGACCTTCAGGCGCCCAGGGTTTCGCGGCCTGGCATCGTCGCCTGCCTGCGTGGACGCAGGCCCGGCAGCCGGGCGAACAGGGCGCGCCAGGCCGGCAGGCGGCGCTCGGTCACGCCGCCCAGCAGGATCGTGGCCGCGACGATGGCGAGCAGCAGGGCGAGAAGGTCGGCGCCGGAGTCGCGCCGGTGCGGATACAAGGCGAGCCAGCAGCGGATCACCAGCATGTGCGACAGATAGAGGGTGAAGGTGTGGGAGGCCAGCAGGCGGATCGGGGCCGCCAGGCGCAGCAGGCCGCCGAAATGCGCATCGCGGGCGCAGGCGAAGTTGGCCAGCACGATGGCGCACACCAGGTAGTCGGCCAGGAAGCGGTCGGCGCTGCCCAGCGGCAGGGCGGCGAAGGGCCAGGCCGCGCTGCCGAGCGCGCGGAGCGGCGCTTCCAGGCCCAGGCCGGCGTAGAGGCCGAAGGCCAGCAGGCTGGCGAGCCAGCCGAGGCGGGCAGCTGGCGGCGGCAGCCAGGGCTTGCCGCCGGCATGGTAGAGCCAGGCGCCGGCCAGCCAAACCGGCAACAGCAGCCACATCTTGTAGCCCATGAGCGCCAGGGCTACGGCGACGAAGAGCACGCGCCGCTTGCCGCGCAGGTAGCAGGCCAGTCCGAACAGCAGGTAGTACCAGGCCTCGTAGCACAGCGACCAGTAGGGAATCATGAAGGGCGGCGCTTCGGTGAGCGTCCAGTTCTGGCCCAGGAACAGCAGGTGGAAGGGGAGGTAGAGCAGCGGCTTGTCGAGGGCGTAGGCGGCGGTGGGGACGGGGACGTCAAGGAGGCGGAACACGGCGCCGGCGGCGAAGGCCAGCAGCAGGACCGGCAGCGCCACCGAGTACAGGCGCGCCAGCCGGGACAGCGCATAGGCGCGGCCGTCCGGACGGCGCTGGCTGGTCGAAGCGGCGATCACGAAGCCGGACAGCACGAAGAACACGATCACGGCCTCGCGCCCCATCTCGCTGGCCACGCCCCAGGCGCCGGGCGCCACCGCGCCGGTGTAGGCGAAATGCGCGGCCACCACGGCCGCCGCGCTCGACACGCGGACGAGGTCGAGGTAGAGCGAAAACGCTGGCGTGAGTGCGGGCGGAGGGGACGGCATATCGGACGGAAGCTGGACAATAGCGCGATGATACATGAGCGAGGATACAGCGCGCCGGCCCGGGCCCGGCCGGCTCAGAGCTCGGTGCGCAGCGCGAACAGCTCCGGGAACAACACCACGTCCAGCATCTTGCGCAGGTAGCTGGCGCCCGACGTCCCGCCGGTTCCCTGCTTGAAGCCGATGATGCGCTCCACCGTGCTCACGTGGCGGAAGCGCCAGAAGCGGAAGGCGGTTTCCAGGTCGACCAGCTTCTCGGCCAGTTCGTACAGCGCCCAGTGGTGCCCGGTATCCTTGTAGACGCCCAGCCAGGCCGCCTTCACGCTCTCGTCGCACCTGGTCGGCTGGGTCCAGTCGGCCTGCAGGCGTTCGGATGCGATCGCGAAACCGCTGCGCGCCAGCAGCATCACCGCCTCGTCGTAGACGGAGGGCGCGTGCAGCTCGCGTTCGAGAATGGCGTGGTGTTCCGGCGACTTCTCGTGCACCCCAAGGAGGTTCGGGTTCTTGTTCCCGAGGATGAACTCGAGCTCGCGGTACTGGAAGCTCTGGAAGCCGGAGGAGGCGCCGAGGTAGGGGCGGATCGCCGTGTACTCGGGCGGCGTCATGGTCGCCAGCACGTCCCAGGCATGCACCAGCTGGTCCATGATGCGGGCGACGCGCGCCAGCATCTTGAAGGCCGGCGGCAGGTTGTCTTCCCGGATGTGGCGGCGCACCGCCTGCAGCTCGTGCAGCATCAGCTTGATCCAGAGTTCGCTGGTCTGGTGCTGGATGATGAAGAGCATCTCGTTGTGGTTGGGCGAGAGCGGATGCTGGGCCGTGAGGATGCTCTCGAGCCCCAGGTAGTCGCCATAGCTCATCGACTCCTTGAAATCGAGCCTGGCGCCGTGCCACTCTGCCTTATTGGCCTTGTCGTTCATCGTCTCCCTCCTCAGGTCACGGCGCTGCGTTCGAGCTGCGTGTCGTAGGCCCCATTGTCGAGGATGTCCTTCAGGATCGCCACCGCGTCCCACACATCGGCATGGCTCGTATACAAGGGCGTGAAGCCGAAGCGCATGATCTCCGGCTCGCGGTAGTCGCCGATCACACCGCGTCCGATCAGGGCCGCCATCACGGCGTAGCCGTGCGGATGGGTGAAGCTGACCTGGCTGCCGCGGCGGGCGTGCTCGCGCGGCGTCACCAGGCCGAGCGGGTGCCCGGCGCAGGTCGACTCGACCAGCTCGATGAAGAGGTCGGTCAGGGCCAGCGATTTTTCGCGGATCGCGGCCATCGTGGTGGCTTCGAACACTTCCAGTCCGCATTCGACCAGCGACAGCGACAGCACCGGCTGCGTGCCGCACAGCGCACGGCCGATACCCTCGCAGGCCGCGAAGCCATGCGACATGGCGAAGGGGCGGGCATGGCTCCACCAGCCCGTGAGCGGATGACCGAAGGCGGCCTGGTGACGCTCGGGCACCCAGATGAAGGCCGGCGAACCGGGGCCGCCGTTCAGGTATTTATAGGTGCAGCCGACCGCGAAATCGGCCTCGGCGGCATGCAGGTCGACCGGCACGGCGCCGGCCGAGTGGGCCAGGTCCCAGACCGCCAACGCGCCATTGGCGTGCGCGTGGCGGGTCAGCTGCGCCATGTCGTGCTGGTAGCCGGTGCGGTAGTTGACGTGGGTGAGCATCAGTACCGCGCAGTCGGCGTCCACCGCGGCCGGGATCTCGTCCACGGAGTCGACCAGGCGCACCGAATAGCCCTGCTGCAGCCACCCGGTCAAGCCCTCTGCCATATAGATATCGGTCGGGAAGTTGCTGCGCTCGGTGACGATGGTGCGGCGGGCGGCGTTCGGCCCCGTGGACTGGATCTGCAGGGCGGCGGCCAGCGCCTTGAAGAGGTTGAGCGAGGTGGTGTCGGTGACGACCACTTCGCCGCTTCGCGCGCCGATCAGCGGCGCCAGGCGGTCGCCCAGGCGCTTGGGCAGCTCGAACCATCCGGCCGTGTTCCAGCTCCTGATCAGGTCGACGCCCCATTCGCGGCTGACCACGTCCTGGGCGCGGGCCAGGGAGGCTGTCGGGCGGGCGCCGAGCGAGTTGCCGTCCAGGTAGATCAGGCCCTCGGGCAGGTCGAAGCGGTCGCGCAGGGCGCCCAGCGGGTCTTGCCGGTCGCGCGCTTCGCAATCGGCGCGGGTGATGGTAGTGGGCATGGGAGTCCTTGTCTTGCCTTGGATAGTTGAAGCTTAAAGTATTTCCTAGCCTCGCAGTGTAGCAAGTTCCAGCGGCCGGTGTCTGCATTTGTTGATACGGCCATAACTTTTTGGAGGGGCAAAAAATTTTCAAAAAATTTTCTCAAGAACCCTAAAGTTCCCAAAAGTCCTGCCGTTACCCAATCCAGAAGCGCGGTAAAGGGTCTCGAAAATTATTTTTCAAAAACCCTCAAGTTCTCTCCAAGTGTGCCGTTACAGGAGGAGAGAGGGCAGCAAGAGATTGAAAAAATATTTTGCGAAAACCCTAAAGTTCGCCGAGAGCTTGACGTAAACCGTATCAAGCGCACGACAGCAGCAGCGTCGAGCGCCAACAATTTGGCCGGTTCCCGGCACCTCCCAGAACCCCCTTTTCATAGGGGCGCCAGAGTGATCCAGAAGGGTTTGTCAGACAAACTCCTACGGGTCATGTCCGTCATTCGCGGACGAAAAATACAGACTTCGTCCAATTCCGCAAAAGTTGCCCTACGGCGAGAATCTATCTCAACGGCAACACACATTCCCTGCTTCAACACGGATACGGAGAGAAAAATGACGATGAACGACATGATGGCTGAAATCCGCGACGCGAACCTGAGCTACCTGATGCTGGCCCAGCAGATGATCCGCGCCGATAAAGTCACCGCGATCTTCCGTCTCGGTATCTCGGCCGACATCGCCGACCTGATCGAAGGCATGAGCAATGCCCAGATCCTGAAGCTGGCAGGCGGCAACATGATGCTGGCCCGTTTCCGCTTCGACGACACCGCCATCCTGTCGATGCTGACCAGCCACACCAAGGAACGCAGCCTGGCCCAGTCGCACGCCGCCATCCTGATGGCCGGCCAGCCTGTTGAAGAGATCGTATAAAATCCGCTGTAGCGGTCCCGCCGGGGCTGCACTGGTAATACCTAGCGGGAGCAGCACATGAGCAAGAAGAGCGTCGTTTCGGAAGCCCAGGAAATCCAGCTTGCGATCGAACTGATCAACCTGGGGGCGCGCCTCCAGCTGCTCGAGACCGAAGTGTCGCTGTCCCGCGAGCGCCTGCTCAAGCTGTACAAAGAGCTCAAGGGCGTCTCCCCGCCCAAGGGCATGCTGCCGTTCTCGACCGACTGGTTCCTGACCTGGCAGCCGAACATCCACTCCTCGCTCTTCATCAACATCCACAACTTCCTGGTCGAACACGCCGGCGCCACCGGCATCCAGGCGGTGATGAAGGCCTACAAGCTCTACCTCGAGCAGATGCCGCCCGAGCCGGGCGAAGAGCCGCTGCTGTCCCTGACGCGCGCCTGGACCCTGGTGCGTTTCTTCCAGAGCGGCATGCTGGTGCTGGCGCCCTGCCAGAAATGCCAGGGCAAGTTCATCGTGAATTCCCTCGACCTGAACGCCGACTACCTGTGCGGCCTGTGCCACATGCCTTCGCGCGCGGGCAAGACCCGCAAGGCCAAGGAAGCGGCGGCCAACCAGGGCGAGTGAGCGGGTCAACTTGAAACCCGCCGTCGCGGCGCTGTTGCTGCAGGCCGCCGCCATCCCCCTGACCCTTGGGGCGACGTGGCTGCTGGCCCGCGCCGGCATCCCCATGTCCTACGCAGGCGTCGCCCTGGTTCAGGGTGTGATCGCTTCAAGCCTGACCTGGTGGCGCGGCCTGGCCAGCTGGTGGCGCCTCATCCAGCTGCTGTTCCCCCTGGCTCTCTACGCCACGGCCCAGCTGGACATTCCGCCAGCCGCCTTCTTGGCCCTGTTCCTCTTCCTGCTGCTCCTGTACTGGTCGACCTACCGCACGCAAGTGCCGTACTACCCCTCGAACCGCCGGGTCTGGGATGCCGTCGCCGGCCTGCTGCCGCCGCAAGGGCGGGCGCGGGTGATCGACATCGGCAGCGGGCTGGGCGGCTTTACCCTCGACATGGCGCGCCGCCGGCCCGGCATCGAGGCCAGCGGCATCGAGCTGGCGCCGCTGCCCTGGTTCGTCAGCAGCCTGCGCGCGCGCCTCACCGGCAGCACGGCGCGCTTCCTCCGCGGCGACTACAACGACCTGAACTTTGCCGACTACGAACTGGTCTTCGCCTACCTGTCGCCGGCCGCGATGGGCGCGCTGTGGCGCAAGGCCTCGCGCGAGATGCGGCCCGGGACACTGCTAGTCAGTTACGAATTCGTTATTGACGATCGTTTACCGAACCGTACCGTGTACCCCACAAAGGGTGGTCAAGCCCTCCATATCTGGCACTTTTAGGCGACAAACCGGGGCTTTTTACTTGCCCGTGGACCGTTCTCCCGCTAGAGTGGTTCCCTGCATCAACTTTGCCCGAAATCACTTTTTCGAATCGTTTTGTTTGAGCCAGCCGGACGAACCATTCCCGGCCTTTCTGGAGCGGTATTCCCTTGTTAGTCATTATTGGTTACATCGTCGTCTGCGCCTGCGTGTTCGGCGGCTTTGCCATGGCCGGCGGCCACATGGCGTCCCTGTGGCAGCCGATCGAACTCCTGATGATCGGCGGCGCCGCCGTCGGCGCCTTCTTCGTCGGTAACACCATGAAGTCGGTCAAGGCGACCATGAAGGCGCTGCCGACCGTGTTCAAGGGTTCGCACTACACGCGCGACATGTATATGGAGCTGATGGCGCTGCAGTTCGACGTGCTCTCCAAGGTCCGCAAGGAAGGCCTGATGTCGATCGAAGGCGACATCGAGAATCCGGAAGCCTCGCCGCTGTTCTCGAAATACCCGGCCGTGCTGGCCGACCACCACATCATCGAATTCATGACCGACTACCTGCGCCTGATGGTCTCGGGGAATATGGACGCGATGCAGATCGAAAACCTGATGGACAACGAGATCGAGACCCACCACCACGAAGGCGCGATCCCGGCCCACTGCATTTCCAAGCTGGGCGACGGCCTGCCGGCCTTCGGTATCGTGGCGGCGGTGATGGGCGTGGTCCACACCATGGAATCGGTGGGCCTGCCGCCGGCGGAACTCGGTATCCTGATCGCGAAGGCGCTGGTCGGTACCTTCCTGGGTATTCTGCTGGCCTACGCGTTTGTTACCCCGCTGGCGAGCGTGCTCGAACAGAAACTGGAAGAATCGACCAAGATGTTCCAGTGCGTGAAAGTCACCCTGCTGGCGAGCCTGAACGGCTATGCGCCGGCGCTGGCCGTCGAATTCGGCCGCAAGGTGCTGTACTCGACCGAACGCCCGACCTTCGCCGAGCTCGAAGAGCACATCAAGAAGAAGAAGTAAGCCGTGATGCTGCATTTCATTCAACCGCAGGACGTGAGACGGGGAGGGGACCATGGCTGACGACAATATGCGTCCCATCGTCGTCAAGCGCATCAAGAAGGTCGCCGGCGGCCACCACGGCGGCGCCTGGAAGATCGCGTACGCCGACTTCGTGACCGCGATGATGGCCTTCTTCCTGCTCATGTGGCTGCTCGGTTCGACGGCCAAGGGCGACCTGGAAGGCATCTCCGAATACTTCAAGACCCCGCTGAAGGTCGCGATGGCGGGCGGCTCCGGCGCGGGCGACTCCTCGTCCGTGATCAAGGGCGGCGGCACCGACCTCACGCGCCGCAACGGCCAGGTCAAGAAGGGCGACATCGATCCGAGCTCGAAGACCTACAACCTGGAAGCGGCCAAGGCCCAGGTGGCGCGCGCGGAAGCCGAGCGCCTGCAGTCCCTGAAATCGAAGATCGAATCGATCATCGAGGTCAACCCGCTGCTCAAGAAGTACAAGAACCAGCTGCTGCTCGACATCACCAGCGAAGGCCTGCGCATCCAGATCGTGGATGAGCAGAACCGCCCGATGTTCGCGATGGCCAAGGCCGAGCTGCAGCCCTATACGAAGGAAATCCTGAACGTCATCGGCATGGTGCTGGGCGAAGTGCCGAACAAGATCGGCCTGTCGGGCCACACCGACGCCACCCCGTATTTCAGCGAAGCCGGCTACAGCAACTGGGAGCTCTCGGCGGACCGCGCCAACGCCTCGCGCCGCGAGCTGATCAAGGGCGGCCTCCCCGACGACAAGGTGCTGCGCGTGGTGGGCCTGGCTTCGGCGGTCAACCTGGACCGCACGGACCCGTTCAACCCGATCAACCGGCGCATCAGCATCATCGTGATGAACAAGCGCACCGAGGAAGCGGTCCAGCGCGACGCGGCCGCCCTCGACGTGCCGGCACAGCAACCCCAGGCCGTGGCGGAGGTGGCCAATGCCGCCGCCGGCGGACGCTGACGTTTGACCCTGGAGACTCGAATGAAAAGAAAAAAGATACTGGGATCGCACGTGAAGCGCCTGCTGTCCGGCGTCGCCATCCACGGCCGCCGTCACCTGACCGAGGTCGAGACCGACCTGCTGCAGACCGAGCTGCTGCTGGAGGAAGCCATCGACAAGCTGACCAGCAGCTTCATGGCGATCCACAGCGCGGTGGGCGCGCGCCAGGAAGCGATCGACCGCCTGCTGGCCGGCGAGAAGCCGAGCGCCGAAGACAGCGCGCGCCTGTCGGACATGTCCGGCGAGATCGGCCAGCACGTGAACACGGCCATCACCAGCATGCAGTTCCAGGACATGACCAGCCAGCTGATCGACCGCACGCTCAGGCGCGTGGCCGGCCTGCGCGAATTCCTGGGCACCCTGAGCGAACATGGCGCGGAAATCGCGCCCGAGACCGACAGCGACGAGATCGTCGAACGCCTGGGAAAGGTCAGCATGGCCCTGGCGATCCAGTCGCTGGAGCTGCGCAGCATGCTGCGCAAATCGGTCGACCAGCATCACTTGGCAAGCGGGGACATCGAGCTCTTCTGAGCCTGACGCCCGCATAATGACGCATTATTCAGCCACTTAACATTCAACCGGCACAGTCCGGACTTAAAACAGCAGGAGCAAAACATGGCAAAAACGATTCTCGCGGTCGACGATTCCAGTTCGCTGCGCCAGATGGTGGCCTTCAGCCTGAAGGCGGCTGGCTACAACGTGGTGGAAGCGGTCGACGGCCAGGATGGCCTGGACAAGGCGAAGCAGCAGAGCGTGGACCTGGTCCTCACCGACCAGAACATGCCGCGCATGGACGGCCTGGCCCTGATCAAGACCCTGCGCACGCTGCCGAACTACGCCAAGACCCCGATCCTGATGCTGACCACCGAATCGTCCGACGAGATGAAGTCCAAGGGCCGCGCCGCCGGCGCCAACGGCTGGCTGGTCAAGCCTTTCGATCCGCAACGCCTCATCGAGGTCGTGAAAAAAGTCATCGGCTGATGCTCACGCATCGGGCCTCCAACCGGTATTTAACATGACGATCGACATCAGCCAGTTTTACCAGGTCTTTTTCGACGAAGCAGAGGAACTGCTCGCCGAAATGGAGCGGCTGCTGCTGGGCGTCGATGTCGCGTCGCCGGATCCGGAAGACCTGAACGCAATCTTCCGCACCGCCCACTCCGTGAAGGGTGGGGCATCGACCTTCGGCCTGACCGACATGAGCGAAGTCACGCACGTGCTCGAGTCGCTGCTGGACCGCATCCGCAAGGGCGAGATGGCGCTGACCTCGAACCACGTGGACGCCTTCCTTGCGGCCAAGGACAGCCTCAAGATGCAGCTCGACGGCCACCGCCACGGCGCCTCCGTCGACCAGGAAGCGGTCGCCAACGTGCGCATGGTGCTGCACGACCTGGCCGAAGGCCTGGTGCCGCAGGCGCCCGTCGTGGCCCCATCCTACCTGACCGCAGAGGCGAAGACCCACCACCCGACCGAAGGGGCGCACCGCTACAAGATCGAGCTGCCGCACGTCGAGCAGCGCGACATCAGCGCCCTGGTCGACGAACTCGGCCTGATGGGCCGCGTGAAGGTGACCCCGCTCGACGGCGGGCGCAGCGCCATCGTCATCACCACGCACGAGAGCCTGGAAGACATCATCGCGATCTGCTCCTTCGTGCTCAATCCCGAAGACCTGAAGATCTTCGAAGCCCCGGCCCTCACGCCGGAGCAGCGCGCCATCGAGGCCGCCGAGCGCAAGCGCATCGAGGACGAGCAGGGCTGGGGTTTCTTCGACATGGACGAGGAAGCCGGCGCCGCCGCCAGCGAGGACATCTCGGACGACGAACGTGGCTACGGTTTCTTCCAGCCGATCGAGCAGATCCGCGCCCTCGCGGGCATCACCAATGAGGCGCCGCAGCCGGCAGCCCAGCAGCGCCCGGATCCGGTCGAGGTGAGCGAGGTCGCGGCCGAACTGGCTGCCGAGAAAAAGGCGGCGAAGAAGGACCCGCACGCCGAATCTTCCTCGATCCGCGTCTCGGTCGAGAAGGTCGACCAGCTGATCAACCTGATCGGCGAACTGGTGATCACCAATGCGATGCTCGAGCAGCGCTCCAGCACCCTCGATCCGATGGGGCACGAGCGCCTGCTGAATTCCATCAGCCAGCTGGGCCGCAACACCCGCGAACTGCAGGAAGCGGTCATGTCGATCCGCATGATGCCGATGGACTTCGTGTTCTCGCGCTTCCCGCGCATGGTGCGCGACCTGGCGTCGAAACTGGGCAAGAAGGTCGACTTCATCACCAATGGCGCCGCCACGGAACTGGACAAGGGCCTGATCGAACGCATCGTCGACCCGCTGACCCACCTGGTGCGCAACTCGATCGACCACGGCATCGAGATGCCGGCCGCACGCGCCGCCGCCGGCAAGTCGGAAGCGGGGCGCCTGTTCCTGTCGGCCGGCCACCAGGGCGGCAACATCGTCATCGAAGTCTCGGACGACGGCGGTGGCCTGAACCGCGATCGCATCCTGGCCAAGGCGAGCGAGAACGGCCTGGCCGTGAGCGAGAACATGACGGACGAGGAAGTCTGGCAGCTGATCTTCGCGCCGGGCTTCTCCACCGCCGAGCAGGTGACCGACGTGTCGGGCCGCGGCGTCGGCATGGACGTCGTCAAGCGCAATATCGCCTCGATGGGCGGCACGGTCGACATCCGTTCGGCGCGCGGCTTCGGCACCACGATCTCGATCTCGCTGCCGCTCACGCTCGCCATCCTGGACGGCATGTCGATCCGGAGCGGCGAAGAGATCTACATCCTGCCGCTTTCCTTTGTCGTCGAGTCGCTGCAGCCGGCCACGGAAGACATCCGCGACATCGCCGGCCGCGGCCGCGTGCTGAAGGTGCGCGGCGAATACCTGCCCCTGATTCCGCTCTACCAGATGTTCGACATCGAACCGCGCATCACCGACCCTGCCGAAGGCATCGTGGTGATCCTCGAGACCGAGGGCAAGAAGGCCGCGCTCTTCGTCGACGAGCTGGTGGGCCAGCAGCAGGTAGTGGTGAAGAACCTTGAAGCCAACTACCGCAAGGTGGCCGGCATCTCGGGCGCCACCATCCTGGGCGACGGCGGCGTCGCCCTGATCCTGGACGTGGCCGCACTGGTGCGCTCCTCGCGCCAGCTGCTCGACGACACCATCGTTTCATAAAGACTCAGCAACCCCAAGACCAAGAGGACCCACCATGTCTACTGTACAGAACAACAAGCCGGTCGAGAGCACCGTCGAAGGCGCCGGCAGCGAATTCCTGGCCTTCACCCTGGGCTCCGAGGAATACGGCATCGACATCCTCAAGGTGCAGGAAATCCGCGGCTACGAAGCCGTGACCCGCATCGCCAATGCGCCCGAATTCATCAAGGGCGTGATCAACCTGCGCGGCATCATCATCCCGGTGGTGGACATGCGCATCAAGTTCAAGCTCGGCACCCCGGTGTACGACCAGTTCACCGTCGTGATCATCCTGAACATCGGCGGCCGTATCATGGGCATGGTGGTGGACAGCGTCTCGGACGTGACCACGCTCACCCCGGACCAGATCAAGCCGGCCCCGGAAATGGGCACCGCATTCGACTCGAACTACATGATCGGCCTGGGCACGGTGGACGAGCGCATGCTGATCCTGGTCGACATCGACAAGCTGATGTCGTCGAGCGAGATGGGCCTGATGGACAAGCTGGCAGCTTAAGGTATTGTCGGGTGTGCCGGGCCGCGAAAAGCGCGAGGCCCACCTGACAACGGCACAAGCAGAACAGAATCAGATAGCAACGAAGAGGCAAGCAAGTGCCGCAGCAGAAAACCGACACGGTGAAGGAATTCGACTTCACGCGCAGTGATTTCGAACGGGTCCGCGCGCTGATCTACCAGCGCGCCGGCATCTCGCTGGCCGAGAGCAAGCAGGAGATGGTCTACAGCCGCCTGGCGCGCCGCCTGCGCGCGACCGGCATCCAGTCTTTCGCGCGCTACCTCGACGACCTGGAAGCGGGCCGCATGGGCGCCGAGTGGGAGGCCTTCACGAATGCGCTGACCACCAACCTGACCTCGTTCTTCCGCGAATCCCACCACTTCCCGCTGCTGGCCGACCACCTGGGGACCTTGCGCCGCCAGGACGGCCCGATCACCATCTGGTGCTCGGCCGCCTCCACGGGCGAAGAGCCGTACTCGATCGCGATGACGGCCTGCGAGGCCTTCAACACGCTCACCCCGCCGGTCCAGGTGATCGCGACCGACATCGACACCAACGTGCTGGCCACCGCTTCCAATGGCGTGTACCCGATGGAGCGGGTCGACAAGGTCGGCGCCGAGCGCCTCAAGCGCTTCTTCATGAAGGGGAAGGGCGCGAACGAGGGCATGGCGCGCGTGCGTCCCGAGCTGCGCAAGCTCGTGGAATTCCGCCAGCTGAACCTGCTGGCCGACGACTGGCCCGTGAAAGGGCAGTTCGACGCGATCTTCTGCCGCAACGTGATGATCTACTTCGACAAGAACACGCAGCGCAAGATCCTGTCGCGCTTCGTGCCCCTGATGAAGCCGCACGCCCTGCTGTTCGCCGGGCACTCCGAAAACTTCCTCTACGTGTCCGATTCGCTGCGCCTGCGCGGCAAGACCGTCTACGAGCTCGACAAGGTGGGCCGCTGAAGCGGCGAGAACCATGAACAACCAGTTTGCCACCAACGTCTATTACGACCGTACCTTCGACGTCGATGCGGCGAAGATCCTTCCGGGCGAATACTACTACACCGGAAAGAACATGCTGATCGTCACGGTGCTCGGCTCCTGCGTCTCGGCCTGCATCCGCGACCGCATCACCGGCATGGGCGGCATGAACCACTTCATGCTGCCGGACGGCGGCGGCGACGGCGGTAGCCCGGTGTCGGCCTCGATGCGCTACGGGAGCTTCGCGATGGAGATCCTGATCAACGACCTGCTCAAGGCGGGCGCGCGGCGCGAGAACCTGGAAGCCAAGGTCTTCGGCGGCGGCGCGGTGCTGCGCGGCTTCACGGCCATGAACGTGGGCGAGCGCAATGCGGCCTTCGTCACCAGTTTCCTGAAAACCGAGCGCATCCCGGTGCTGGCCTCGGACCTGAACGACATCTACCCGCGCAAGGTGTACTTCTTCCCGAAGACCGGCAAGGTGCTGGTGAAGAAGCTGATGCAAACCCAGAACGATACGCTGGCAAAGCGCGAACTCGATTACGCCAAACGACTCAAGGTCGAACCGGTCGGCGGCGATATCGACCTGTTCTAAGGCTTGCCTTCACAATAAAAAAGACCTGAAAGGGACGACTCATGACAATCAAGGTACTGATCGTCGACGACTCTGCGCTGATCCGCAGCGTGATGAGCGAAATCGTCAACTCCCAGCCCGACATGGAAGTGGTGGCCACCGCCCCCGATCCCCTCGTCGCGCGCGAACTGATCAAGAAACACAACCCCGACGTGCTGACCCTGGACGTCGAGATGCCGAAGATGGACGGCCTCGACTTCCTGGAAAAGCTGATGCGCCTGCGCCCCATGCCGGTGCTGATGGTGTCCTCGCTGACCGAGCGCGGCTCCGAGATCACCATGCGCGCGCTGGAACTGGGCGCCGTGGACTTCGTCACCAAGCCGAAGATCTCGATCCAGACCGGCATGCGCGAATACACGGAACTCATTGCCGACAAGATCCGCGCCGCCTCGCGCGCCCGCATCAAGCGCGCGGTGCCCGGCAGCGTGCCCGCGCCGCAGCTGTCGGCCCTGCGCAGCCCCTTGATCTCGTCGGAAAAGCTGATCATCATCGGCGCGTCGACCGGTGGCACCGAGGCGATCCGCGAATTCCTGATGCAGATGCCCTCGGACTGTCCGGGCATCCTGATCGCCCAGCACATGCCGGAGGGCTTCACCAGTTCCTTCGCCAAGCGCCTCGATTCCCTGTGCAAGATCAGTGTGGTCGAGTCCCAGGGCAATGAGCGGGTGCTGCCGGGTCACGCATATATTGCTCCAGGGCATTCGCACCTCTTGCTCACCCGTTCCGGCGCCAACTACATGACGAAGATCGAACAGAGCCCGCCGGTCAACCGCCACCGTCCGTCGGTGGACGTACTGTTCCGCAGCGCGGCTGAAGCGGCGGGCAAGAACGCGGTTGGTGTTATCCTGACCGGCATGGGGAAGGATGGTGCGGCGGGCATGCTGGACATGCGCAACGCGGGCGCGCACAATTTCGCCCAGGACGAGGCGAGCTGCGTCGTATTCGGCATGCCGCGCGAGGCGATCGCCCTCGGCGCAGCCCACGATGTGGGGCCTTTGCAGGCCTTGCCACGCATGGTGCTCGAACATCTGGCCGCTCAAGGCAGCCGAGCGTTGCGCGTTTGATCCGAATACCGTCGTATTGATGCTGTTTTATCGCCGTACGGCAACAAAAATGCTATTCTGGAGGCTGTTATGCAGTCTTCATCCAATAACCCAAAGTACAAGATTCAAAACGGAGTAATTCATGGCTGATCCAAAGATGCGTTTCCTGGTTGTTGACGATTTCTCGACGATGCGCCGCATCGTCCGGAATCTGTTGAAAGAACTGGGTTATGCCAATGTCGACGAAGCCGAAGACGGCGTGATGGGCCTGGCCAAGCTGCGCAGCGAGCAGTTCGACTTCGTGGTCTCGGACTGGAACATGCCGAACATGGACGGCCTGACCATGCTGCAGAACATCCGTGCCGATCCCGCCCTGGCCAAGCTGCCGGTGCTGATGGTGACCGCGGAAGCAAAGAAGGAAAACATCATCGCCGCCGCCCAGGCCGGCGCCAGCGGCTACGTGGTCAAGCCCTTCACGGCCGCGACCCTGGACGAGAAGCTGAACAAGATCTTCGAAAAGATGGACAAGGGCGGCTGAGATGATTGAGCAGACCGTGGGCCAGGTCGAGACTTCCCACGAGGAGGTCCTGAGCCGCATCGGCCACATGACGCGCGCGCTGCACGAGAGCCTGCGCGGACTCGGCCTCGACAAGCTGATCGAAAAAGCGGCCAGCGACATCCCGGATGCGCGTGACCGCCTCGACTACGTCGCGCGCCTGTCGGAGCAGGCGGCCAAGAAGGTGCTGGACGCCACCGATGCCGCCGGTCCCGTGCAGGACGCCATCGAAACCCGCTCGGCAGAGCTGGCCGGCTCGTGGCAGGCGCTGCTGGATAACGGCGCCTCGGACGCGGACTGGCGTGCGCTGGCACAGCGCACCATCGCCGGCCTGAATGAATCGCGCGTCGGCGCGGCCGCCACCCGCGGCCAGCTGATGGACATCATGATGGCCCAGGACTTCCAGGACCTGACCGGCCAGGTGATCGGCCGCATCACGGGCATCGCCCAGAACCTCGAGAAGCAGCTGGTGCAGGTGCTGATCGACTTTGCACCGAGCGAGATCAAGCGCGAGATCGACAACGGCCTGCTCAACGGTCCGCAGATCAACCCGGAAGGCAAGAGCGAAGTCGTGGCCGACCAGGGACAGGTCGACGACCTGCTGGACAGCCTCGGCTTCTGACTCGCGCCGGGCCGCGCATACTGCATCAGGTTTCACACACGCGCCCACATGCACCAAACCAACTTTATCGTTCGTGAACCGCTGCTCGATCCGAAGCAGCGGGTCATCGGCTACGAGCTGTCGTGGCAGCACCATGACGGCAAGATCCCCAGCGACCAGGAGCTGGAAGACCTGGTGGCTTTTGTTGCCGAGCACGTCTGCCATGAAGAGCATGGCTGGCTGCTGCGCGACAAGCTGCTGTTCCTCGACGCGGTGCCCGAAATGCTGTCCACCGACGCATTGCACTGCCTGCCGCCGGAACGCACCGTCCTCACCCTGAATATCCGCAAGCTGACCGATCCGGACGTGCGCGCCGCCGTCCAGGCCGTGCGCGTGGGCGGGGTGGGGGTATCGATCCGCGGCGCCGACATCAACCTGCTGGGCCGCAACCTGTCGCCCTATGCCTCTTATGTCGAGGTGCAGTTCGCCGGCGTTGACGTGGCTGCCCAGGCGCGCACCTATGCGGCCGCGAAGCACGCGGCGGTGCGCATGGTGGGCCGGCCGGTTGCGACCTGGGCCGACTTCGACGCCTGCGCCGCCCTCGGCCTGGACGCCTTCGTCGGCAAGCTGCACCTGACCCCGCGTCCGGGCAAGCCGGTCAAGGGCATGAACCCGACCCAGAGCACCATCCTGCAGCTGATGCAGATGGTGCAGAACAACGAGGACGTGCCGAAGCTCGAGAACGTCCTGAAACGCGATCCGGCGCTCACCTACAAGCTGCTGAGCTACATCAACTCGGCCGGCTTCGGCGCCGCGCGGCGGGTGGAGTCGCTGCGCCAGGCCATCGCCCTGATGGGCTATGCGCCCCTGTACCGCTGGCTGGTGCTGCTGCTGGCCACCGCCAGCACCAGCGGCTTCTCGCCGGTGCTGATGGAAACCGCCGTCGTGCGCGGGCGCCTGGCCGAGCTGCTGGGCATGACGTCCCTGCGCGGGGAGGCGGAGAACCTGTTCGTGGCCGGCATGTTCTCCCTGCTGGACCGCCTGCTGGGCCTGCCGATGAAGGAGGTGCTGGAGACGGTGCCGCTGCCGGAAGAGGTGGTCAAGGCGCTGCTGGGACGGGAAGGCATCTACGGGCCCTATCTGGCGCTGGCCGAGGCCTGCGAGCTGAACTCCAACCTGGTGGCTTCGCTGGCGGCCTCGCTCGACATCAGTCCGCATGACGTGAACAAGGCGCACCTGTCGGCGCTGGCCTGGGCGCAGAGCGTCGCGGCGTAGGGTGGACGGCTTCGCCGTCCACCCTACGAAAATCCTCAACGCGCGCGCCGCTCCACCGCCCCGCTGGTGACGAAGCGTTCCAGTGTCTGCTGCATCTGCATCGAGATCGCCGCGAAGCTGCAGCCGATCTGCACTTGCTCGCCCAGGAGGAAGGTGCGGAAGGGGCGCATCAGGCGCACTTCGAGGTCGGCGGTGAGGATCAGGTTGGGTCCCAGCTCCAGGCGCACGCCTTCGAGCTTCTTGCCGACGTGCAGGCCGAAGCATTCTTCCGGGCTGGCGCGCAGGCCGACGCCGCCCTTGGAAAAGTCGTACAGGGGCAGGTGGTGCTGCCGGCCCTGAAGGCGGAAGCTGGCGGTGTAGTTCACGCCCACCGGCGTTTCCACGCGGCGTGCGGCGCGACGGTTCAGCACCAGGCATGCCTCGGGGAATTCGGCCGCGACATGCATGGGATTGGCCGGCAGCGGGGTCCAGGACTGGTCGAGCTCGAATTGCAGCTTGGCGTTGCCGCCCAATGAGGCGACCAGGATCGCCTTGCCGCCGGGCGGGCGTTCGCTGCCGCTGAAGTCGATCACGAAATGCGGCAGTTCAGGGTCGACCGATTCGATGCGCGCCAGCAGGGGCTCGATCCAGTCGGCAGGGAAGACCGTGATCGGCGCCCCCGACTCGGCGAGAGCGGTGAGGGCCTCGCCGATATCGAAGGGGTCGCGCATTTCGTGCGGCTGGACATTGCCACCGATGCGGCTCAGCGCATCGGACGGCTTGGGCGTACCTTTGCGGTTCAATGGAGCGGCAGTTGCGTTCACGGCAAGGGTTCCTGAAGGTTTGTGCGCCTGTCTACATGAAGGCATGAAAGCGCGACAAGTATAAGCCCAGACGCGCTAAAGTTGCAATTTAACAAGAATACATATTGTTTTGTTATCGCCTCAGATTTCCAGGTTGTCGATCAGGCGGGTATTGCCCAGCTTGGCGGCAGCCAGCACCACCAGGGCTTCGCCGGCCTCGAGGTCGGCAGCGCTCGGCGCCTGCAAATCGATGCGCTTGCGTACCGAGACATAGTCCGGCTTCCAGCCGCGCCCGGCCAGGTGGGCCATGGCCTGGCCTTCGACCGCCGCCACATCGCGCTCGCCGCCGCGCAGCGCGCCGGCCACGGCATTGAGTTGCTGGTACAGCACCGGGGCTTCAATCCGCTCCTCCACCGACAGGTAGCCATTGCGCGACGACAGGGCCAGTCCGTCTTCCGCGCGGAAGGTTTCGGCGCCGATGATCTCGGTCGGCAGGCCAAGCTGGCGCGCCATGTTACGGACGATCATGAGCTGCTGGTAGTCCTTCTTGCCGAACACGGCAACGCGTGGCTGCACGCAGGAGAACAGCTTGGTCACCACCGTGCACACGCCCTCGAAGAAGCCGGGTCGGAATTCGCCTTCCAGCGTATTGCCGAGGCCATCCGGCGGACGCACGCGGTATTCCTGCGGTTCCGGATACATGTCCTTCTCGGTCGGGGCGAACAGCACGTAGACGCCTTCCTTTTCCAGTTTCTCGACGTCGGCCTGGAAAGTGCGCGGGTATTTGTCGAAATCCTCGTTCGGGCCGAACTGCAGGCGGTTCACGAAGATCGAGGCGACCACCGGGTCGCCGTGCCTGCGCGCCAGGCGCATCAGGGAAAGATGGCCCTCGTGCAGGTTGCCCATCGTCGGCACGAAGGCGGTGCGCAGTTGCCCGTGCAGCTGGTCGCGCAGGTCGTCGATGGAAGAAATAATTTTCATGGGTAATCGAAGGGTATAAAGTAACCGGTTTCTCAAGCCGGGGAATAGGCCAGGCGCACGTAGATCGGCGCGAAAGGTTCCGCCTGCGTGATCTCGATCAGGGTTTCCTTCGCCAGTTCAAGCATGGCGACAAAGTGTACAACCACAATCGGAACCGTGTGCTGGCCCGCAAACAATTCGGAAAACTCGACGAAGCGCTGCGACTGCAGGGTGCGCAGGATGGCCGACATGTGCTCGCGCACGGACAGCTCCTGGCGCGAGATGCGGTGGTGCTGGGTCAGTTTGGCGCGCCGCATCACGTCCAGCCAGGCGCGCTGCAGGTCCCAGGGATCGACGTCGGGGAAGACGGGCGCCAGGCCCTGTTCCACGAACAATTGGGGGCGCACGAAGTCGCGTCCCTCCTGGGGCAGGGCGCCGATCTCCAGCGCCGCCACCTTGATCTGCTCGTACTCCAGCAGGCGGCGCACCAGCTCGGCGCGCGGGTCGCCGACGTCCTCGACCAGGTCGTCCTGCCTTTTGGGGAGCAACATCCTCGACTTGATCTCGATGAGCATCGCCGCCATCAGCAGGTACTCGGCGGCCAGCTCCAGGTTGCGCTGGCGGATCTGTTCGACGTATTCCAGGTATTGCAGGGTCACCTGCGCCATCGGGATGTCGAGGATGTTGAAATTCTGCTTGCGGATCAGGTAGAGGAGGAGGTCGAGCGGACCTTCGAAGGCGTCGAGGAAGATCTCGAGCGCATCCGGCGGAATGTACAGGTCGTTCGGCAGGCGCGTCAGCGGCTCGCCGTACAGGCGCGCGATCGCCCCTTCGGCTGCCTCGGCAGCCGCATTCAGGGCGGCATCATCGAGAGGGGGAGGCGCCCCGTCCTGCTGGGGACCGGCCGGCACCAGCGGTGCGGCCTGCTCTGGCAGCATGGGGCGCGTCCCTGGAAATCAGACCTTGGTCTGGTAGGGGTAAGCCTGCTGGCTCAGGCGCGACTGCTTGATGCGCTCCTGCTCGTCCAGCGACAGCGGGGCCTTGTCCCACAGCAGGGAGCGGCCTTCGACCTGGCGCTCTTCCATGCCCGGCGTCTTGGCCTTCAGTTCCTTGATGAACTTGGTGTGCTCGGATTCGTACAGCGAGTGTTGTTTCTTGAAGATCATGATTCTAAGAAAGAGTTAAGAAGCCCCGGCAGATTCTTCTGCAGCGGGGCGGCTGCGTCAAGCTTACTTGTGCAGTTCGTTCAGCTGGCGCGCGATGATGTCGTGGCTGAGCCACAGCACCGGGGAAATCTTTTCCGATGCACCATGGAACATCAGTGGGCCGGCGCCTTCCAGCACCAGGCTGGACAGGTGGTCGGTGATCAGGGCCTTGCGGTCCTTGTGCATGGCGGTCATCTCTTCCGAGGTGCCGATCATGACGTCGGCCAGCTCCGGCGTGTTGTCCATCGGCCAGGCTTCGAAGTTGCGGAACAGGGCGCTGGTGGCGTCGTTATTGTACTGCTCGATCTTGTCCAGCAGCGATTGCAGGGACACGCCTTCGCCCAGCAGGTCCTGGCAGATCTGCCATTGCTGTTCGGCCCAGGCGCCGCCGCCTTCCTTCTTCAGTGCGGTAAGCAGGGGGAAGAGCGACAGCTCGACGCCCACGAAGATGTCCGAGGAATTGGTGCGGATTTCCGGGCAGTTGAAGACGGTCGCGTAGATGCCTTGCTTCCAGGCCGCTTCGGCGATCGACTCCAGGCGCATCTTGGCGTAGCCCTGGGTGTAGTTGGTGTAGGTCTGCCAGACATACTTGCCGCCAATCAGGATCTCGGTGCCGTGGTAGCCGTAGGCGGTGTAGCGCACTTCGCCGCCGGCCTTGGTCACGCGCTCGCGGATCGGGGCGGACGCGTCGATCAGGTATTTCAGGGTGTTGGCGGTGACTTCGTCGAAGTTCATCAGGATCAGCTTGCCCAGGTCGCTGTCGAGCAGGGCGCGCGAGGATTCGAAGCGCTCGCCCCGGCCCTTGTAGATGCGGTTGGCGATTGCCAGGAAGGCCTTGATCTTCGGGATGCCGCCTGCCATGGTGTGGGCAAAGAAGACGTTGGCGCCTTCCGGGATCAACTTGTCGATCTCAGCCATCGCCTGGGCGGCGCTGGTGGTGAAGCGGCGCACGCCGGCTTCGCGGCAGCGCTCGATCTTTTCCCAGTCCAGCTTGTCGTCCTGCCAGGTCTTCAGCTTCACGTCAGCCAGCAGTTCGGTCGGGTTCTGCTCGCCTTCCGGGGCATCCATGTCGAAACCGGCCATCAGCGGCACATTGACGATCTTGCCGCCCAGCTTCTCTTCCGCCTCCGCGTGTTCCTCAGCGGTGAGGGCGCGCAGGGCGCCGGTTTCGTCGCGGCGGCCGACGGTGATGCCGACGATGCTCATGCCGGCAGCGCGCGCCTCGTCGATCAGGCCATTCACATAGCCACGGCCGAACAGTTCGCCGAACAGGACGAAGACGTCGCCCTTGCGGAACACATTGGCTTGGGGAATATGGCGAAGAGGAGTGAATTCGGTCATCTTATTATCTACCTATTTGTAATGGTCTGAAGAGGCCTGCCGGCGAGGGCCGTAGGGGCGCGGATTTCAGAAAAATAACGTGGCATTATAACGCCGCTGACGGGCGCGGGATTGATTTTGGCGGAGGCTGGCGGGGAGGCTGCTGCGAAGGTCTGCTGGGGAACCTGGGCCCGGCCTGCGCCGGGGCGACGTCTTGAGGACGCGGACTACGGTTGCTGCAATATGCCGCCAGCCTGAAGACCGTCATCCCGGCGAAGGCCGGGATCCAATGTTGTTCACGTCCAGTCAGCGGATGCGCATGCCCGGAGTCGCGCCCGGCATCGGATCCAGCAGGTAGAGGCCCGGATTCGCCTTCTCGTCAGCCGCGGAGGCGCACAGCACCATGCCTTCGGAGACACCGAACTTCATCTTGCGCGGCGCCAGGTTGGCGACCATGACGGTCAGCTTGCCGACCAGGTCTTCCGGCTTGTAGGCCGACTTGATGCCCGAGAACACATTGCGGTAGCGGCCTTCGCCCACGTCCAGGGTCAGGCGCAGCAGCTTGCCGGCGCCTTCCACGTGTTCGCAGTTGACGATCCTGGCCACGCGCAGGTCGATCCTGGTGAAATCGTCGATCGAGATTTCCGGGGCCAGCGCTTCGATGGCGTCGGCTGCCGCAGGGGCAGCCGACGCGGCGGCAGGCGCATCCGCGGCGGGCGCAGCGGTATCAGCGGCAGGCGCGGCGGCAACCGGAGCGGCGACGGCCGGCTTGTCGAACAGGTTCTCGACCATCTTCGCATCCACGCGCTGGATCAGGTGGCTGTAGGCGCCGATGGTGCGGCCCAGCATCGATTCGTAGACGGCGGCGCCGTGGGTGTCGGCCCAAGAGAATGCGCTGTCGCCCAGGAATTCACTGACGCGCGCGCCGATGTGCGGCAGCACCGGCGAGAGCATGACGGTCAGCTGGCGGAACAGGATCAGGGCGGTGGTGCAGACGTCGTGCAGCTCGGCCGCCTTCGCTTCGTCCTTGGCCAGCAGCCAGGGCTTGTACTCGTCCACGTACTGGTTGACGACGTCGGCGATCTCCATGATCTCGCGCAGGGCGCGGCCGTATTCGCGCGCTTCGAACGCGGCGGCGATGCTGGCCTGGCGCTCGGCGCCGTCGACCATCAGGGCCTTGCAGATCCACTCTTTCGCCGTCGGCGACAGGGAATCGGCCAGCTTGCCGTCGAATTTCTTGGCGATGAAGCCGGCGCAGCGGCTGGCGATGTTGACGTATTTGCCGATCAGGTCGCTGTTCACGCGGGCGACGAAGTCTTCGCCGTTGAAGTCCAGGTCCTCGACTTTCGCATTCAACTTGAAGGCCAGGTAGTAGCGCAGCCACTCCGGGTTCATGCCCAGTTCCAGGTAGCGCAGCGGCGAGATGCCGGTGCCGCGCGACTTCGACATCTTTTCGTTGTTGACGGTCAGGTGGCCGTGCACCGCCACTTTCAGCTTGTCGATGATCGGGTGGCCGCTGAAGTTCAGCATCGCCGGCCAGAACAGCAGGTGGAAGGACACGATGTCCTTGCCGATGAAGTGGACCTGTTCGGCGTCCGGATCCTTCAGGAAGGCCTCGAAATCGAGACCTTGCTTGTCGAAATAGTTCTTGAGCGAGGCCAAGTAGCCGACCGGCGCGTCCAGCCACACATAGAAGAACTTGCCCGGCGCGTCAGGGATCGGGATGCCGAAATAGGGCGCGTCACGGGAGATGTCCCAGTCGGCCAGCTTTTCGCCGGATTCGCCCAGCCATTCCGAGACCTTGTTGACCATTTCCGGCTGCAGGCGGCCCGGGGTGTTCAGCCATTCCTTCAGGAAGGTGAAGCAGCGCGGGTCGGACAGCTTGAAGAAGTACTGTTCCGACGGTTTCAGGATCGGGGTCGAGCCGGTGAAGACCGAGAACGGGTTGATCAGCTCGGTCGGCTGGTAGGCGGCGCCGCAGACTTCGCAGTTGTCGCCGTACTGGTCCTTGGCGTGGCAGACCGGGCACTCGCCCTTGATGTTGCGGTCGGCCAGGAACATGCCCTTGACCGGGTCATAGAAGCGGTCGACGGTCTTGGTGACGATCAGGCCGGCATCGCGCAGCTTGCGGTAGATGCCCTGCGAGAGTTCGACGTTTTCCGGCGAATCGGTCGAATACCAATTGTCGAACGCGATATGGAAGCCGTTCAGGTATTGCGGGCGGCCGGCGGCGATCTTGGCCACGAATTCCTGGGGCGTGATGCCTTCCTTCTCGGCCGCGATCATGATCGGCGTGCCGTGGGTGTCGTCGGCGCAGACGAAATGGACCTGGCGCTGTTGCCCATTGTCCTTCTGCATTCGCTGGAAACGGACCCAGATGTCGGCCTGGATGTACTCCATCATGTGGCCGATATGGAAGGCAGCGTTGGCGTAGGGCAGGGCGGTGGTGACGAACAGCTTGCGGGTCATGGTCGAAGCGCTAGGGTTATATGAAAAGAAGCATTTTAACAGCGGAAGGCCCTACATGCTTAGGGGGTATGATCGCGCGCCCACGATAATGATGCATTTTGCGCTACACTTCGCCCCAATCACATTGGAGAAACACATGAGCATCACCGAGAACGATATCAAGACGGCATTGTCGGCGGTCATCGATCCTAACACCGGGAAGGATTTCGTCTCTTCCAAATCCATCAAGAACATCAAATTCGACGGCGACAAGGTCAGCCTCGACGTCGAGCTGGGCTATCCGGCCGCCAGCCAGGTCGCCGCGATCCGCGACCAGGTCCTGGCCGGCGTGAAGGCGATCCCCGGCGTGGGCAACGTCACCGTCAAGGTCTATAGCAAGATCCTCTCGCACGCGGTCCAGCGTGGCCTCAAGGTGATGCCGAACGTGAAGAACATCATTGCCGTTGCCTCGGGCAAGGGCGGGGTGGGCAAGTCGACCACGGCCGTCAACCTGGCCCTGGCACTGGCCGCGGAGGGTGCAAGCGTCGGCATCCTGGACGCCGATATCTATGGCCCATCGCAGCCGATGATGCTGGGGATTAACGCCCGTCCCGAGAGCACGGATGGCAAGACCATGGAGCCGCTGGAGAACCACGGCGTGCAGGTTTCGTCGATCGGCTTCATGATCGACCCGGACGAACCGATGGTCTGGCGCGGCCCGATGGTGACCGGCGCGCTGCAGCAGCTGCTCGAGCAGACCAACTGGCGCGACCTCGATTACCTGATCGTCGACATGCCCCCGGGGACCGGCGACATCCAGCTGACCCTGTCGCAGAAGGTGCCGGTCACGGGCGCCGTGATCGTCACCACGCCCCAGGACATCGCCCTGCTGGACGCGCGCAAGGGCCTCAAGATGTTCGAGAAGGTCGGCATCCCGATCATCGGCGTGGTCGAGAACATGAGTACCCACATCTGCTCGAACTGCGGCCACCATGAGTCGATCTTCGGCGAAGGCGGCGGCGAGAAGATGTGCCGCGACTTCGGCGTCGACTTCCTCGGCAAGCTGCCGCTGACCCTGTCGATCCGCGAGCAGACCGACTCGGGCCGCCCCACCGTGGTGGCCGATCCGGAAGGCCCGGTCGCCACCATCTACAAGGAGATCGCGCGCAAGGTGGCGGTCAAGGTGGCGGAAAAGGCGAAGGACATGAGCAGCAAGTTCCCGAGCATCGTCGTCAAGAACGACTGAGGCCGGCAGCGGGCGCGGGCAGGGCGCACCATCCCATGCGGTGCGCCTGAGGGGGAAAGGGTGGCGTTCGATCTTTCCGAAGCGTGGGTCATCGAGACCGAAGCGCGGCTCTGCGCGCGGCTACCGGCCGGCTACCGCGCCGCCATGATGCGCCGTAACGGCGGCAGCATCGCCCTGGACGACGAGGATTGGGAGCTGTACCCGATCCGCGACGGGAGCGACCGCAAGCGCATCGCGCGCACCTGCAACGACATCCTGTCCGAAACCCGGGCCTGCCGGGAGTGGCGCGGCTTTCCGCCGGGCGCCCTGGCGATCGCGGGCAATGGCGGCGGCGACCAGTTGCTGTTCCTGCGCCAGGACAATGCCTTCGGTGCGCCGGTGCACCTGTGGAGGCACGAGACCGGCGAACTGATCCTGATTGCCGCCGAATTCGGCGAACTGTGATGGTGGCTTCGCCTATCTCACGACGTTCTGCTCGAAAATAAAAACGCTCGGTGTTCCCTGCATACACTCGTCGTTTTGGAGCGTATGCAAGCGGGATCCCGATGAGCGAGATCAGCCTCACAGGCAGTCCACAGCGCTGGCGCGGCCGTTACCTGGACGCGGCCCCGCGCGCACGCGCCGAGAACGTCGTCAACGCGGCCCTCATGGCGGCGACCGCCGGCCCCTTTTATGCCCTGGTCTACTGGCTGCTGGACCTGCGCGTCGCGGCCGCCGAGATCCTGGCCTGCTGCCTGGTCATGCTGCTGGCGCCGCCCATGCTGCGCCTCTCCGGCAGCATCGTGGCCGCGCGCGAGCTGTTCCTCTGCGCGCTGTTCTTCAATTTCATCTGGCTGACCCGGCGCCTGGGCGGCAGCGCCGCCCCGACCGCCAGCTGGCTGGTAACGGCGCCGGTGGTGGCGATGTTCCTTGATCCTTGCATGCCGGACGCGCGCCGCGTCATCGGCGTGGAAGCGCTGCTGCGCTGGCAGCACCCGGTCTGCGGGCGGTTCGATCCGGGGCGCTTCATCGCGCTGGCCGAGGAGACCGGCATGATCGTCCCGATCGGCGACTGGGCTGCGCACCGCCTGCCTGCAGAACCGCGCCTGGCGCGATGCTGGCGCGCCAGGACAAGGCCGCCCCACCGGGCGCGCAGCTCACGGCACCCTCGCTCGCGCCCTTGCTGAAGTAAGCATTCGCACCCATACCGGAGAATGTCATGCAGAACGAAGCCATCCCTTTCGATCCCTCCCGGGACCTGCCGGCGCTGGCCGCCTCCGGCGCCCTGGGTGGCAATGTCGCCCTGTTCCGCCAGCCGCGCGGCCCCGACCTGATGCGCCGCGCCCAGCCCCTGGACGAGTGGTGCGCGCTGCTTGCGCGCCACGGGGTCTGGCCCTACAACCGCTGCCTGGAGGGGGCGCCGACCCCGCTCAGCACCGTCGAGGGCGATGGCCTGGTGGCGGCGCGCGGCATCAACTTCGCTTCGCAGGACTACCTGTCGCTGGCCTCCCATCCCGAGGTCCTGGCGGCGGCGATGGCGGCGCTGGCCGAATGCGGGCCGCACAGCGCGGGCTCGGCGGTCCTGCTGGGGAACAGCCGCTATTCCGGGGCGCTGGAGGGCGTACTCGGCGAACTGCTGCGCTGCCGCCACGTGGTGCTGTTCCCGACCGGCTGGGGCGCGGCCTTCGGCGCCGTCACCGCGCTGGTGCACGGGGCCGACCACGTGCTGATCGACCAGCTGGCCCATGCCTCGCTGCGCCAGGGGGCGATGGCGGCGACCCGCAACGTGACGCCGTTCCGCCACCTCGACTGCGACCACGTGCGCGAACTGCTGGCCGGCATCCGCGCTGCGGACAGCCAGGGCGCCATCCTGGTCGTCACCGAGGGCCTGTTCAGCATGGATGCGGACAGCCCGGACCTGCCGCTCCTGCAGTACCTCTGCCACGAGTACGGCGCCACTCTGCTGGTGGACGTCGCCCACGACCTGGGCGCAATGGGGCCGGGCGGCGGCGGCGTGATCGGGGCCCAGGGCATGCTCGGCAAGATCGACCTGGTAATGGGCGCGTTTTCCAAGACCTTCGCCTCGAACGGCGGATTCGTGGCCTGCGGCTCGGCGTGCGTGCGCCGGCAGCTGCAGCTGTTCGCCGGGCCGCACATGTTTTCCAATGCCCTGTCGCCGGTGCAGGCCGCCACCATCCTCGCCTGCCTGCGGATCGTCGCCGGCCAGGAAGGCGAGACCTTGCGCGCCGCGCTGATGCGCAACGCGGTCGAGCTGCGCGCGCTGCTGAAACAGGAGGGCATGCGCTGCATCGGCGCACCGTCGCCGATCGTCCCGCTGTGGACGGGAACGGAAGCCGCCTGCCGCATCGCGGGCATGCTGCTGGCGCGCGAGCAGGTCTTCGTGAACCCCATGGAATTCCCCGGCGTGCCGCTGGGTGCGGCGCGCCTGCGCCTGCAGCTGATGGCCCAGCACACCCCGGCCCAGATCCGGCGCGCCGCGCCCCTGCTGGCGCAGGCGGTGCGCAAGGCCGCCGGGGAGCCGCAGCCGGCGCTGGCGCCGTCAAGGCAGGGCTGAGCGGGGAGGGCGGACGGGGCAGGGCGGCCTTGCGGTGTGGCGGTGTGGGGGCGACGCGGTAAAATAACTCCTTTACCTATTTCGCATCTCTCACCATGACCGTCCGCACCCGATTCGCACCCAGCCCGACCGGCTACCTCCACCTCGGCGGCGCGCGCACCGCGCTGTACTCCTGGGCCTATGCCCGCCACTTCGGCGGCACCTTCATCCTGCGCATCGAAGACACCGACCTGGAGCGCTCGACCCCGGAAGCCGTGCAGGCCATCCTGGACGGCATGCAGTGGCTCGGCCTGTCGCACGACGAAGGTCCGTTCTACCAGATGCAGCGCATGGACCGCTACCGCGAGGTGGTGGCGGCGATGCTGGAAGCCGGCACCGCCTACCTGTGCTACTGCTCGCCGGAAGAAGTCGAGGCCATGCGCGAGCGCATGCGCGCAGCGGGCGAGAAGCCGCGCTACGACGGCACCTGGCGACCGGAAGCCGGCAAGACTCTGCCGCCCGTGCCGGAAGGCGTGAAGCCGGTGGTGCGCTTCAAGAATCCGCTGGACGGCGAAGTCACCTGGAACGACGTGGTCAAGGGTCCGATCACCATCGCCAACAAGGAGCTCGACGACCTGATCATCGCGCGCCCGGACGGCACCCCGACCTATAACTTCTGCGTGTCGGTGGATGACTGGGACATGAAGATCACCCATGTGCTGCGCGGCGACGACCACGTGAACAACACGCCGCGCCAGATCAACATCCTGCGCGCGCTCGGCGCCGAGCTGCCGCAGTACGGCCACCTGCCGATGATCCTGGGCGCCGACGGCCAGAAGCTGTCCAAGCGCCACGGCGCGGTCAGCGTGATGCAGTACCCGGAGCAGGGCTACCTGCCGGAAGCGATGCTGAACTACCTGGCGCGCCTGGGATGGAGCCACGGCGACGACGAGATCTTCTCGATGGAGCAGTTCACCGAGTGGTTCAACCTCGAGCACCTGACCGCGTCGGCGGCCCAGTTCAACCCGGAGAAGCTCGCCTGGCTGAACAACCATTACATCAAGCAGGCGGACAACGAGCGCCTGGCCGGCCTGGCCCGCCCGGTGCTCGAGCGTGAAGGCGCGCAGTTCGACGGTGCGCCGGCACTTGCCACCGTGATCGCCCTGGTGAAGGACCGCACCAACACCATCAACGAGCTGGCCGATACCGCCATGCTGTTCTACCGCGAGCCGAAGCCGGATGCGGCCCTCCTGGCCCAGCACCTGACGGATGCGGTGCGCCCCGCACTGGCCACCTTCGCCGAGCGCTGCAAGGACGTGGAATGGAACAAGGCCGCGATCGCCGCCATGTTCAAGGAAGTGCTGGCGGCCCATGGCCTCAAGATGCCGCAGATTGCGATGCCGCTGCGCCTGATCGTGACCGGCCAGCTGCAGACGCCGGCGATCGATGCGGTGCTCGAATTGTTCGGCCGCGACGTCGTCCTGGCGCGTGTGGCAAAGTATTTGTAATGGCCTGTTCGCGGAGCGCGCATTTTCTGAAAACAGGTATTTGCGAAATGCAAGGCGCTCCGCTATAATGCTCGCACTTCAGCAGCACACGGTAGCAAAGAGCAGTAGATACAGTGTGAAAAGAGGGGGGTATAGCTCAGCTGGGAGAGCGCTTGCATGGCATGCAAGAGGTCAGCGGTTCGATCCCGCTTACCTCCACCAACACCCTGAAGTGCAGTATGTAGCAAGGCAGTACGGTAGTTCCGAGGTCCCCATCGTCTAGAGGCCTAGGACATCACCCTTTCACGGTGAGTACCGGGGTTCGAATCCCCGTGGGGACGCCAAGAATCCGGAGCGATTCGATTCTGGCAAAGCGCGCACCCAGCAGCGCGCGAGTAGTAAGTGAGTAGAAGAAGCACCAGCAGTATGTTAGAATGTTGTTTTCCCGTAGGGGGTATAGCTCAGCTGGGAGAGCGCTTGCATGGCATGCAAGAGGTCAGCGGTTCGATCCCGCTTACCTCCACCACGTAGGAAAAACAACAGTTCTGACCGTCCGGGTCCCCATCGTCTAGAGGCCTAGGACATCACCCTTTCACGGTGAGTACCGGGGTTCGAATCCCCGTGGGGACGCCAAGAATTTGGTAGTAAGCTGATGCCGCGGTGCGGCGCAGTTGTAGTAAACAGCAGCAAGTACAGTTCATAGGTCCCCATCGTCTAGAGGCCTAGGACATCACCCTTTCACGGTGAGTACCGGGGTTCGAATCCCCGTGGGGACGCCAGCATAAAACCGGAGTAGACCAACGCGCTTGCGCGGAGAGGTGCTCCGGTTTTTCATTTTTGCGCGCCGGATTGCGCGCGCAGCCTGCCTTCTTCCGCATATTCCACAGATCTGCAGATTCCGGATGCCGTTGGCGGCTGTCCTGTTTCGCTGTTCCTGTTCCTGTTCCTGTTCCTGTTCCTGTTGTCCCTGTTCGCGCCTCTCCGTTTCCACGGTTTCTTCCGTTTCGCGTTCTTCCCCGAGGTCCGGCGCAGGATTTCCCCGTGCCGGCACTCGTCGCAAGACACCTTGCAAGCGCGAGCCGGCCCAGTCGGCCGCGGATGAGCAGCGCAGCAGATGAACTGCAGGAGAGACGAGCGGAACAGCAGCGCTGCACGACGCATCTACCCCGGCGGCGACGCTCACCAGCCTGCACATACCGCACCGCACCGCACTCACCAGCCGGCCGGGCGAAGCCCTCCCATGCCCAGGCCGAAGGGGAAGCCTTGCATGCCCGTCGCTTGCTGGGGCGCGAAGCCGGCCGCATAGCGGATGCCGCCATCGGGCGCGCCGGCCAGCATGCCGGCCATCATTCCCGGCGCCATGCCGAATGCGGCCGCCGGCAACTGCCAGTGTCCCACCTGGCCGGCCGCTACCGACAGTCCTAGTGCGACCAGCGCGTCCGGCATGCCGTAGCCGACCCGGGCCGGATCGCCCAGCGTGACCGGCCGTGCGCTCATCCGCAAGACCTGGAACAGGCGCTCGACCCGTTCCACCGAGCGCGCGCGCAGCGCGCCCTGGAATTCCGGACGATGCGCCAGCACGAGGGCGGCCAGGCCGGTCACGTGCGGCGCCGCCATCGAGGTGCCGTCCCAGGCGGCGAAGTTATTCGGCGGCACCGACGACACCACCGCCACTCCCGGCGCGCACACGTCCACCTGCGGCCCGGCGCAGCTGAAGCGCGCGGTGAAGAAGCCCTGCTGGTCGATGTCCTGGCCGATGGTTTCGGCGTGATAGCTGTCGGGCGGGAACTCGTCGACCTTGCCGACCGCCGCCACGGCCAGCACGTGTGGCGAGGACGCCGGGTACTGGACCGGCCCGCCGGAATTGCCCGCCGCCGCAATGCAGGCGACGCCGGCCTGCTTGGCGCGCTGGATCTGGCGCTCGAGCGCTTCCGAGGGCGCGCTGCCGCCCAGGCTCAGGTTGACGATGTCGATCTGCTGCTCGATGCAGTACTCGAGGGCGTCGATCAGCTGGCTGATCTGTCCGCCCGGGAACAGCTTGCACACGTGGATCTCGGCGTCCGGCGCGAAGCCGCGGATGCCCCAGCTCGGATCGGCGCCGGCGATCACGCCCGCGCAATGCGAGCCGTGGCCGAGGGTGTCGCTGTTCCAGGTAGTGCGGTCGACCTGCTTGTTGATGACGTCGAAGCCCGCACGGATGCGGTTGAGGTTGCCGTGGGTGGTCGCGACGCCGGAATCGATGACGGCGACCTTCACGCCCAACCCGCGCAGGGGCGGCGGCACCTGGTCGAGGCGCATCGCGCGCGCCCCCCAGCCGAGCGCGTTCTGGCGCGGCATGTTCTGCAGGGCCGGCCAGTCCGCCAGCGCACGCAGCATGACGACATTCGGTTCGCTGGCGCTGAGGTCGGGGTCGCGCTGGTAGAAGCTCCAGTAATCGGCGAGCGGCTTGACGTACAGGCCGCTGATCGTGTGCGCGTCTTCGCCGTAGAGACGCAGGCGGGCGCTGCCGTCGGGACCGGTCACCGCCGTGCTCGGCAGCAGGCCGCCGAACAGCGAGACCTCGGCCTCCGGCACGGGCGCGCCGTCCTTGCCCACGACGGCGACCACGACCTCCACGCTCGGCCCGCTGTAGGGCGTGAGGGAGCTGACGAGGTCGGGCCGGCGCAGCATCGGGTCGAGCAGTTGCAGGTGCTGGTCGCGTTCGACGACCAGGCGGCCCTGGCCGCGCCGGTGCAGTTCGCCCGCCTTCTGGTCGGTCATGCGCGCGACGATGACGCCGTCCGGCTGGCCGCCGAGGCTGGACGCGCCGAGGCCGCCCTGGCCCCCGACGGTGTCCACGATGTCGATGTCGCCGATCCCCTGCAGCGCCTGCCGGACGGAGGACAGAGAAAGCGGCGCCATCAGCGCCGATGGGGCCAGGAAGCCGGCGGCGGACAGGCTGCGCGGCGCCACCAGGTATTTTTTCTTGCGTTCGGCAACGGCGCGGCCGCGCGGGGCTTCGCGCGCGGCCTCGCGGGTGCGCGCGGTGGAGGGATCGTCGGCGCTCGGGCGGCCGTCGGGGCCGTCAGGCGGCTGTCCCGGCTGCTCGCCTGCGACCGGTGGAGTTTTTGGCATGGCGTCTCCTTGCTTGATCGCCGGATGCGCTAGTCGAAGAGCGACAGCGGCTGGTCCGGTTCGATCGTTAATTGGTTGAGATTGCGTCGCCGGAGCTGCTCGGCGGTATCGGGATCGGTTTCGACGACAGCGGTATGCGGTGGTCCGGCGCTCGGCCCGATCGTGTCGACCAGGCGGACGGCGGGGTTGGCGGCGATGTCGTCGATGAAGGCGCTCAGCGCGCGGCTGTCGGCGGCGGCGCGGACGATGTAGCGGCTGCTGGTGCGGCCATGGAATGGCCCGCTGGTGGAACTCGGCATAGGCATGACCTCTTGGCTTATGAAACGCCTCCCGCGGCGGGAGGCGGCATGGTGCTGCAGTAAATCAGCGATGCCTGCAATCAGTGCAGGGTCTGCTGAGCCCCGAGTTGCGCCTGCTGGGCGTAGGTCGTCCATGGATCGGCGGAGAAGGGCAGCATGCCGCCGATCTGGCCGGCGATGCCGCCGATGGTGGTGCCCAGGTTCCTGTTGCCGAGCTGGCCGCCGATGAAGCCGCCGACCGGTTGCGCGACCCGCTTGATCGCATTGCCCAGCCAGCCCTGCGGCGCCATCTGGCCACCCTGCTGTTCTGCGGCCAGCTGCTGCTGCAGCATCGCCTGCTGTTGCTGGATCTGTTGCAGGGCCTGTACCAGTTGCTGCTGTTGCACCTGCAGTTGCTGCAGTTGCTGGACGACCGGATGCTGCTGCACCCCGGCTCCCTGCGGGCCGGCGCTGAAGGGCAGCAGGCCGCCGAGGCCCGACAGCACGCCACCGGCGATATTGCCCAGCGTCGAATTGCCCGTGATGTCGCCGAGGACGTTGCCGGCGCCTTTGCCGTACTGGCTGAACAGGTCGCCGACGAAGCCCTGCGGCGCCAGCTGGCCCTGTTGCTGCTGCAGCTGCTGCAGTTGCTGTTGTTGCTGTTGCTGCTGGATCTGCTGCAGCTGCTGCAGCTGCTGCAGCTGCTGCAGCTGCTGGAGTTGTTGCAGTTGCTGGGCCTGGCCCGTGGGATCGGCGCCAAAGGGCAGCAGGCCGCCGCCGATGCCGCCGGCGACTTCACCGATGCGGCCGCCCAGGTTCGGATTGCCGAAGATGGTGCCGATGCCGCGGCCGATCAGGCCGCCCAGCGGGCTGCCGATCATGCCGCCGAACAGGCTCTGGGGAGCGATCTGGGGTTGGCCGTATTGCTGGTATTCGTACATATTCAACTCCTTTTCGAGGTGTTGCGTCCGCGCGCAACGGTTCGGCATCGCGTGCGCAATGCACGGGACCCCGGCGCCCTTACGCGCCCGTGATGCGGCTGATACGCGCGGTTGCGACCATGGCATCCGCATACCGGGTAAGGTCGGTACGCGAACGGAGGGCAGGGGCCGGGTTTGCTCGGCCGGGCTCCCTGCAGGTAGGCGTTGGACTAGGGGCGCGCGGCGAAGTTTTGGGCTCGATGGGGCGCATTTCCTGTGACGCGCAATCGCTTGCGATGGCGCAGACATGCTGCTTTCAAGGCTTGCAAACGAGCGATTTCGCGTGGCGATTTCAACGATACGTGCCCGAGCGCGTGCGCATGAAATCGCTTAGAATGGCGCCCTTCCTTCCGCAGCCCTCCCGCATGAACCTGCCTGCCACCCCGCGCGCTTCCACCACCCTGGCCCTTTTCTGCAAGGTCGTCGACAACTATGGCGACATCGGCATCTGCTGGCGCCTGGCGCGCCAGCTGTGGCGCGAACACGGCGTGCACGTGACGCTCTGGGTCGACGACCTGGCGAGCTTCCGCCGCATCTGCCCGCAGGTGGACGTGGCCGCCGGCGAGCAGGACGTCGAGGGGGTACGCGTGCGCCACTGGGTGGACCAGGAAGGCAGCTTCGCCGCGGACGAGGTGGCCGACATCGTCATCGAATTCTTCGCCGTCGACATCCCGCCCGGCTACGTCGCGGCGATGGCCGGGCGCCGGCCGCGCCCGGTCTGGTTCAACCTCGAGGGCTTGAGCGCGGAAGACTGGGTCGAAGGCTGCCACCGCCTGCCCTCGATGCATCCGCGCCTGAAGCTGACCAAGCACTTCTTCTTCCCGGGCTTCACCGACAAGACCGGCGGCCTGCTGCACGAGGCCGGCCTCGACGAAGCGCGCCTGGCCTTCCAGGCCGACCGTGCCGGCATCGCCCGCTTCCTCGCGCCGTTCGGCGTGAGTGAAGCCGAGATGGACAGCCTCAAGGTCTCGCTGTTCTGCTACCCGCACGCACCGGTGGCGGAGCAACTGGCGGCCTGGGCCGATGGCGGCAGGCCTGTCACCTGCCTGGTGCCGGAAGGCGTGGCGCGCGAGGCGGTCCAGGACTTTCTCGGAGGCGTCCCGGCCGTGGCTGGCGCCTTCGCCACGCGGGGCGCCCTGACGCTGCGCGTGCTGCCCTTCGTGCCGCAGCCGGACTACGACCGCCTGCTGTGGGCCTGCGACCTGAACTTCGTGCGCGGCGAGGATTCCTTCGTGCGCGCGCAATGGGCCGGCCGGCCGTTTGTCTGGCACATCTATCCCCAGGACGAGGATCTGCACCACAAGAAGCTGCGCGCCTTCCTCGGCCGCTACGCAGCCGGGCTGGACGAACTGGCTACTTTTTCGCTGCGCTGGAACGGAGCGTGCGAGATCGGATCCTGGCCGCAAGCGTGGCAAGACCTGCAAGCATCGCTGCCGCGCATTGCCAATCGTGCAGAAGAATGGCGCCGCGAGGTGCTGGCGCATGGCGATTTGACGACGAAGCTGCTCGAATTCGCCCGCGAGCTAGGGTCTACGCAGCAAAATCCGGTATAATGCGCGGTTAGTCTGTAACGAATCACAAACGATCAGACGTAGGCTGCACAGGCTTCTTCGCTCACTGGCCACCGCTGATTTAATGCAACTTACTTTTTAAGCACACAACTATGAAATTCGCTAAAGAAATCCGTGTTGGCAACATCATTATGGTCGAAGACAAGCCGTTCATCGTGCTGCGTTCCGACGTGAACGGTTCGAGCCGCACGGGCTTCACCTACAAGTGGAAGATGAAGAATCTTCTGACCAACGCTCCGCTGGAAAACGTGTTCCGCGGCGACGACAAGTTCGACGTCGTCGTGCTGGACAAGAAGCCGGTGACCTACTCGTACTTCGCCGACCCGCTGTACGTCTTCATGGACGAAGAGTACAACCAGTACGAAATCGAAGAAGAGAACATGGGCGACGCCATCAACTACCTGAAAGACGGTATGGAATGCGAAGCCGTGTTCTACGACGGCAAGGCGATCTCGGTCGAACTGCCGACCACCATCGCACGCCTGGTCGTGTACTCGGAGCCGGCCGTCAAGGGCAACACCTCGGGCAACGTCCTGAAGGAAGCCAAGATCGAGAACGCCATCGAAGCCAAGCAGCACATCGTGATGGTGCCGCTGTTCGTCAGCACCGATGACACCATCGAGATCGACACCCGCACCAACGAATACAAGCGCGTCGTCCGCAACTAAGCAGACCCCGCTTGATGAAGAAAGCGCTGCCTCGGCAGCGTTTTTTTTGGCTGTGTTCGCGGTCGTTGGGTGAACCAAATCGTGTTGTCGAAGTCTTACGCATCGTTGAGTTAACTCATCTGGAGTGACGATGCAAGGCCTGAGCTTTGACGAATTGTTCGCATTCTTGTCCGCGGCGCCATTGTCCAGCACCGATCTGGCCCGGCTGCGCGCGTGGATCGACAGCATCCGCGACCCAGCCGAGTGCCTGGTGCCCATCGAAGCGGCCGCGGCAGGCCGGCCATGTCCCCATTGCGCCTGCGCGCGCCTGCACCGGTCCGGCTTCGCCAGCGGCCTGCAGCGGTTTCGCTGCCTGTGCTGCCGCCGTTCCTTCAATGCACTGACCGGCACGCCGCTGGCCCGGCTGCGCAAGCGCGCGTGCTGGCTGCCCTATATTCAATGCTTGCTGGAATCGCGCACCGTGCGCGACGCGGCGCTCGCCACCGGCGTGCACCGCACCACCAGCTTCCGGTGGCGCCACCGCTTCGCGCCGGGCGCCGCGCGCCACCGGCCGGCCACCCTGTCGGCGATCGTCGAGGCCGATGAAACCTACCGGCTGGAATCGCAGAAGGGATCGCGCAACTTGACGCGGCCGCCGCGACAGCGCGGCGGCGCTGCCCAGCGACGTGGCATCAACCGCGAGCATGATTGCCTGCTGGTAGCGCGCGACCGCAGTGGCGCCACGCTGGACTTTCATACGGGACGTGGTCCCGTGACCGCGGCGCAGCTACGCGCCTGCCTGCAGCCAGTGCTGCCCGGCGACGCGCTGCTCATCAGCGATGGCGCGGCTGCGTATGCCCGGTTTGCCGCCGACGCCGGGATCACGCATGAGCCCGTCAATGTCAGGGCGGGCCGGCGCGCACGCGGCGCGATCCACATCCAGAACGTCAATGGCTGGCACAGCCGCTTGAAGGGTTGGCTCACTCGGTTCAAGGGTGTGGCCAGCCGCTACCTGGCGAACTACTCGGGATGGCAGCGCTTACTGGACGCGCAAATGTTGCATACACCAGCTCAGTGGTTATCTACTGCGGTACGACAAGGTAAGTAGAGGCAACTGCGAAAGCATAGTTAACGCGAACACAGCCTTTTTTTTCGCTTGCTTGTTTGGCGCCCTCAGGCGCCGGGCCGGCAGCGCAGGCCGTCCACCAGCAATCCGACCATCCGGCGCGTCGCGGCCGTGTCCTCCTCGGGATTGGCCTTGCACAGCGTCGCCACCGCACGGAGCAGCTCGTCCGCCTCGTAGCCGGGGCGGATCACGTCCTGTGCGACGGCGGCCTGCAGCAATCCGGTCAAGGCCGGGCGCAGGCGGCTGTAGAAATAGTCGGGCAGGGCGGCATAGGCGGCGCTGTCGGACTGCAGCGCGCCGGAGAGGCCGCGCTTGGTGACGATGAAGTCGACGTAGCGCTGCATCCAGCGCGCCAGGGCTTCGCCAGCATCGTGTTCGGCGGCGAGAAGCGGGGCCGCGTCGGCGCAGGCGTCGATCTGCGACTTCATGACCGCGATGATCAGGTCGGCCCGCTGGGGGAAGTGGCGGTAGAAGGTGCCGACGCCGACACCGGCCCGTTCCGCGATCTCGCGCACCGGCGCGTCCACGCCCGACTTGGCGAACACGTCCATTGCCGCTTCCAGCAGCCGGTCCAGGTTGCGCTGGGCGTCGGCGCGCTTGCCGCGCGCCGACGTGGTCTCGGCCACGCCTTCTTCTTGTGGTGTCGTATGCATAAAAAATAGCTATTAAACGGAACGAAGTTCCGTTTATAATGCGGAATCGTGTTCCGCTTTGTACATGGTATCAGGTCTTCGACCAGCAGGGCAGCGGAACTCCTCTCGATCCTGTTCCCGAAAGGAGAAATCATGCCCAATCCTCAAGTATGCATGTTCTGCCGCTACAGGAGAACACCTGTGCAGGGAGCCGGGGCGCCATCGTGCAATCACGCCGGGTCAGAAACGGCGCCGGCGCCTGCCCCGGCCGCGCAGCCGCGTCCCGGATTGCTGGCGTCCGTAGGCCGGCGCGGTGCCCAGGGAGGACTTGCGCGCCATAACTAGCCAAACGTGTCATATGAGTAACTTTACTGTTATGCTCATGCATTATTTGACATGGAGGCTTGTATGAAACGCAGGGAGTTCGTTCAGCTCGGATTAAGCGCAGGGATCGCGGCAGGCGCGGCCGGCGCGGCCGGTATGGCAAGCGCGGCCGGCAGTGCAGGGCCCGGAATCCTGGATGCCGGCGTGCGCGAGCAGCAGGCCCAGATGGCGTCCGGCAAACTGACTTCCAGCAACCTCGTCAAGCAATACCTGGCCCGCATCGCGGCCGTCGACAAGGCCGGCCCGCATCTCAACTCGGTGATCGAGACCAATCCGGACGCGCACGCCATCGCGGCCGAGATGGACCGCGAACGCGCCGCCGGCAAGGTGCGCGGTCCCCTGCACGGGATTCCGGTCCTGCTGAAGGACAATATCGCCACCGCCGACAAGATGAGCACCAGCGCCGGCTCGCTGGCCCTGAACGGCGTGCGCGCCACCCGCGACGCCCACATCGTGACCCTGCTGCGCCAGGCCGGCGCCGTCATCATCGGCAAGACCAACCTGTCCGAGTGGGCCAACATGCGCTCGACCAAGTCGGTCAGCGGCTGGAGCGGCCGTGGCGGGCAAACGAAGAATCCCTACGCGCTCGACCGCAATACCAGCGGCTCCAGCTCGGGATCGGGCGCGGCGGCCGCCGCGGCCCTGGCCACCCTGACGGTGGGCACCGAGACCGACGGCTCGATCGTCTCGCCATCGTCGTCCTGCGGCATCGTCGGCATCAAGCCGACCCTGGGCCTGCTGAGCCGCAGCGGCATCATCCCGATCGCCCACTCCCAGGACACGGCCGGACCGATGACCCGCAGCGTCGCCGACGCAGCCCTGATGCTGGCCGCGATGGCGGGCCCGGACAAGGACGACGCGGCCACCGCCGACAGCGGCAGCCATCTCAAGGACTACGCGGCGGCGCTGCGCACCGACGGCCTGAAGGGCAAGCGCATCGGTGTGGCGCGCAACTTCTTCGGCGCGAACGACGCGGTCGACGCGATCATCGAAAAGGAACTCGACATCCTGCGTGCGCAAGGCGCCGTGCTGGTCGACGTCAAGGTGCCGAATACCGACAAATACGGCGACAGCGAGCTGCAGGTGCTGCTCTACGAATTCGCGCCGGGCCTGGCGTCCTACCTGAAGAACTACGCGCCGCATGCGCCGATCAAGACCATGGCCGACGTGATCGCCTTCAACGAAAAGAACGCGGCCAGGGAGATGCCTTACTTTAAGCAGGAGCACCTGGTGGCGGCCGCGGCCAAGCCGGGGCTGGACGCGCAAGAATACAGGGAGGCGCTGGCGAACGACCTGCGCTATTCGCGTGAAGAGGGCATCGACCAGGTGATGAAGGAACACAAGCTGGATGCGCTGGTGGCCCCGACCGGCGGCCCTGCCTGGCTGACCGACTACATCAACGGCGACCATTACGGCGGCAGCTTCTCGACCCCGGCGGCGGTGGCGGGCTATCCGCACATCACGGTGCCGGCCGGCTTTACGCGCGGGCTTCCGGTGGGCATCTCGTTTGTCGGCGGCGCCTGGAGCGAAGCCAGCCTGATCGGCATGGCCTACGCCTACGAGCAGGCTTCGAAGCGTCGTCGCGCACCGACCTATCCGGCCAGCATCAACATCAAGTTCTAACGCGCGCCGCCCTTGACCTTGGCGAACACGGGGCCCCATTGCGGGTGGCCGTGCTCGCCCGGCGCCAGGTCGAAATTCGGGTCGAGCCGCCGGGCGCGCTCGAATGCCTGGCGACAGGGGACGGGCCGGCCCGTTACGCAATAGCTGAACGCCGTGTACTTCAGCGCGGTGACGCGGTTGCGCAGCGAACCGCCGTTCATGTCGTTCGACGTCAGCCGCTTGATGGCGGCATTGAACTCCCCCTCATGGTACAGGGCGATGCCTTCGCGCAGGGCGATGTCGTCGCGGTCCGCAGCCGGCCGCTCCGGCCGTGGCGCCGGGCGCTCGGGGCGTTCGGCGCGGGAGCGCTGCACGTCCTCGGCGCGCGGATGAGGGCGCGGGCGCGAGGTTTCCTTCGGGCCGAATACCGAATCCAGGCCGGCATTCAGCTGGGCGCAGCCGCCCAGCAGCAGCACGGAGGCGAGGGCGCCCGCACGCAGGCAGGGTGTCTTGAAGCGTGGCTTCACTCGGTGGCCTCCTCGCTAAAGTCCAGTTCGATGGTCGAGGACCCGCCCTTGGCGGCGTTGACCGTGACCGTGTGTTCGGGGAAGCTGGGGTTGGTGATGCGGATCGTGTGCTCGCCTGGCGCCAGGTTGAGGCGCTTGAGCGGCGGACTGGCGCCATAGTTGACGCCGTTGACCTGCACCATCCCCCAGGGTTTGATGACGAGCTTGTAGCTGGCGCCGGCGGCGGGCGTGGCGGGCTGCGCAGCGCCATGGGGCGTCGTGGCCGGAGCGGCGGCCGGCGGAAGGACGGCCGCGAGCGGGTCCGCCTGGGGCTGTTCCGCCAGCAGCGGCAGCCCGGCGCCGTCGCCGGTCACTTCGGCCTGGGCAGGCAGCGCCTGCGCGGCCGGGGCCTGGGGCAGGGGCTCCTCCGGCAACGACAGCGTGAGAGCATCGCGCGAATCGGCCTGGTGCAGCAGCGCGATCAGGGCGCCGGCCGCGCACAGCAGCACGGTGGCCGCCGCTCCCAGCATCAGCCAGCGCCGCAGGCGGCCCTTGTCGAGCGCGGCGGACGATTCGGCCAGGAAAGAGGGTGGCGCTTCCTGCACGGGCGGGGCCGCAACCGGGGCCGGCTGCGCCGGCAGTGCGGGACCGAGCGGCACGATGCCGAGCAGGTTGCGCAGTTCCTCGATGGTGCGCGGACGCGCCGCCGGATCGGGCGACAGGCAGCGGTCGACGGCGGTCAGGAAGGTGTCGCTGTAGTCACCCGGCGCGCGGCCGTGCAGGGGCGAGCGGGGCGGCATTTCCATCGTGATCGCGTAATGGACGACGGCGGCCAGGTCGTGCAGGTCGCCTGCTTCGGACCAGGGCGCGTCGGATTCGGGCGAGGGAAGCAGGATCGGATCGCCGGAATCGAGCACCAGCACGGTATCGGGATCGATGGGGCGATGCGGCATCTGCATCGCGTACTGCAGTTCGAGCGACTGCAGGACCTGGCGGAAAATCCGCCGGCACCAGACCTCGTTGACGAGTTCCTGGTTGCATTCGACCACCTCGCGCACGGTCCGGCCGTCGGTTTGCTGCTGCTGGGTTACGGGTGTGCTCGTCATCATGGCATGTGCGCCGTGCCGTGACGGGCTAAAGCCCGCTGCCCCGGCCGGTATTTGTATTTTGACAAATAATGCCAGATTTGCCCGGACGGTGGCGCTGCTGAGCCAACCGTGCGCAGCTGTTACAAATCACTTACATATTTGCTAACAGCAACGTCTTGCAGGCTCAGACTTCGAGGAAGCGCATCTTGAAGTAGCGGCCCTTGATGGCGCCGAATTCCGGACCGGGCGCATTGCGGTCGGACAGGCGCGCCACGGCCGCGTGGGCCACGTGGCGGTCGAGCGCCACATAGCTGGCGAACTCGCCGACATTGATCTTGCCGACCTGCTCCTTGGTAAGGCCGGCGTCGCCGGTCAGGGCACCGAGGATGTCGCCTGGGCGCAGCTTGGCCTTCTTGCCGCCCGCAATGTGCAGGGTCAGCATGGGCGCGGGCGCGCCGGTTTCCTGGTGCTCGCCCAGGTCGTCGAGCGGGTGCCAGGTGGCCGGCATGTCCTGGTATTCCTCGATCAGGCGCACCCACTTCTTTTCGTTCGGCGCGCACAGGGTGAGCGCCAGGCCCGATTCCCCGCCGCGGCCGGTGCGGCCGATGCGGTGCACGTGCACTTCCGGATCCTTCGAGACGTCGGCATTGACGACGGTGTCGAGGTTGGCGATGTCGAGGCCGCGCGCGGCGACGTCGGTGGCAACCAGCACCGAGCAGCTGCGGTTGGCGAACAGCACCAGGATCTCGTCGCGCTCCCATTGCTCGAGTTCGCCGTACAGGGCGAGCGCCGAGAAGCCCTGCTCGCGCAGGTGGTCGGCCAGTTCGCGGCAGTGCGCCTTGGTATTGCAGAAGGCGAGGGTGGAGACCGGCTGGTAGTGCTTGAGCAGGCGGGCCACCGCTTCGTCGCGGCCTTCGAAGCCGATTTCGTAGAAGCGCTGTTCGATCTTCTCCGCGCTGTGCTGGCTCTCGACCGCCACTTCGAGCGGGTCGCGCAGGAAGCCGGCAGTGGCGAAGCGGATGTCGTCCGGATAGGTGGCAGAGAACAGCAGGGTCTGGCGGCGTTCCGGGCAGGCGCTGACGATGCCGGCGATCTCGTCGTAGAAACCCATGTCGGTCATGCGGTCGGCCTCGTCCAGCACCAGGGTCTGGACCTTCGAGAGGTCGAGGGTGTTGCGGCCGAGGTGGTCGCGGATGCGGCCCGGGGTGCCGACCACGATGTGGGCGCCGTGCTCGAGCGAGGCGATCTGCGGGCGCATGGCGACGCCGCCGGTGAGCGTGAGGATCTTGACGTTGCCGACCCCGCGCGCCAGGCGGCGCAATTCGCCGGCGACCTGGTCGGCCAGCTCGCGGGTCGGGCACAGCACCAGGCCCTGCACGGCGAACCAGGCCGGATTGAGCTTGTGCAGGATGCCGATGCCGAAGGCGGCGGTCTTGCCGCTGCCGGTCTTGGCCTGGGCGATCAGGTCGCGTCCTTCGAGCACGGCCGGCAGGCTCTCGGCCTGGATCGGCGTCATCGCGTGGTAGCCCAGCGTGGCGAGGTTGGCGAGGAAGCGCGGCGCCAGCGGCAGCGAGGTGAAAGGTGCTTGGGTGTGCATGGTAGTCGAGCCAAAAGGCCGGACTACGTCGAGGCCGGCGCCCAGACCGGCAGGCCGGTCAGGTCTAGGTTGTCGTCGCGGCGCCAGACCGGCAGGCCGGTGGTGTCGGTTTCATCGAGCAATTCCAGCTGTTCCTGCTTCAGGGAGACGCGGCGGGCCCGTGGAGCGGCGCGCTTTGCTTCGACAACGGGAACGGGAGGAGCGGCCGGTTCAAAGCCCGGCAGGTCGATCGTTGCGTTGTCTTTCTTGTCTCTCATAAGCTCTTACTGCGAAGCTCTTACTGCCGGCTCTTGCAGTGCAATCATCAGCACCACTTTTGCCGCCGTAGAAAACAAAAGCCCGGCTGCAAGAGTCGGGCTTCTGTACGGTATTTGGTTGCGGGGACAGGATTTGAACCTGTGACCTTCGGGTTATGAGCCCGACGAGCTGCCAGACTGCTCCACCCCGCGTCTGAGAAAAAGATTATAGCGCGTCCCGGGCCTCAACGCAATCGGCATATTTTCTGGACATGCCATGCTTGCGTCAGCGCAAGGCGGCGACGCGCAGGCGCCACAGCGAGGTGACTTCGCGCGAGCGTGCCGCATGCAGCGGGTCGTCCGGATCGCTGGCCTTGCCGTGGGTGGGGCGGATATCGTGGCGCGCGACCACGTCGAGCCCGGCATCCGCGATCCAGCCGAGCAGTTGCTCGCGCGGGCGCAGGCCCAGGTGCTCGGCCAGGTCGGACAGGATCAGCCAGCCTTCGCCACCGGGTTCCAGGTGGTCTTTCAACCCGCCGAGGAAGCCCTTGAGCATGCGGCTGTCGGGGTCGTAGATCGCGTATTCGATGGCCGAGCTGGGCTTGCCCGGCAGCCAGGGCGGATTGCAGACCACCAGCGGCGCGCGGCCTTCGGGAAAGAGGTCGGCCTGGACCACCTCGACCGCCGCGTTCAGTCCGAGGCGCGCGATGTTCTCGCGTGCGCAGCCCAGGGCGCGGGCATCCATGTCGGTGGCCACCACGCGGGCGATGCCGCGGCGCGCCAGCACGGCCGACAGCACGCCGGTGCCGGCGCCGATGTCGAAGGCCAGCCCGGCGCCGTGTTGCAGCGGCGCCTGCGCCACCAGTTCCACGTACTCGCCGCGCACCGGCGAGAACACGCCGTACCAGGGGTGGATGCGCTCGTCGAGGGCGGGAATGTGGACGCCCTTGCGGCGCCACTCGTGGGCGCCGATCACGCCCAGCAGTTCGCGCAGCGAGGCGACATAGGGTTCCGTGGCGGGGCCGTAGGCCTCCGTGCAGGCATCAAGGACGTCGGGCGCGCGGCGCAGCGGAATCACATGGCCGGCCTCGAAGGGGATCAGGAGCATGGCCAGGGTACGGGCGCGCTGCAGCTGCTGGAGGCGGTGGCGGTGGAACAGCTCGGTGGGCGTGGCCTGGTCCGTCCTGCCGGATTTGGCCCGGCCCTTGCGCTCGCTCTTGTGGTCGACCCGGCGCACCAGCGCATTCAAGAGCTGGCGCGCGTTCTGGAAGTCGCCGCGCCACAGCAGGGCAGTGCCGTCCAGCGCCAGGCGGTAGGCCGCGTCGGCGTTCATGGTGTCGTCGGCGACGACGACCTTCTTCGGCGCCGGCCAGCCGCTTTCCGAACGCCATTGGGCGCTGCGGTCGGCGCCGTCTTCCTGCCACGTAATCTGGTTCATCAAGGGCTTGTCAGTGGTGGTGGTGCCAGTTGCCGTCGGTCGATTCGAGGTAGGACTTGACGGCGTCCGGGTTGCCGGTGGCGTGGCGCTTGATCTCGCCGCAGTCGCAGATGCCCTGGTAGGGCTGGATGTGCGAGCAGGCCGAGACCTTCTGCAGGAAGACCTTGACGGGTTTGGTGCACTTGGCGCACTTGAAGGTGAGGATGCGGGCGGGTTTCATGGTGGTTGAGCGGTAGCGTGCAAAGGGCGCATTGTACTAGGCTGTGCCGGGCAGCACCACGCACCCGGCTCGAAGTTCGTCGCGCCGGCGCACGGGCGGTCAGCGACTGTTGTCCTGCCGCGCTGCAGGATAGCGATAGTGGCCTGTGATCGCATAGGCGAACAGGCGGTCTTCCATGCGCGTGCCGGCGCCGATATTGTGGATCACGAGTGGAACGCCGGACGCTGTACGCACGTCGGCCACCAGACCGATTAGAGCAAAGCATGGCAAGGCCGAAGACGATGAAGCAAACCCTGCCTGCACGCCGCGTCGTGGCGGGCGGCGTCACATGGCGCGGCGCGGGAGGACGAAGACGCATGGCAGGTCTCCTGTGATCGAGTATAGGGTCCGGCTCATTCCACCACGACGCTGCTGCTGCCGCCACCGCCCGGGCGCACCAGCACCTTGGTGGCGATGCGTTCCGTCATTTCCTGCACGTGGGAGATGACACCGACCTTGCGCCCCATCGACTGCAGGGCATCGAGCGCATCCATGGCCACGCCCAGGGTCTCGCTGTCGAGCGAGCCGAAGCCTTCGTCGATGAACAGCGATTCGACCCGCACCCGGTTCGAGGACAGCGAGGCCAGGCCCAGCGCCAGGGCCAGCGAGACCAGGAAGGATTCGCCGCCCGACAGGGAGTTCACGGAGCGGACTTCGCCGCCCATGTCCTGGTCGCGGACCATCAGGGCCAGCGAAGGCGCGCCGCCATGGGAGACGCGCTCCAGGCGGTAGCGCCGCGCCAGCTGGGCCAGGTGGGCGTTGGCGTAGCCGAGCAGCACGTCGAGCGTGAATTGCTGGGCGTAGTTGCGGAAGCGCTTGCCGTCGTGGGAGCCGATCAGCTCGGACAGCTTGCCCCAGCGCCGTTCCTCGGCCTGCTGGCGCTCGATCTCGGCCACGACGGCCTGGGCCTGCACCCGGCGCGTGTCGTCCTGGGCCGCGCGCATGCGCAGCTCGGTGGCGCGGTCGTGGGCTTCGCGGCGTTCGCTCGTCAAGGCATCGGCGGCGGCGGCGACCGCCTCCGCCGACAGGCCGCTTTCGGGCCGGCCCTCGGCATGCAGGGCGCGCTGAGCGCGGCGTTCGGCCAGCACGGTCGTGGCGCTGGCTACCGTCGACTCGAGCGCCGCCAATGCCGCGCGTTCCTGCGCCAGCCAGGTGCTGCCGACCGCCAGCAGGCGGCCGAGTTCGGCGGCATTGTCGACGGGGTCGAGGCCGCTGCCGGCTTCTTCGCTCTGGCGGCGGTAGTCCTCCAGCCAGTCGCCCAGCGCGGTGGCGGCGCGGGCGCCGGCATTGTCGAGCGCCGCGATCTGCTCGCCCAGCTGGGCCAGCGCGGTGCGGGCGCTGGCTTCACGCTGGTTGGTTTCATTGATGGTCGCCTGGCGCGCATTGAGGGCGTTGCGCGCGGAAGCGACGCTTGCCACCAGCTCCTGCTCGACTTCAGCAACCGGCCGGCCCTGCCACAGGGCGGCGCGTTCGCCGCGCCGGGCGCCCAGTTCCTCGTCGATGCGCTTGAACTCGGCGGCGACGCCGGCCCCGTGCCGGTCGGCCTGGGCGACACGCTCCTGGGCGCCGGCCACTTCGGCTTCCAGGGTGGCGACGGCGGCCGCGGCTCGGCCGTGCAGGGCGGTCTGTTCCTGCCATTGCGCAGCCTCGATGGCGCGCGTGCCGCGCCATGCCTCCGTGTCGCGGCGCCAGGCGTCCTGCCAGGCGTCGCCGATGGCGTCGGACAGCACCGGATCGAGCTCGGCGAGCACGGCGGCCAGCTGGGCGGCGGCCGCCTCCTGCTGCACCGTGCGCGCCCGCCACTCGGACTGCAGGCGGGCGCCGGCCTCGCGGGCGGCGTCCAGCACCTGGCGCAGGCGCGCGTGTTCGGCCTGGGTGCGGTCGTAGGCGGCCTGGGCGGCGTCGCGCGCCTGGGCGGCCCGGCGCAGCGACGCGCCGCGCGCATCGAGAGCCGTCAGTGCACCGCGCACGCCATCGCGCGCCGCGAGGAACCAGGCGGCGCGCTCGAGGTCGGACGGCGCTTCGCTTGCCAGCGGTTCGGCCTTCCACTCGGCCTCGAGTTCCTCGACCAGGCGCGCCAGGCCGGCGCGTTCGCGCTGCAGGGACGCCAGGCCTTCGCTGGTTGCCGCCAGCGTGGCGGCCTGCGCCGCCTGGGCCGCTTCGTTGTCGCGCACCAGATTGCGGCACTGCGTGACTTGCTGGCGCAGATTCGCCAGCATGGAGCGCAACACGTCCTGGCGGCCGTCGTCGTGGTAGGGATGTTCGTGGGCGCCGCAGACCGGGCAGGGCGTGTCTTCCTCGAGGGTGGCGCGCAGTTCCTCGACATTGGCGGCGCAGGCGAGTTCGGCCGCGGACAGGGATTTTTCGGCCTGCTGCATGGCAGCCATCAGGGCAGGCGCGGCGGCGCGCGCTTCCTCGAGCAGGCGGGCGGCGCCGGCGCGGGCCGTGTCGACGCGGTCGAGCTCGCCACTAGCGTGCTGCAGTTCCTGGCGCGTGGTAACGAGGGCAGTCCAGGCCTTTTCGGCGGCGGCGAGGCGTTCGCGGCGCGCTTCCAAAGCCTGGCGTTCCTCGTCGATGGCCTGCGGGTCGATCGCCTCCAGCGCCGCCATCGCCTCGCGGCGCGCCCCGTCCTGGGCCTCGAGGCGGCCGGCCGCGTCGGCCAGGGCGAGGCCCGCCGCCTGTTCGGCCTGGGCGGCATCCTGCGCCTGCCGGCTGGCCGTGGCCAGGGCCGTGCTTGCGGCGGCATCGACGGTCACCAGCTGTCCGGCCTGGGTCAGGAGCTTGTCCCAGCGCGGCCACTGGACGGCCATCGGCTCCAGGCGCGCGTGGGCGGACAGCCAGCCGGCGGCCGTGTCGCGTTGCCGGCGGGCGGTGTCGAGTTCGAGCGACTTGGCCTGGTGCACGGCGCGCGCCTGGCGCGCCTCCTGCCGCGCCGCCTCCAGAGCCGCCGTGGCCTGGGCGTGCGAAGGCGCCTGCGCGGCGATGGCGGCATCCAGGCCCTTGGCCGCGTCCAGCTGGGGCGCCGCGGTGCGCAGGGCGTTTTCCGCAGCATCGACGGCCGCGAGGGCGGCGTCGACATCGAGCACGGCCTGGCGCCGCGCTTCGACGGCGACGGCCAGGGCGGATTCGAGTTTGCCGCCCGCTTCGGCGGCCGCCTTGCGCTCTTCTTCCAGGCGCACGATGTCGGCCACCAGGGGGCGCGCCGGCTGCACGGCGTCCAGGGTGGCCAGGCGCCGGCGGCGTTCGCCGGATTCGTGCTGCGCGGCCTGGGCGTGTGCGAGGGCGTCGGCGGCCTGGGTTTCGCTGGCCGCGAGCTTGGCCGCTTCCTGGTGCCAGCGCAGCTCCTGTTCGAGGGCGGAGCGGCGCGCATCGGCCGCCTCCAGCGCCAGCTCGGCCGTGGCGCGCTCGGCGTCGAGCTTTTCGCGCTCGTCCGGCGGCAAGGGCGCCTGGTTCGCGAGCTGCGAGGTGAGCATCTTCGTTCGTTCCTGCTCCGCGCGGTAGCGCTCGAAGGCGCGCTTGGAGATCTTGGTGTAGATCGTGGTGCCGGTCAGGGTTTCCAGCAGTTCGCCGCGTTCGTTCTCGTCGGTCTTGAGGAAAGCCGAGAACTCGTTCTGGGCCAGCAGCACGGCGCGCGTGAACTGCTCGAAAGACAGGCCGATGCGCGCCACGATCTCGTTCGCGACCTCGGTCTTGGTGCCGCCCAGTGGATCGAGCTCGGGCAGGCGGTGCAAGGTCATCTTCGAGGGCTGCAGGGCGCCGCTCGCCTTGCTGTAGGCGCGCCGCACGCTCCAGCGCGCGCGATAGCGGATGTCGTCGTTGCCGGCGAAATCGACTTCGGCCCAGGCCTCGGCCGCCCCGCGCCGCAGCAGGGTGCGCGGGTCGAGCGCCGACACCGTATCGGCGCCCACGTCGGGCAGCTGGCTGCCGGCGCGCTTGAGCAGGCGCGGGGTGGCGTCGTACAGGGCCAGGCAGAGGGCGTCGAGCAGGGTGCTCTTGCCCGCGCCGGTGGGGCCGCTGATGGCGAACAGGCCGCTTGACGCGAGCGGTTCGGATTCGAAATCGACCTGGAATTCGCCCGCGAGCGAGGCCAGGTTCTTGCCGGCGATGCGCAGGATCCTCATGCCTGGTCTCCCAGCGCATGGGCCAGCTCGGCGAAGGCGGCGAGCTGTTCGGGCGGGGCTTCGTCGCCGTAGCGCTGGACCCACAAACGGCGGAAGATGTCGTCCGGCTGCAGCTGGGCCAGCTGGTCTAGGGTGAGCGCCTGGTCGGGCTGCTCGGCGCCGGCATGGCGGCGGGTCGGTTCGATCTTGGCCAGGCGCACCGGCTTGCCGGCCAGCGCCGCCTCGACCTGGGCGCGCAGGCCCGGCTCCGGGCCGTCGAGCAGCACGCGCACTTCGAGGTAGGGTTGGGCGTGATGGGGTGCGTCGGGCACGTCCAGCGCTTCCAGGGCGGCTAGGACCTCGCCCAGCGGCGCAGGCTGGGCCGGCACGCGCAGCAGCTGCACGGCGCGCGGGACGAAGAGCGGCGTCACGCCCTGGACGTGCGCCCCGTCGAGGTCGGCTACCAGCACCTGGTGCTGGTAGCCGACCTCGGAGAAGGACAGGGGCAGCGGGCTGCCGCAGTAGCGCCGGTGCTCGTGCCCGCCGACCTTTTGGGCCAGGTGCAGGTGGCCCAGGGCCACGTAGGCGACCTGCGGATCGAACATGGTGGCGGGCAGGGCTTCGGTGCCGCCGATCACGATGCGGCGCTCGGAATCTTGCGAGGACTGGCCGTCCACCATATGGCAATGCCCCATGGCCACGATGGCTTCGGCGCCGGTGCAGCGCGATTGCGCCAGCGCGAAGGCTTGCCGGTAGAGCAGGGTGGTGCCGTGCAGGTAGGGATCGAGGGCGGTTTCTTCGGCCTCGAGCACGGCGCGCGGCACGTCGCCGGGGCGCAGGAAGGGAATCGCCAGGCACCATGCCGCCACCTTGCCGGCGCGGTCGCGCAGCGGCACCAGCAGGCGTTCCAGGTCGATGGCGCCGTCCGGCGTGCGGCCGACGTTGCCGACCACGACCGTTCCATGCGCTTCGAGCAGCGGCGTCGGCGCTTCCAGGCGGCCCGGGGAATCGTGGTTGCCGGCAATGACGACCACCTGCAGGTGTGGGACCTTGGCCTTGGCCTGCTGCAGGAAACGGTAGAGCTGGCGGTGGGCGGCGGCCGAGGGATTGGCGTTGTCGAAGATGTCTCCGGCAATCAGGAGCACGTCGATTTCCTCGGCGGCGAGCGTCTCCACGAGCCAGTCCAGGAAGCAGGCGTGCTCGTAGGTCCGGTCGAAGTTGTGCAGGGTCTGGCCCAGGTGCCAGTCGGAGGTATGGAGCAGCCGCATGGTTAAAATAGTAAGTCGGGGTCGGCGCTTACTATAGCGCGGACTTGCCGTATCGCCCAGAAAAAGACTGTGTTTTTTTACAGTAGTATTGGTTTGTCATTACAATATCGTCATGAGCGAAATCAAACTGAGGGAGTCGGCCGCCCGGGCCCTGCACCTGGCCGCCCAAGAGATGCTGGGCCCGCCGCGCCGGCGCGCCGCCAAGGCCGACGTGCTGGCGGCGATCCGCCGCATGGGCATGTTGCAGATCGACACCATCAGCGTCGTGGCGCGCAGTCCCTACCTGGTGCTGTGGAGCCGGCTGGGCGACTACGAGCCGGCCTGGCTGGACGAGCTGCTGGCCGAGGGCGCCCTGTTCGAGTACTGGGCGCACGAGGCCTGCTTCCTGCCGATCGAGCACTACGGGCTGTACCGCCACCGCATGCTCGACCCGGAAGCGATGGGCTGGAAGTATTCCAGCAACTGGATGCGCGAGCGCGCCGCCGAGGTCGCGTCCCTGCTGGCCCACGTGCGCGAAAAAGGGCCGGTGCGCTCTTCCGATTTCGAGCGCAGCGGCGGCAAGGCCGGCGGCTGGTGGGAGTGGAAGCCGGAAAAGCGCAGCCTCGAGGTGCTGTTCACGGCGGGCCAGCTGATGATCGCCCGGCGGCATAATTTCCAGCGCATCTATGACCTGGCCGAGCGCGTGCATCCGGGCTGGCACGACGGCCTGACCCCGCCCCTGGAGGAGGTGCGGCGCACCTTCGTGCTGCAGGCGGTGCGCTCGCTCGGGCTGGCGAAAGCCGGCTGGATTCCGGACTACCACCGCACGCGCCGGCCCCATCCGGACCCGGCCGCGCTGGCCGACGCGGGCCTGCTGCTGCGCGCCCGCGTCGAGGGATGGGACGAGCCGCTCTACATCCATCCCGACCATGCGCAGCTGGCCGCGCGCGCCGCCGACGGCGAGCTGCGGCCGAGCCTGACGACCCTGCTGTCGCCTTTCGACCCGATCGTCTGGGACCGCCGCCGCGCCCTCGAACTGTTCGGCTTCGATTACCGCCTCGAATGCTATACCCCGGCGGAAAAGCGCCAGTACGGCTACTTCACCCTGCCGATCCTGCGGCGCGGCGCCCTGGTCGGCCGGGTCGACGCCAAGGCGCACCGCAAGGCGGGCGAGTTCGAGCTGCGCAGCATCGTGCTGGAGCCGGGTGTGCGGCCGAGCGAGCGGCTGGCGGCCGACGTGGCCGCGGCCGTGAAGCGGTGCGCGCGCTGGCACGGCTGCCCACGCTTGCGCGTCACCCACGCCGTGCCCGAGGGTTTCGGAGACCTGCTCGAGGCCGCCCTCGGATCGGTGCAACCGGCATGACGGCCGGCCCCGAAAGGGACGACCGTCATTTCAGCCTGCCCCTGCGCTCGCTTTTGGCGATCGGGGCCTGGGCCGCGGACGCCGCCGAAACGGTGCTGCCCATCTTCGAAAGCCGGGCGCCCGGCGACCCGCGGCCACGCATGGCCATCCAGGCCATCCGCCAGTTCGCATCCGACGGCAGGCGCACGGCCGCGCTGCGCCGGGCGGCAACGGACGCCAACGCGGCTGCGCACGAGGTGGGCGAGGCGGCTGCCGCCGCTGCCGCGCGCGCAGCTGGACTTGCCGCCGCCAGTGCCTATACGCATCCTTTGAGGGACGTCGCGCAGACGAAGCACATCGTGGGTCCGGCGGCCTATGCCGCGCTGGCGCTGGAACTGGCCGGCGATGGCAGTCCCGGCCCCGGTGCAGCCGTGCTGAGGCGCGCCATCGATGCCGCTCCCTATGAGGTCTGCGCCGTCCTTGGCGAAATGCATGCGCGCACGGCAGGCGCGAGCAGGCTGGACTGCCTGCTCCACGAGCTCGATGCGGCGCTGCGGACGAGGCTGGCGCAAGGTTCTCAGGACGCCGGGGAGCGGCGAGGGTGAGCGCTCTCCGGTAAAGAATATTTGGACATCGCCACCCCCGAAATGTCTCCGCTGTCCACCGGGTCGGGTTTGCGCCACGTCAATCCCGATGTGATGCATCTCTCTACACTACGAGTTCCCACCGGCTGGCAAGACCAACAAGACCAAGCCGCCGTCCCGATAAAAGCCACCCCAGCCATTGCACCTCGGCCACAGCCGGGGCCGCATGCTGGCGGAGCCATCCTGAGAGGAGACAGTAGTGTTGACGTCAACCTATACGCTGGTCGCCCTGTCAATCGAGCAGGCCGGTGCACGCCATGGCCTGCAGGTGCTGCTCGACCGCTGGCAGGCCAGCGGCCGCAAGCAGGCCGAGCCCACCCGCCGCCAGCTCGAGCTGGCCTGCGACGCCCTGCGCGTGGCCTTCGACGGGTGTCACTGGCGCAAACTCGACAAGTTCGTCATCCCGGCGCTGCGGCGGGCCGGCGCGGCCGGGCCCTTGCTGGCCGAGCTCGACGCCCTCACCCTGGCCGCCATCGAGGCGCGCGCCGATGCGCACGCAGCCGCGGCGGTGCTGGATGGCAGCTTCGCCGAGGCCGTGGAGCGCTGCTGCACGCTGCTGCTCGAACGGCTCGACCGCGAGGAGCGCGAGCTCTTTCCCCTGGCGCGCGGCCATGTGCCGAGCGAAGTCTGGTTTGCCATCGCCAACCAGATGCTGGCCCAGGAGGCCTGGCAGAACGAGAACCGCGGCTGCCCGGCCGGACCGATGCCGGCGGCCGCCATGGCCCGCATTTCGGCCAGGCAAAGTCCTTTCGTCACGGTTTCGCAGCAGCTCCCGCACTATGCGGCGCACTAGCCGGCCGGCGGCGCGGCCTGGTCGGCGCCGTGGGCAAGCCCCGCCGTGGTTCTTTGCTATGATGGGGGTTTTGGAAGTGCGATTTCATCATGTTCGAATTCCTTTTCAAGCGGCAAGGTGGCGACAAACCAGCCGGCGCTCCAGGCGAACAGCCGGGCGCGGCGGGACAGTCGGCAGCGGCCCAGCCCGCGGCGCAGGGGCAGTCCGCCTCGCGTGACGGGGCGGCCGGCGCAGCCAGCCCGCGCGAGCAGCAGGCCGAACAGCTCAAGCACCTGGACGGCGACGAAGAGGCCGCCGTCGCCTTCATCCTGTCCTCCGAATTTTCCGAACTGCGCCTGGCCGCGGCCGAACTGGTCCACAGCCGCGCCCAGCTCGAGCGCGTCCATGCGGCCATGCGCAACCTGGACCGCCGCGTGGCCAAGCTGATGCAGTCGCGCCTGGACGCGATCCGCCACCACGAAGCCGAACTGCGACGTGGCCAGGAAGCCCTGGCGCACGCACGCGCCCTCCTGAACGATGAATTCCTGACCCCTAACCACGTGGCCGAACTCGACCGCGAATGGACGGTCATCAAGGCGCCCGAGCTGGCGCCGGAATTCGATACCATCCGCGCCGAGCTCGGCAAGCGCCTGGAAGACCAGGTGCAGCTGCAGCGCGCCATGATCGACCGCCTGGCCGCGCTGCGCCAGCTCGAGTCCGCCGGCCTCGATCCCGAGGCCTTCGCCCAGCGCCTGGCAAGCCTGCAGGAAGAGCAGGCCGCCGCCCTGGTCGCGCAAGGCCACGCCTCGCTGCCGCGCGCGCTGGTGGCCGAGTTCGCCACCGAGCATGCGCGCCTCGGCGCCAGCCTGGCGACCCTGGCGCAAGACCGGGCCGCACTCGCCGCGCGCGAGGCGGCGCTCGGCCAATGGCAGGCCCAGCCGGCCGCCGAACTGAAGGCCGACGCCTTGCGCAAGGAATGGAACCGTCTGCCGGCGCTGCCCGCCAGCCCGCCGGGCGTCGAGTTGCAGCGCCGTTTCGAGGCGCTGCTCGCCACCTTGCCGCAGGAGGCGCCGAAGGCGAAACAGGAGCACAGGCCGGCGGTGCCGGAGGCCCAGCCGAAAGCGCCCAAGGCGCAGAACAAGGGCGCCGACCAGCACTTTCTCGATCGCCTCGACGCCATGGAAGCGGCCCTGCAGCAGGGTTCGCTCGGCACGGCCGCCGAACTCGACAAGTCGCTAAAGGAAAGCAAGGACAAGGGCATGCGCCTGACCCCGGCCCAGGCCGACCGCCTGGCCCATGTGCGCGCCGAGCTCAAGCGCTTGTCCGACTGGGCGCGCTGGGGCGGCAATGTGTCCCGCGAAGAACTGATCAAGTCGGTGGAGGCCTTGCCGGGCCAGAACCTGGCGATGAGCGAGCTGGCCAAGAAGGTCGGCAGCATGCGCGAGCGCTGGAAGGCCCTCGACACCCTGTCCGGCGCCGCGCCGCGCTCGCTGTGGGAGCGTTTCGACGCCGCCTGCACCGCGGCCTATGCGCCGGCCGCCGCCCACTTCCGCCACCTGGCCGACGAGCGCCATGCGAACGCTGCGCGGGCCCAGGCCCTGGTCGAGGAAGCGCAAGCCGAGATTGGCCGCCTGCAGGACGGCAGCGCCGACTGGAAGCACGTCTCCGGCACGGTGCAGCGCCTGCGTACCGCCTGGAGCCACCTGGGCGCCATCGACCGCAAGGATAAAAAACGTCTGGATGGCCTGTTCTCCGAGGCCCTGAACACACTGCAGCGTCCGCTCGAAGCGCAGCGCAAGGGCGAGATGGCCGTGCGCGAGCAATTGATTGACGAAGCGCTGGCGCTCGACCCGCACGACCGCCATGCGGTCGACGCCCTGCGCGGACTGCAGCAGCGCTGGCAGGAGCATGCGCGCGCCTTGCCGCTCGAGCGCAAGGCCGAGCAGGCGCTGTGGCAGCGCTTCCGCGCCGCCTGCGACGCCCTGTTCGCCCGGAAGAAGGAGCATGCGCACGCCCTCGACGCCGAGCGCCGTTCGCACGAGGCCGCCAAGGAAGCCCTGTGCGCGCGGCTGGAAGCGGCCGCGCCGGACGCGACCCCCGCCAGCGCCGGCAAGCTGCTGCGCGAGGCCGCCGCCGAGTGGCATGCGATCGGCCCGGTGCCGCGCGCCCACGAGGCGCGCATCGAGAAGCGCTACCACGCCGCCATCGCCGCCGTGCAGCACCACGCCGACGTGGCCCGCCGTGCCGCCGGCATGGCCCTGGCCGGCGCCGTGCGCGACAAGCTGCGCCTGATCCAGGCGCTGGAGGCGGCCCTCGTCAATCCGGACGCCCACACCAATCCGGCCGACTGGCACGCGCGCTGGGACGCGCTGCTGCCGCTCGAAGGCGGCTACGAGGCGATCCTGCGGGGCCGTTTCGACGCCGCCCTGGCGGCACTGGACAACGGCCGCGAAGCCCATGCGCGCCGGCTGGAAGCGAACCGCGAGCAGCTGCTGCACGAGCTGCTGCGCCTCGAGATCGCGGCCGGCATCGACAGCGGCGCCGAATTCGCGCGCGAGCGCCTCAAGCTGCAGGTCGAAGTGCTGCAAAGCTCGCTGAAGTCGGGCCAGAAGCCGGGCACGCAGGCGGCCGGCCTGCGCGAGCTCCTGGGCCTGCCGGCCCTGGCCGACGCCCGCACCGAGACCCGCATCGAGCAGCTTCTGGTGCGCCACGCGAAGGATGGCCGGTGAACGCGGTGCTGGACGTCAAGACGCCCGGGGCCAGGACCGAAATCCGGGTCCAGCAGGCCGACTTCGACCTGTCGCTGGAGGTCGCCCGCCTGCGCGAAGGCGACGGCCGGGTCGGCGCCGTGGTCAGCTTTGTGGGTACGGTGCGCGACCTGAACGAGGGCTCTGCTGTCTCTGAAATGGAGCTGGAGCATTATCCCGGCATGACGGAAAAGGCCCTGGAAGACATCGTGGCCCAGGCACGGGCGCGTTGGACCCTGTTCGGCATCACCGTCCTGCACCGGGTCGGTCCCTTGACGCCGCTGGACCAGATCGTGCTGGTGGCCTGCGCGTCGGCGCACCGGGGCGAGGCCTTCGCGGCCTGCGAGTTCATCATGGACTACCTCAAGACGGACGCGCCGTTCTGGAAGAAGGAGCAGACGCCGCAGGGCGCGCGCTGGGTCGATGCCCGCGCCAGCGACGATTCGGCCAAAACCAGGTGGGCCATCGAGGGAAGCGGGCGTTGAGCTGGCTCGCGGTCGGGGCGGGGGCGGCGCTGGGCGCCTGGCTGCGCTGGCGGCTGGGCATCCTGCTCGGCAGCCTGCACGCCTATGTGCAGGTCGGCACCCTGGCCGCCAACCTGGTCGGCGGCTACCTGGTCGGGCTGGCGCTGGCCTTCTTCACCGCGCATCCCGGGATCGCTCCCGAATGGCGGCTGCTCGCCATCACCGGCTTCCTCGGCGGCCTGACGACGTTTTCCAGCTTCTCGGGCGAATCGGTGGTGCTGCTCCAGCGCGGGCAATATGGCTGGGCGCTGCTGCATACGGCCCTGCACCTGTTCGGCTCGCTGCTGTGCTGCGCGGCCGGTTTCGCGACATGGCGCGCCCTGCGGGGCTGACGGTATCATGATCTAATACCAATGCACTTGCGCAAGTGTTTGGCGGGATGGCCGTGCTACCTTGGCGGCTCGTTCATTTCACCCCGAGGACACGCCATGCACAGCACCGCACAAACGACCCAGCGCCCGACCGCCGCTTTTGTGGGCGCTTCCTGGGGCGCACTCCTGATCGGCGCCTGCGCTTACCTGATCGGCCTATGGAACGCCCAGATGCAGCTCAACGAAAAGGGCTACTACCTGACCCTGCTGCTCTACGGCCTGTTCGCCGCCGTGTCCCTGCAAAAAACCGTGCGCGACCGCAGCGAAGGCCTGCAGGTGACCGGCCTCTACGTGGGCTTGTGCTGGATTTCCCTGATGGCCGCCGTCCTGCTGCTCACGGTCGGCCTGTGGAACGCGACAATGGCGCCCAGCGAAACGGGTTTCTATGCCATGTCCTTCACCCTCAGCCTGTTCGCCGTCGTTGCTGTCCAGAAAAACGTGCGGGACCTGGCCGGCCTGAAGGGCGCCGAGACCAGGCCCGACGTCGCCTGAGTCGGCTTGCTGAGCATTGCACATCTTGAAAAGCGGATTGCCATCCCAATTTTGCTTCTCAGTTAGTAATCCACTAAGGAACACCACTAGGGAGCAAGACTATGCGGCAAGACAAACTGACGACCAAGCTCCAGGAAGCGCTGGCGGATGCCCAGAGCCTGGCGGTCGGTAACGATAACCAGTACATCGAAGCGGTGCACCTGCTCGTCGCCCTGTTGAACCAGGACGACGGCGGGGCCCGTTCCCTCCTGCAGCGCGCCGGCGTCAACGTCGGCGGGCTCTCGACTGCCCTCAAGTCGGCGCTGGAGCGCCTGCCCAAGGTCTCCGGCACCGGCGGCGAGGTGCTGGCGGGGCGCGAGCTCGTCGCGCTGCTCAATCTCGCGGACCGCGAATCGCAGAAGCGCGGCGACCAGTTCCTCTCTTCGGAAATGGTGCTGCTGGCCCTCGCCGAGGACAAGTCCGACGCCGGCCGCCTGGCGCGCGAGAACGGCCTGGCGCGCAAGGCGCTGGAGTCGGCCATCTCGGCCGTGCGCGGCGGCGAGTCGGTGAACTCGCAGGACGCCGAAGGCCAGCGTGAAGCGCTGAAAAAATACACCCTCGACCTGACCGAGCGCGCCCGCATGGGCAAGCTCGACCCGGTGATCGGCCGCGACGACGAGATCCGCCGCGCCATCCAGGTGCTGCAGCGCCGCTCGAAGAACAATCCGGTGCTGATCGGCGAACCAGGCGTGGGCAAGACCGCCATCGTCGAAGGCCTGGCCCAGCGCATCGTGAACGGCGAGGTGCCCGATTCCCTCAAGGGCAAGCGCGTGCTCTCGCTCGACATGGCGGCCCTGCTGGCCGGCGCCAAGTACCGCGGCGAGTTCGAGGAGCGCCTGAAATCCGTGCTGAAGGAACTGGCCCAGGACGAGGGCCAGACCATCGTCTTCATCGACGAGATCCACACCATGGTCGGCGCCGGCAAGGCCGAAGGCGCGATGGACGCCGGCAATATGCTGAAACCCGCGCTGGCGCGCGGCGAACTGCACTGCGTCGGCGCCACCACGCTGGACGAGTACCGCAAGTACGTCGAGAAGGACGCCGCGCTGGAGCGCCGCTTCCAGAAGATCATCGTCGACGAACCGAGCGTGGAGGCGACCATCGCCATCCTGCGCGGCCTGCAGGAGAAATACGAGCTGCACCACAAGGTCGAGATCACCGACCCGGCGATCATCGCCGCGGCCGAACTGTCGCACCGCTACATCAGCGACCGCTTCCTGCCGGACAAGGCGATCGACCTGATCGACGAGGCCGCCTCCAAGATCAAGATCGAGATCGACTCCAAGCCGGAAGTGATGGACAAACTCGAGCGCCGCCTGATCCAGCTGAAGATCGAGCGCGAAGCCGTGCGCAAGGAAACCGACGAAGCCTCGCTGCGCCGCCTCGAGCTGATCGGCGAGGAGATCGCGCGCCTGGAGCGCGAGTACAACGACTACGAGGAAATCCTCAAGGCCGAGAAGGCGGCCGTGCAGGGCACCGCGCACATCAAGGAAGAGATCGAGCGGGTCCGCCACCAGATCGAGGAAGCCAAGCGCCAGAGCGACTACAGCCGCATGTCCGAGCTGTCGTATGGCCGCCTGCCGGAACTCGAAGCACAGCTGAAGCAGGCCGAGGACGCGGCCACTGCGGCGGATGGCGAGGCAGGCAAACCAAAACTGCTGCGCACCCAGGTCGGCGCCGAGGAAATCGCCGAAGTGGTGGCGCGCGCCACCGGCATTCCCGTGGCGCGCATGATGCAGGGCGAGCGCGACAAGCTGCTGCACATCGAGGACGAGCTGCACAAGCGCGTGGTGGGCCAGGACGAGGCGATCGAGGCGGTGTCGGATGCGATCCGCCGTTCGCGCGCCGGGCTGTCGGATCCGAACAAGCCGTATGGTTCCTTCATGTTCCTGGGCCCGACCGGGGTCGGCAAGACCGAGCTGTGCAAGGCCCTGGCCGCCTTCCTCTTCGATACCGAGGAGTCCCTGGTTCGCATCGACATGAGCGAATTCATGGAGAAGCATTCGGTCGCCCGCCTGATCGGCGCGCCGCCGGGCTATGTCGGCTACGAGGAGGGCGGCTACCTGACCGAGGCCGTGCGCCGCAAGCCCTACAGCGTGATCCTGCTGGACGAAATCGAGAAGGCGCACCCGGACGTGTTCAACGTGCTGCTGCAGGCGCTGGACGACGGCCGCATGACCGACGGCCAGGGCCGCACCGTGGACTTCAAGAACACGGTCATCGTGATGACCTCGAACCTGGGTTCGCACAAGATCCAGTCGATGGACAGCGACGATCCGGCGGTGGTGAAGCTGGCCGTGATGGCCGAGGTGCGCGGACACTTCCGCCCCGAGTTCATCAACCGCATCGACGAGATCGTGGTCTTCCATGCCCTGGACGAGAAGAACATCGGCGCCATCGCCAAGATCCAGCTGCACGGCCTGGAAGAGCGCCTGGCCAAGATGGAGATGCAGCTCGACATCGACGACGAGGCCCTGCAGAAGATCGCGGAAGCCGGCTTCGACCCGGTGTACGGGGCGCGTCCGCTCAAGCGCGCGATCCAGCAGCAGATCGAGAATCCGCTCTCGAAGGCCATCCTGGCGGGCAGGTTCGGGCCCAAGGACACGATTCCGGTACGGGTGCGGGGCGGCCAGCTGGTGTTCGGCGAGCAGGTCGAGCTGGCCAAGTAAGCGGTCCTCTGGAAACGAAAACGGCGCGTCCCGCAAGGCACGCGCCGTTTTTTCGTGCGTCCTCGAGCGATCAGGCCTGCTTGCGGCGGCGGCGCGCCATCCATCCCATCATGCCCAGGCCGCCCAGGAAGAGGGCATGGGTCTGCGGTTCCGGCACCGGCGCGATGGTCTGCGACAGCAGGCTGCCCACCTTGCGCTCCCCACCGCCGAAGAAGTTGACCTTCAGGTGGGGCGCATCCAGGCTGGGTGCGCCGCCGTCGAAGCGGAACTGGAAGACCAGGTCGTCGGCGAACGGTCCGGACTTGGGTACCGTTGAGCACGCGAGTCGAGAACAGGCGCTTCGGGAGGCGCTCTCCGTTAGGCGTCCAAGCAATGGCTGAGTTGGCGCACGATGGCAAAACGGACCGCGCTGGCGGTCCGTTCGAGGGGGAGGGCAGGCTCACGCCTGCGGACGCTTGCGGCGGCGCGCCGCGCACAAGCCCGCAAGGCCGGCGCCGAGGATGGCGAGGGTCGCGGGTTCCGGGACGTCGCCGGCGCCGATGCCGGTCGGCGGGATCACCGGTCCGCCGGCGCTTGCGCCGCCGCCCGCACCGCCCTGTTCCGTGCCGGGCATCAGGACCGGATCGAGGCTGCCGGGCGTCTCGCCCTTGTCCTCGTCCTTGCCTTGCTCCGTGCCGCCGGAGGAGACGGGTGCTTTCACGAGCTCGGCTTCCAGCGGGAAATCATCCGACAGCAGGCTGCCGGCCTTGCCGCCGCCGGCGGTGACGAAGTGGACCTTCAGGTGCGGGGCGCCCAGCGTCGGGCTGCCTTCGAAGGCAAAGGTGAAGACCATATTGTCCGCCAGGTCGATCTTGCCGCCGCTGTAGCAGATCTTGCCGTTGTTGCCATTGCCCTTGCCGTTCCCGGCGCATCCCTTGGCGTTCAGTTCGGCGCTCGACAGCGTCCACGCGGCGCCGGTCGAACTCGTCGCCTTCACGCTGTCGAAGCTGCCCACCGTCTTGATGCCGAGCGCATCGATGGCGGTGGCGGCCGCCCAGCCGCCGCTGCGATTGGCAGCGTCGATTTCCAGCGTCAGAACATTGCCCGTGTAGGTCGTGGTGAACACCACGCCGTTCAGGGTGAGCACCCCCGCCGAGGCGCTGCCGGCGGCAGCGAAGAGGAGGGGAAGCAGGGCGGTGCGAAGCTTGCGATTCATGAAGAGTTTTATTTGATGAATATGACGACGCGCCAAGGTTCGCATTCTTCATTCTCTCCGTCAATATAAATTCATTTTATTAACATTCATTTCCCGTAATCACACACTGAATGGGAGGAATGACAACAAAGCTGTCGGCGGAGGCCCGATATTTCACATCCCGAAATGGAATCCTCGCATTGCGAAATGCGCAGCAATCCTGGGTGCGCTCCCATTCTCATCGTGAGAAACTTCATGCCACATCATGAAACATGATCTGCAAGGTATTGAATAATAAGGATTAAAAAATCTTTTGATGTCTTATATAAGAGTTGTTGTGCCGTGCACAAACTGGACTATGATGATTCCAACAGCTTCCCCCGCAATTGTTTATTTCATCCAGGAGAAACAGCATGGCAACTCGCGAACAACAGATCACCCAACTCCAGCAAGACTGGGAGAGCAATCCGCGCTGGCAGGGCGTGACGCGCAACTACACCGCGGCCGACGTGGTGCGCCTGCGTGGCTCGGTCCAGATCGAACACACCCTGGCCAAGCGCGGCGCCGAGAAGCTGTGGGACCTGGTCAACAACGAACCCTACGTCAACGCCCTGGGCGCCCTGACCGGCAACCAGGCGATGCAGCAGGTCAAGGCCGGCCTGAAGGCCATCTACCTGTCGGGCTGGCAGGTGGCGGGCGACGCCAACGTTGCCGGCGAAATGTATCCGGACCAGTCGCTGTACCCGGCCAACTCGGTGCCGCAGGTCGTGCGCCGCATTAACAACACCTTCCAGCGCGCCGACCAGATCCAGTGGTCCGAGGGCAAGGACGACATCGACTACTTCGCCCCCATCGTCGCCGACGCGGAAGCCGGCTTCGGCGGCGTGCTCAACGCCTTCGAACTGATGAAAGCCATGATCGACGCGGGCGCGGCCGGCGTGCACTTCGAAGACCAGCTGGCCTCGGTGAAGAAATGCGGCCACATGGGCGGCAAGGTGCTGGTGCCGACCCGCGAAGCCGTCGAGAAGCTCAACGCCGCGCGCCTGGCCGCCGACGTGATGGGCACCCCGACCCTGGTCATCGCCCGCACCGACGCCGAAGCGGCCGACCTGCTCACCTCGGACGTGGACGACAACGACAAGCCCTTCTGCACGGGCGAGCGCACCGTGGAAGGCTTCTTCAAGGTCAAGCCGGGCATCGAGCAGGCCATCTCGCGCGGCCTGGCGTACGCGCCGTTCGCCGACCTGGTCTGGTGCGAGACCGGCAAGCCGGACCTGAACTTCGCCAAGCAGTTCGCCGAGGCGATCCATGCGAAATTCCCGGGCAAGATGCTGGCCTATAACTGCTCGCCGTCCTTCAACTGGAAGAAGAACCTGGACGACGCCACCATCGCCAAGTTCCAGAAAGAGCTGGGCGCCATGGGCTACAAGTTCCAGTTCATCACCCTGGCGGGCTTCCACTCGCTGAACTACGGCATGTTCAACCTGGCCCACGGCTATGCGCGCCGCGGCATGTCGGCCTTCGTCGAACTGCAGGAAGCGGAATTCAGCGCCGCCGAAAAGGGCTTCACCGCCGTGAAGCACCAGCGCGAAGTCGGCACCGGCTACTTCGACGCCGTGACCCAGACCATCCAGCAGAACCAGAGCTCGACCACGGCCCTGCATGGCTCGACCGAGGACGAACAGTTCTTCGACGAGAAGAAGGTCGCGTAAGCGGTAGCGCTTCATCACTCCTCCCAGATTGGCCGCGGTGCCCTCCAGGGTCCGCGGCTTTTTTCTGTGCCGCCACCCCTTGTCGCGCCTATACTCCCGCTACGCATGCGGCGCCGGTGCCGCATCTCGACCAGGAGGCCCAGACGCATGTCCGATCCCGCATTTCCCTTCGATACTGCCGCCGGCGTGGACCTGGGCGGCACCAAGCTCCTGGTCCGCTACCGGGATCAATGGCTGCGGCAGGATACCGGTCCGGGATTCGGCGCCGCCCAGCTGAGCACCGTCTTGCAGCGCTTCCTGGACGAGCAGCGCGTCGCGCCGGCCGCACTGGGCATTGCCGTGCCGGGCCTGGTCGAGGATGGAGCGCGCATCGCCGCTTGTGACGTCCTGCCCGGAATTGCCGGCTGGAGCCCGGAAGCCGCGCTGTCGTCGATGGTTCCGCTGGTGCTGGTCAACGACGCCAAGGCGGCGCTGCATGCCACGACTGCGGACTTGCCCGAAGGCGGCGTCGCAGCAACCGTGATGGCCGGGACCGCAGTCGGCTGCGGCATCGTCGTCGATGGGCGGGTCCTGCGGGGAGCATCCGGCTGGGCGGGTGAACTCGGTTACTGGCCGCTGCAACACGGTGCGGGCGGGCGGCTGGATCTCGTCGCAGGCGGCAGCTTCATGGCCGCGAGACTCGCCTGCGACGGGCGCGACCTTGCGGCGCGCGCAGCCGCCGGCGAACCGCATGCGTGCGCAGTGGTCGCCGAGGGGGGCAGGGCCCTGGGCGACGCGCTCGCCGGCCTCGTCAACCTGCTCAACCCGCATCGCCTCGCGGTCGGGGGCGGCGCGCTGCGCTTGTCCGGTTACTGGCCGGCGGCACGGCAGGCGCTGGCCGAAGGCGCCTTGCCCGGCATGCTGGCCGCGTGCGAGGTGCGGCTGGTGCACGAGATCGAGGACTTGGTCGCGGACGGCGCCGCACGAATGGCGCTGGCGGGCCTGGCCGTGCGGACGGGCGACTGACAGGTGGCATTTTAGGTGGTAGGCAAGGTTCTAGTGGATAATGGCGATATATGCCGCCGCGTCACGCACGCTACCGACCCTCTTCTCAGGAATTCCAGCTTATGTTGAGCTACCGCCACGCCTTCCACGCGGGTAACCACGCCGATGTCCTCAAGCACTTTGTCCAGGTCCAGTTGCACCTTTACATGAACCAGAAGGACGTGGCCTACACTTATATCGACACCCACTCGGGCGCCGGCGTTTACGCGCTCGACAGTTTCCAGGCCACCAAGACCGCCGAATTCGACACCGGCATCGGCCCCCTGTGGAACGCCACCGAGGTGCCGGAAGCCTTGCAGCCCTACCTGGACCTGGTGAAGTCGATGAACCCGAGCGGCAAGATGCGCTATTACCCGGGCTCGCCGTATGTGGCCGACCAGATGTCGCGCCTGGAAGACCGCTTGCGCCTGTTCGAGCTGCATCCGGCCGACGTCAAGATCCTGAACGAGAACGTGCGCAAGGCCGAGGCGCACAAGGCCGAGCAGGGCGAGCGGGCGCGCGGCAAGCGCGTCATCGTCGAGCATGGCGACGGCTTCCAGAGCCTCAAGAAACTGCTGCCGCCGCCTTCGCGCCGCGCCCTGGTGCTGGTCGACCCGCCCTACGAGGTCAAGGACGACTACCAGAAGGTCCGCGACGCGCTCAATGATGCCCTGGGGCGCTTCCCGAGCGGCATGTACGCGGTCTGGTACCCGGTTCTGCAGCGCATGGAATCGCGCCAGTTCCCGGACAAGCTCAAGCGCCTGCCGGCCAAGGAGTGGCTGAACGTCACGCTCACGGTCTCGACCCCGGGTCCCGACGGCATCGGCCTGCACAGCAGCGGCATGTTCATCCTGAACCCGCCCTATACGCTCGAAAAGATGCTGCGCGAAACCATGCCCTATCTGGTGCAGGTGCTGGGCAAGGATAGCGGCGCACGCTTCACGATCGAGACCGGCACCCAGGTGACCGGTGCGGCCGGCCTGCGCGAGACCGGCGCCGGTCCGCGTGCCCCGGTCGGCAATGCACGCCGCGCCAGCCCGCTGTCGGGCAAGGGCAGCCTGCGCCTGCCGGGCCAGAGCATGGTCCGTGAGGAAGACAAGGACAAGCCGGCGGCCCCGGCGCCGAAACCGCGCCGCGCCTGGCATCCGGACGGCAGCGCCGCCGCCAAGCCGCAGGGCGCGGCGCCTGCCTTGGGCAAGCGTCCGGCTGCAACGGCCGAACGCGCGCCACGCCCTGCTGGCCCGCGCGGCCCGCGTCCGGGCGGTGGCGGCAAGCGCTGAGGTGCGATTCGATGTAAAAATGCTAAGGTTAGCTTTTTTGTAGTATAGTCTTTGAGGCAGGCGTACGCGCCTGCCTGGCGCGCTCGTGCGTGCCGCAACAGTTTCCCGGGAGTTGTCAGATGCATGCCGAAGCAACGGCAGCGGCATCCGTGCCGTCCAACGATTTTTTCCTCGCGCGTCAGCCCATTCTCGGCCGGGACCAGCACCTCGTGGCATTCGAGCTGCTGTTCCGCGCGGCCGGCGAGGACGACGACGCGAAGCTGACCGACAACGCTGCAGCGACGGCGGCGGTCATTTCGCACGCATCCCAGCTCGGTATGGAGCAGGTGGTGGGGGAGCAATTGGCCTTCGTGAACGTCGACGAGGTCGTCCTGATGAGCGACTTCGTGCGCTTTCTGCCCCCACACAAAGTTATCCTCGAAATCCTGGAAACCGTCAAGCCGACTCAGGCACTGCTGGCGCGGGTCGCAGAGCTGAAGGAACTCGGTTTCAAGTTTGCGGTCGACGACGTGATCGAGCATTCTCCCGAGCTCGACCGCCTGGTCGGCCTGGTCGACGTGATCAAGGTCGACGTCAAGCTGGTGCCGCGCGATGAACTCAGGGCGCTGGTCGCCTCCCTGAAGTCCACCGGCAAGACCTTGCTGGCGGAAAAAGTCGAGACCCTCGACGAATTCAGGCTGTGCATGGACCTGGGTTTCGAATACTTCCAGGGTTATTACTTTGCCCGTCCAGTGATTCTGTCGGGCAAAAAGATCACGCCGTCCGAGATGGCCATTCTGCGTTTGCTGGAGCTGGTGAGTTCCGATGCGGACGCCCAGGTGATCGAAACGGCCGTCAAGCGCGACGCCCTGATCAGCCTGAACCTGCTGCGCCTGGTGAACAGCCGCGCCGCGCCGGGTCCGCAGATCGAATCGCTGTCCCAGGCCCTGAGCCAGCTCGGGCGCCGCCAGCTGCAGCGCTGGCTGCAGATCCTCCTCTACACCACGGCCGGCGGCGTCGAACTGGCATCGCCCCTGCTGCAGCTGGCCACCACCCGCGGCAAGCTGCTGGAACTCATGACCCTGGCGCGCCGGCCCAACGACGCCGCCAGCGCCGACCGCGCTTTCACGGTGGGCATCATGTCGCTCGCGGACGCGCTGTTTTCGATCCCGATGGCGGACATCCTCGACAATGTCGAGGTCGCCGAGGACGTGCGCATGGCGCTGCTGCACCGGGAGGGGGAGTTCGGCACCATGCTGCGCGTGGCCGAACTGCTGGAGGCGGCCGAGGGCGGCTGCAAGCTGGCGCAGGCGCTGCGCAAGCTGGGCCTGAGCGTCAAGCAGATGCGCGAGCTGGAGCTGGCTGCCTTCGACTGGGTGAGGGAGCTGACGCACGAGGCGCGTTGAGCGCCGCCGTGCGGAATTGCAGTATCAGTCGGCTCATTGGGCCAGGAACAGGAAGACCGTCGGCTTCTTGTGGAAATCCGGCCCCTTGCCGGCGGCCAGCGCCGCTTTCCACTTTGCTGCGGTCAAGGTCTTGACCGACTCGGTTTCCAGCGACAGGTCCGTCGCCACGCAAATCAGGGTGCCCGGCTGGCAGCCTGCCACCAGCGCTTCCAGCATCTGCCCGTTGCGGTAGGGCGTCTCGATCAGCAGCTGGGTCTGTTTCTCCGTGCGCGAACGCCCCTCCAGTTGCCCAATACGCTTGGTGCGCTGGGCCGCGTCCGTCGGCAGGTAGCCGTTGAAAGCGAAGCTCTGGCCGTTCAGCCCGCTCGCCATCACGGCCAGCAGCAGGGAAGACGGACCCACGAGCGGGCGCACCGCGATCCCGTGCTGGTGGGCCAGGCGCACGAGATCCGCGCCCGGATCGGCCACGGCCGGCACGCCGGCTTCCGACACGAGGCCGGCATCGCGTCCCGCCAGCAGCGGCGCCAGCAACTGGGCCAGCGCGGCCGGCGGCGTGTTCACGTTCAGTTCGGCGATCTCGATTTCCTGCAGCGGCTTCGCGAGCGGATGGTCGACGGCGACCAGCTTCAGGAAGGCGCGCGCGGTCTTGGCGTTCTCGGCCACGAAATAGTCGAGGCGGGCGGTCAGCGCCTGGACCTGGGTGGGCAGCAGGGCGGCCAGGGCGCCGGGTGCGGCGGTAGTGGGGCCGAGGGTGTTCGGGATCAGGTAGAGGGTTCCAGGCATCTTGTTCTTGTTTATTCAGTGTCGAAAAAGCGCAGGCCGGCGCGGCGCAGCATGCCGGTCAGGGCGATCAGGGGCAGGCCGGTGAGGGCGGTCGGGTCGCTTGACTCGATGCGTTCGAGCAGGGCGATGCCCAGGCCCTCGTTCTTGGCGCTGCCGGCGCAGTCATAGGGTTGCTCGATGCGCAGGTAGGCGTCCAACTCGGCGTCCGGCAGGTCGCGGAAGTCGACGAAGACCTGGACGTTTTCCACCTGGGCGGCCTGGGTGGGATCGTCGACGCGGCCATCCCACAGGCACAGGGCGGTATGGAAGACGACGCGGCGGCCGCGCATCAGTTGCAACTGTTCCAGCGCCCGCGCATGGTCGCCGGGCTTGCCGATCTGCAGGCCGTCGAGGGTGGCGACCTGGTCGGAACCGATCACCAGTGCGCCCGGCGCCTGGCGCGCCACGGCTTGCGCCTTCTCGCGCGCCAGGCGCAGGGCGGTGTCCTGCGGCGCCTCGCCCGGCTGCGGGGCCTCGTCGATGCTGGGAGCAATGGCCTCGAAGGGCAGGTGCAGGCGCGACAGGAGTTCGCGGCGGTAGGCGGAACTGGATGCGAGAATCAGGCGGGGCGGCGCGGAACTTGGTATCATGGTGGGCTATCAAAGAATCAAAACTATAAGCAAAGCCGATAGATTATGCAGTTCGGCAAGCAAATCTTATAATTGCCGACATCCTGCAACGCCAGCGGCCCCAAAACGCTGTAAGTCTTTGACTCTGCGGGGAGAAGCCTGTTATTATCGCAGGTTTTCCGGGGAAGTTTTCCAAATGAGCGCTTTTGTCATTGACGCCTTCGAGTTTTGCCGGAATAGCGGACACCGCGAGGGCGTGACGCCTGTCGCCGAGATGAGCCGACTGGCAGCAGATTGCGCCGACAGCTCGGGAGAGATCCGCTGGTCGATCGAAGGCGGGCTGACCAAGCAGGGCTATCCGTCGATGACCCTGGCGGTCGCCGGTCCCGTGAAGCTGGTGTGCCAGCGTTGCCTGACGCCGATGGCGTATGAGATCGATTCGTCGACCATGCTCGTGCTCGGCAAGGATGATGAGGACGCCGACGGCATCGAGGAAGTCCTCGACGACGAGAGCATCGACGTGATCGTCGGCAGCCACGAGTGCGATATCCGCCAGTTGCTGGAAGACGAGGCCCTGCTGGCCCTGCCGCAGTCGCCGAAACATGAGGTATGTCCGGACACCAAGCTCCTGGACGCCCTGAAGACCGAGAAGGTCTCGCCGTTCGCGGCACTGAAAAATCTCAAGCCCGAATAAAGCAGTAACAGAATCACGTAGTACCGCAGTAACCGCAGTACGACTGAAAGAACGTGTCAAACGCGTGCAGTAGTCGAGTATGGCAGTAGGCAGTTGATGTAGGCAGCGTTAAAACATGTCGGCAATGGATGAAATAAGAAATTGCCGCTGGGATACTCGATCTGCAAGTATTTGCAAGTCGAATGTGTTAGAATTTTAGAACTTATGTATTAGGAGTCATCATGGCAGTTCAGCAGAATAAGAAGTCCCCGTCGAAGCGCGGCATGCACCGTTCGCACGATTTCCTGACCGCACCGAACCTGGCAGTCGAGCCGACCACCGGCGAAACCCACCTGCGTCACCACATCAGCCCGAACGGTTTCTACCGTGGTCGCAAAGTCCTGAAGACCAAGAACGACGAGTAATCGACGTCTTGTCCTTTAGTACCATGAAAGCGGTGCAACGTATGATTTCTGCGTCGCACCGCTTTTTCTTTCGCATTTTCGTTTTTTGCGGCTGCAAATCTAGCTTGCACTCCGTCATTTTGAATTGCGCGGAACCCGGCGGGCCACAAGCCACGCCCCGATCCAACCTTGCCGCCCGCTTTGCGTGAGCCGGCATCCCCCAGCAAATGACAATCACAATTTCCATTGACTGCATGGGCGGCGACCACGGCCCCTCAGTTACCATTCCGGCAGCCATCTCCTTCCTGAAAAAACAATCTGACGTTCACCTGATCCTGGTGGGCCTGGAAGAGGCGCTGCGCGCGGAACTCAAGAAACACCACGCCGAAGGGCACAACCGTCTCACCGTCAAGAACGCCACCGAAGTCGTCACCATGGACGACCCGGTCGAGATCGCCCTGCGCAAGAAGAAGGATTCGTCCATGCGCGTGGCCGTCGAACTGGTCAAGGACGGCAGCGCCAACGCCAGCGTTTCGGCCGGCAACACCGGCGCCCTGATGGCCGTCTCGCGTTATGTACTCAAGACCATGGCCGGCGTCGACCGTCCGGCGATCTGCTCGATCATGCCGAACCAGAAGGGCGGCCCGACCTATATGCTCGACCTCGGCGCCAACGTCGACTGCGAGCCGCACCACCTGCACCAGTTCGCCATCATGGGTTCGGTGCTGTGCTCGGCCATGGAGCGCAATCCGCGCCCGACCATCGGCCTGCTGAACGTCGGCACCGAAGAGATCAAGGGCAATGACGTGGTGAAAGCCACCGGCCAGATCCTGAAAGCCGACCACGAACGCGGTAAACTGAATTTCTACGGCAACGTCGAAGGCAATGACATCTTCAAGGGCACGGTCGACGTGGTCGTCTGCGACGGCTTCGTCGGCAACGTCACCCTGAAGGCGGTCGAGGGCCTGTCGCGCTTCGTCAAGTCGGTGTTCACCGAGAACATCTTCTCGATGGCCGGCGCGCTGCTGGCGCGCAAGTCGCTCAAGAAACTGAACCCGGAACGCTACAACGGCGCCAGCCTGCTGGGCCTGAAGGGCCTGGTGTTCAAGAGCCACGGCGGCGCCAACGCCTATGCCTTCGAATGGGCGCTCCAGCGCGCCTACGACGCAGCAAAATACGATGTACAAGAGCAGCTGTCGGCCCTGATCGCCGAACTGATGCCGACGTCGCCTGGTCAATCGACAAGCCAGGCATAAGCAAACTGAGCAGGATGGTGGAGAGATGACTGTCTACAGCAAGATCACCGGTACCGGCAGCTACCTGCCGGCCAAGCGCGTCACCAACGATGCACTCGCGGCCCAGCTGGCCGAGAAGGGCATCGAGACCTCCGACGAATGGATCGTGACCCGCAGCGGCATTTCGAGCCGCCACTATGCGGCGGCCGATGAAAACGCGTCCGACCTGGCCGTGCATGCCGCGCGCAAGGCGTTGGAGGCCGCCGGCAAGAGCCCGGGCGAGATCGACCTCGTCATCGTCGCCAGCTCCACCCCCGACTTCCACGGCAGCTTCCCGAGCACCGCCTGCATCGTGCAGACCAAGCTCGGCATGGGCAACAACAGCGCCGCGTTCGACGTGCAGGCCGTGTGCAGCGGCTTCGTCTACGCGGTCTCGACCGCCGACGCCTTCATCCGCGCCGGCGTCTACAAGCGCGTGCTCGTGATCGGTGCGGAAGTGTTCTCGCGCATCCTCGACTTCAGCGACCGCACCACCTGCGTGCTGTTCGGCGACGGCGCCGGCGCCGTCGTCATGGAAGCCTCCGACGAGCCGGGCGTGCTGGCCACCAAGCTGCACGCCGACGGCAGCCACGCCGACATCCTGTCGATCCCGGGCAACCTGGCCGGCGGCGCCGTGGCCGGCAGCGGCTTCCTCTACATGGATGGCCCGGCGGTCTTCAAGCTGGCCGTCACCGTGCTGGAAGAAGTCGCCAAGGAAGCGCTCGAGCACGCCAAGATGCAGCCGTCGGATGTCGACTGGCTGATCCCGCACCAGGCCAACCTGCGCATCATGAAGGGTACGGCCAAGAAGCTGGGCCTGCCGATGGAAAAGATGGTCGTCACCGTCGACCAGCACGGCAACACCTCGGCCGCCTCGATCCCGCTGGCGCTGGACGCAGCCGTGCGCGATGGCCGCATCCGGAAGGGCCAGAACGTGCTGATGGAAGGCGTCGGCGGCGGCTTCACCTGGGGCGCGATCCTCGCCCGCATGTAATTCGTTTCGTGCCGCGGCGCATATGCCGCGGTAGAACGTAGGGTGGGCGGTCCTCCGCCCACGCGTCCAGCTCCCGGACGCCCAGTAATGACGCATCTTCTTGTTGAACGCGTGGGCAGAATCTGCCCACCCTACGGACAGCGATCAACACACATAGTCGAACAGAGAGAACAAGAACATGAGCAAATTCGCATTCCTGTTTACGGGCCAGGGCGCCCAGGCCGTCGGCATGCTGAACGGCTTCGCCGGCAACCCGGTCGTCGAGCAGACCGTGCTTGAAGCCTCGGAAGCCCTCGGCTTCGACCTCGGCAAGCTGATCGCCGAAGGCCCGAAGGAAGACCTCGACCTCACCACCAACACCCAGCCCGTCATGCTGACCGCGGCCGTGGCCGTGTACCGCGCCTGGATCGCCGCCGGCGGCCCGGTGCCGAACCTGGTGGCCGGCCATAGCCTGGGTGAATACTCGGCCCTGGTCGCCGCCGGCGTGATCCAGTTCAAGGACGCCGTGCCGCTGGTGCGCTTCCGCGCCCAGTCGATGCAGGACGCGGTGCCGGTGGGGCAGGGCGGCATGGCCGTCGTGCTGGGCCTGCAGGCCGACGACGTGCGCGCGGTCTGTGCGGAAGCCGCGCAGGGCGAGGTCGTGGAAGCCGTGAACTTCAACGAGCCGACCCAGATCGTCATCGCCGGCCACGCCGCCGCGATCGACCGCGCCTGCGAGATCGCCAAGGCCAAGGGCGCCAAGCGCGCCATGAAGCTGGCGGTCTCGGCGCCATTCCACTCGTCCTTGCTCAAACCGGCCTCGGACCGTTTGCGCGAGTACATGGAAAACATCGCATTCTCCGCACCGCAGATCGACTTGATCAACAACGTGGACGTCGCTATCCTGCACGATCCGGCTGCGATCAAGGACGCCCTGGTGCGCCAGGCCGCCGGCCCGGTGCGCTGGGTCGAGACCATGCAGAAGATGGCGGCAAGCGGCGTGACCCAGGTCATCGAGTGCGCCCCGAGCAAGACCCTGATCGGCATGGCCAAGCGCATCGACCCGGCGCTGGCCGGCGAAGCCCTGGTGGACCAGGCATCGCTCGAGCGCGTGCTGGCCGCCGTCAAGGCCGCCTGAACAAACACATAAGAAGAGGAACAGCATGAATCTGGAAAACCAAGTCGCCCTCGTGACCGGCGCATCGCGCGGCATCGGCAAGGCCATCGCACTGGAACTGGCACGCCAGGGCGCCAAGGTCGTCGGCACCGCCACCAGCGAATCCGGGGCGGCAGCCATCACCGAATACCTGAAGGAATTCGGCGGCAAGGGCCTGGTCCTGAACGTGACCGATGCGGCCAATTGCGAAGCCGTGGTCGGCGACGTGCAGAAGTCCTTCGGCAGCCTCTCGATCCTGGTCAACAATGCCGGCATCACCCAGGACAACCTGGCCATGCGCATGAAGGACGAGGAGTGGGATTCGGTCATTCTGACCAACCTGACCGCCGTCGGCCGCCTGTCGCGCCTGGTGCTGCGCGGAATGATGAAGGCCAAGCACGGCCGCATCATCAACATCACCTCGGTGGTGGGCGCCTCGGGCAACCCGGGCCAGATGAACTACGCCGCCGCCAAGGCCGGCGTGGCCGGCATGACCCGCGCCCTGGCGCGCGAGATCGGCAGCCGCAACATCACTGTCAACTGCGTGGCGCCGGGCTTCATCGATACCGACATGACCAAGGCGCTGGGCGAAGGCCAGCACGAAGCGCTGCTCGCGCAGATCCCGCTGGGCCGCCTGGGCCAGCCGGAAGACATCGCCCATGCGGTGGCCTTCCTTTCGGGTCCGCAGGCCGCATATATCACCGGCACCGAGCTGCATGTGAATGGCGGCATGTACATGAATTAAGAGGTTTAATAGAGGCGACACCCGGGATGCACGCAGCTTTGCGAAGAAAATCCGGCGGATTCGCCTCTTTTAGCAGTAATTTCGGTGGAAATAGTCGCAATCGCCGAAAGTAGTTTTTCATCGCGCAAACCTGATAAAATGCGCGCACTTTCCGCAACACATACCTTAATGGAGCCATAACATGTCGGATATCGAACAACGCGTTAAAAAAATCGTCGCTGAGCAACTGGGTGTTGCAGAAGCAGACATCAAAATCGAATCCTCGTTCGTTGACGACCTCGGCGCTGACTCGCTGGACACCGTGGAGCTGGTGATGGCACTGGAAGACGAGTTCGAAATGGAGATCCCTGACGAGCAGGCTGAGAAGATCACCACCGTCAAGCAAGCCATCGACTACGCAACCGCGCACGTCAAGGCCTAAGTAGTAGCTTTAAAAGTTTCTGGGAGAATCGCTTGAGCCGTTCACGCAACCGCCGTGTCGTCGTTACCGGCCTGGGCTGCATTTCACCAATCGGCAACACCATTGCCGAGGCGTGGGACGCGGCGCTGGCCGGTAAGTCGGGCATTGCCAACATTACCAAGTTCGATGCCTCGCAGTTCACGACCCGTTTCGCCGGCGAAGTGAAGAACTTCAATGTCGAGGAATACCTGCCGGGCAAGGAAGGCCGTCATATGGATAGCTTTATCCATTACGGCATGGCCGCCGGCATCCAGGCCCTGCAGGATTCGGGCCTGGTCGTGACCGAGGAAAACGCGGACCGCATCGGTGTGACCATCGGTTCGGGCATCGGCGGCCTGCCGATGATCGAAGCGACCAAGGAAGAATACACGGCCAAGGGTCCGCGCCGGATCTCGCCGTTCTTCGTCCCGGCATCGATCATCAACATGATCTCGGGCGATCTCTCGATCAAATTCGGCCTGCGCGGCCCGAACCTGGCGATCGTCACCGCCTGCACCACCGGCCTGCACTGCATCGGCGCGGCCGCCCGCCTGATCGAATACGGCGACGCGGACGTGATGATCGCCGGCGGCGCCGAGTCGACCGTCTCGCCGCTGGGCCTGGGCGGCTTCGCCTCGGCACGCGCGCTGTCCACCCGCAACGACGACCCGACCACCGCGTCGCGTCCGTGGGACAAGGACCGCGACGGCTTCGTGCTGGGCGAGGGCGCCGGCGTGATGGTGCTGGAAGAGTACGAACACGCGGTCGCGCGCGGCGCGAAGATCTATGCGGAAGTCATCGGCTTCGGCATGAGCGCGGACGCCAACCACATCACCTCGCCGGTCGAGGATGGCAGCGGCGCAGCCCGTTGCATGGTGGCGGCACTGCACAACGCCGGCATCAACGCCAGCGAAGTCCAGTACGTCAACGCGCACGGCACCTCGACGCCGCTGGGCGACGTGGCGGAAGTGCGCGGCATCAAGCGCGTCTTCGGCGACCACGCCAAGGGTGGCCTCGTCGTGAACTCGACCAAGTCGATGACCGGTCACCTGCTGGGTGGCGCGGGCGGCCTGGAATCGGTGTTCACCGTGCTGGCGATCCACAAGCAGGTCTCGCCGCCGACGATCAATATCTTCAACCAGGATCCGGAGTGCGACCTGGACTTCGTCGCCAACACGGCGCGCGATATGCGCATCGATTACGCGGTGAAGAACTCCTTCGGCTTCGGCGGTACCAACGGTACCCTGGTGTTCGCAAAAGTCTGAGCATTCGCTTGAACTGACTCCGCCCATTCCGGTCTAACCGGAATGGGTGTCCTCCAGTCTCCGTCGTCCGGTCCTGCGCTTTCCCCCGCAAGTCCTCCCGCCCCCTGGCCCCGGCCCGTGGCGCCCGCCGTACCTCCAACCACACCATGTCGATCGCGATGACTGTCGTCGTTGCGCCTTCGCGCCGGCTGCGCATGCTTGCCGCCGGCTTCGGCACATCCCTTGCCGCAGCGGCGCTTGCCGCGGGTCTGCTATCGCCTGTCCACTACAGCGCGGGAGCCCTTGTCGCGGCCACGCTGCTGTTTGCCGGCCTATGCCTGCTGCATGCTGCGCTGCGTCCTGCAATGGTGCATCGCATTGATATTTCTGGAGTCGGTCGGCTACGCCTGACGGTACAACAAGATCTGCGGCCCGATGCGCCTGGCGGCATGCAGGTGGCGCTTTTGCCGGGTTCGACGCTGTGGCCGCAGCTGATGCTGCTGCGCTTCGGGCCCGTGGCTGCCGCCGGCGGCAGGGCTGGCCGAGGGCGCTGCGTTGTCGTTTTCCACGATAGTGTGGCGCCGGATGCCTTTCGTGCCCTCGCGGTGGCGCTCGGCGCCGTGGCCGGGCAGGGCGCCGGCGTGGTCGATGAACGCGAAATAGCTTGAACTTATTGCAGCGAGCCAACTCTTATTGCAGGAGGACCGCTTGCTGCCGACGGGGCATGGTCCGTGACAACAGAACGCGAGGGTGATCAAGTGTTGGTAGAGCGCGTCCAGGCCGGCGACCGGCAGGCGTTCGACCTGCTCGTGGCCAAGTACCAGCGCCGCCTGATGCGCCTGGTGTCGCGCCTCGTCCACGATCCGGCCGAAGCCGAGGACGTGGTCCAGGAAACCTTCATCAAGGCCTTCCGCGCACTGCGTCATTTCCGCGGCGATTCAGCCTTTTATACCTGGCTGTACCGCATCGGGATCAACACGGCGAAGAACTTCCTCGTCACCCAGGGCCGCCGGGCGCCGACCTCCACCGAGGCCGACGCCGAGCGGGCCGAAGGGTTCGAGGATGCGGACAGCCTCAGGGATATCAACACGCCGGAGTCGGTACTGGCGAGCAAGCAGATTGCGCATACGGTGAACGCGGCGATGGAAGCCCTGCCGCTGGAATTGCGAACCGCAATCGTCTTGCGCGAAATTGAAGGATTGAGCTACGAAGAAATTTCCGAAGTGATGTCGTGTCCGATTGGCACTGTGCGCAGCCGTATCTTTCGTGCACGTGAGGTAATCGCCGAGAAATTGCGCCCACTGCTCGATTACCCGGTTGACAAACGTCGCTAGGTAGCGGGATCGTAGATGGGAACGGCTAATTGACTACACCGACGATGGCGACGGGCAAGAAGATGGACACGAACAAGAAAATGCGCGACTACCTATCCGCCTTTGCGGACGGCGAGCTGCCGGACGCCGACCTCGAACTGGCCCTGGCGGCCCTGCGCGAGGCCGACGGGTGGGAAGCCTGGCGGCTCTACCACGAGATCGGCGACGCCCTGCGCGCCGAGCCGGCTCCCCCCGGCCTCTCGCCCGATTTCGCCGAGCGCCTGGCGGCGCGGCTGTCGGCCGAGCCCACGCCCCTGCGGCGCGGGGCGGGCAGGGCGCCGCTTCCCACCGAGGCGCTGGCCAAGATCGCACCCGGGGTGGTGGGGGCGGATCCGGTCAATGGCGCCGCCGAGGAGGCCCAGTCCGTGACCACGCTGGCGCCGCTGGACGGGCCGGCCAAGGAGTCGCGGAAACGATTGACCTAGTTCCCTGCGCAAGTATCCATAGGGCTATTTCCATTCCTTCTGGCCAAAGCAGTCCCCCACCCGGTGGGGGCACGGGACAGGGTCCGGGCGCGCGACAAAGTGGCGATTTTGGCTTACCATAAAGTCAATCTCAGCCTTGATATCGCCAACTCATGTCCCGATCATTTGCCCGTCTGTTCCTCTCGGCCGCGCTGCTGTCCGGCCTGTCGTTCACCGTCCAAGCCGCCGATGCCGCCGCCGCTGCCGCGCAACCGGTGCCCGCGACCCCGCCGCTCGTCACCGGCCTGCCCGACTTCTCGAACCTGATCGACAAGGTCGGCCCGGCCGTCGTCAACATCCGCACCACCGAGCGCGTCACCCGCGGGCAAGGCGCGCCGGGCGAGGAAGAGATGCAGGAATTCCTGCGCCGCTTCTTCGGCGGCCAGATGCCGACACCGCGCGGACGCCGGGCGCCCCCAGGCCAGGACGGGCAGGAAGAGCAGGTGGCGCGCGGCGTCGGTTCCGGCTTCATCATCTCGCAGGACGGCTTCGTGCTGACCAATGCCCACGTGGTGGAAGGCGCCGACGAGGTCACCGTGACCCTCACCGACCGCCGCGAATTCAAGGCCAAGGTGCTGGGCGCCGACCGCCGCTCCGACGTCGCCCTGCTCAAGCTCGCCGCCAATAATCTGCCTTACCTGCGCACCGGCGACTCGAGCAAGATCCGCGTCGGCGAATGGGTCGTCGCCATCGGCTCGCCCTTCAATCTCGACAACACCGTCACCGCCGGCATCATCTCGGCCAAGTCGCGCGATACCGGCGAGTACCTGCCGCTGATCCAGTCCGACGTGGCCGTCAACCCCGGCAACTCGGGCGGCCCGCTCATCAATATGCGCGGCGAGGTCATCGGCATCAATTCGCAGATCGCCACGCTGTCCGGCGCCTACAACGGCATCTCCTTCGCCGTACCGATCGACGAGGTGATGCGCGTCGCCGACCAGCTCAAGACCACCGGCAAGGTCACCCGCGGCCGCCTGGGTGTGCAGATCAGCGAAGTCACCAAGGATGTCGCCGAATCGCTCGGCCTCGGCAAGGCGCGCGGCGCCGAGGTGTCGATGGTCGAGGCCGGCGGGCCGGCGGAGAAGGGCGGCATCAAGGTCGGCGACATCATCCTGAAATTCAATGGCCAGCCGATCGAAACCACCCGCGACCTGCCGCGCCTGGTGGGCGCCACCAAGGTCGGCAGCCGCGCCACCGTCACCGTCTGGCGCCGCGGCGCCCAGCTCGACGTACCGGTCACCATCGTCGAACTGCAGGAAGAGCGCAGCCCGACCGCCCGTCCGACGCCGAAGAAGCCAAGCCCCGGCGCCGCCCCGAACGCGCTCGGTCTGGTCGTCACCGACATCAGCCCGGCCCAGCGCGGCGAGCTGGGCGTGGACGGCGGCGTGCTGGTCGAGAACGCCGACGGCAGCGCCGCGACGGCCGGCATCCGCCCGGGCGACGTGATCTCCCAGGTCGGCAATACGGCGGTGGCGAACGCGGCCCAGTTCAACGGCCTGGTCGCCAAGCTCGATCCGAAAAAGCCGGTGGCCCTGCTGGTGCGGCGCGAGAACGTGTCGCAGTACGTTGTCGTGAAGCCGCGCCAATGACGCGCGTGGTTCCCTTCACGCTGTACTCGCGCGGCTACTGCCACCTCTGCGAAGACATGCTGCAGGCCTTGCTGGCCCTGCAGCAGCCGGGTGAGCGCTTCGCCGTGCAGGTCGTCGACGTCGACGCCGACCCGGCCCTCGTCGCCCGCTTCGACGAGCTGGTGCCGGTCCTGTACGGCGACCCGGAGGGCGCGGAACTGTGTCATTACTTCCTCGACCCGGCCGCTGCGCGCGGCTGGGCCGACGCCCGCACCGCCGCCGCGGCTTGAATCCGCGCCTCCAGCGCCGCATATTCTCCTTGCCGGCACGCATAAACGGCGCTTTCTGCCCCTCTCCACGGTCAAAACCGGGCTTTCCCGCCCGGAATCCGGTAAAATGCCGGGTCGGAAAAGCCGCGTATTGATCTTCGGGCTGTTTCCAGCACTATCGAGGCGCTTCGGCCGGGGCCGGCATGCCCCCACGGAGCGCTTTTTTGCATTGTCCGGTTCGCATCAGTCGAGCATATTCGTCGTACTGTCGCCGCGCCGCCCGCGGCCCTTTTGGTTTTGAGCTTGTTAATGAACAACATACGTAACTTTTCCATCATCGCCCACATCGACCACGGCAAATCGACCCTGGCCGACCGCATCATCCAGCTGTGCGGCGGGCTGTCGGAACGCGAAATGGATGCGCAGGTGCTCGACTCGATGGACCTGGAGCGCGAGCGCGGCATCACCATCAAGGCCCAGACCGCGGCGCTGCAGTACAAGGCGCGCGATGGCCAGACCTATAACCTGAACCTGATCGACACCCCGGGCCACGTCGACTTCTCCTATGAAGTCTCGCGCTCGCTGTCGGCCTGCGAAGGCGCGCTGCTGGTGGTCGACGCCTCCCAGGGCGTGGAAGCGCAAACCGTCGCCAACTGCTATACCGCCCTCGACCTGGGCGTGGAAGTGGTGCCGATCCTGAACAAGATCGACCTGCCGCACGCCGACCCGGACAACGCCAAGAAGGAAATCGAGGACGTGATCGGCATCGACGCGTCCGACGCCACCACCTGCTCGGCCAAGACCGGCCTGGGCGTGGAAGACGTGCTGGAAACCCTGATCGCGAAGGTCCCGCCGCCCAAGGGCGACAAGGACGCGCCGCTGCAGGCCCTGATCGTCGACTCCTGGTACGACCCCTATGTCGGCGTCGTGATGCTGGTGCGCGTGGTCAATGGCACCCTGCGCCCGAAAGAAAAGATCCTCCTGATGGCGACCGGTTCCGTGAACCTGGTCGAGAGCGTGGGCGTGTTCACGCCGCGTTCGGTCTCGCTGCCGGAACTGTCGGCAGGGCAGGTGGGCTTCATCATCGCCGGCATCAAGGAACTGACCGCTGCGAAAGTGGGCGATACCGTCACCCTGGCCAGCAAGCCGGCGCCGGAACCCCTGCCGGGCTTCAAGGAAGTCCAGCCCCAGGTCTTCGCCGGCCTGTTCCCGGTCGAAGCCAACCAGTACGACGCGCTGCGCGACTCGCTGGAAAAGCTGAAGCTGAACGACGCCGCCCTGATGTACGAGCCGGAAGTGTCGCAGGCGCTGGGCTTCGGCTTCCGCTGCGGCTTCCTGGGCCTGCTGCACATGGAGATCGTGCAGGAACGTCTCGAGCGCGAGTTCGACATGGACCTGATCACCACCGCGCCGACCGTGGTGTACGAGGTCGAGATGCGCGACGGCAGCATGGTCCGCGTCGACAACCCGTCGAAGATGCCGGAACCGTCCAAGATCAACGAAGTGCGCGAGCCGATCGTCGACGTCAACCTGTACATGCCGCAAGAGTATGTGGGCGCGGTCATGACCCTGTGTAACGGCAAGCGCGGCGTCCAGATGGACATGGCCTACCACGGCCGCCAGGTCAAGCTGCACTACGAGATCCCGATGGCGGAAATCGTGCTGGACTTCTTCGACCGCCTGAAGTCGACCTCGCGCGGCTATGCCTCGATGGACTACGAGTTCAAGGAATACCGCGCCGCCGACGTCGTCAAGGTCGACATGCTGATCAACAGCGAGAAGGTCGATGCGCTGGCGATCATCGTGCACCGCGCCAACGCGCCTTACCGCGGGCGCCAGGTGGCGGCCAAGATGCGCGAACTGATCCCGCGCCAGATGTTCGACGTGGCGATCCAGGCCGCGATCGGCGCCACCATCATCTCGCGCGAGAACGTCAAGGCGCTGCGCAAGAACGTGCTGGCCAAGTGCTATGGCGGCGACATCTCGCGCAAGAAAAAGCTGCTGGAGAAACAGAAGGCCGGTAAGAAGCGCATGAAACAGGTCGGTTCCGTGGAGATTCCGCAGGAAGCCTTCCTCGCCATCCTCCAGGTGGAAGAAAAATAATGAACCTGCAAACCGTTCTGGGCAACTTCGCCCTGATCCTGTTCGTCTTGATGGTCATCACGGGCGTTATCTGGTGCCTGGATGTGTTTGTTCTCGCCAAGCAGCGCCGCCGCGCTGCCGACGCGGCCCTGCGCGAATACGACGCGCGCAACGCCAAGCTGCAGGCCGAAGGCATCAAGGTCGACGCCAGCAAGCGCGCCGAAATCGAGCAGGCCAACCTGCGCCAGCCGGTGTGGATCGAGTATTCGGGCAGCTTCTTCCCGGTGATCGCCCTGGTCTTCGTACTGCGTTCCTTCCTGTGGGAGCCCTTCAAGATCCCATCCTCGTCGATGGTGCCGACCCTGCTGGTGGGCGACTTCATCCTCGTGAACAAGTACGCCTACGGCATCCGCCTGCCGATCGTGAACCAGAAGATCGTCCCGATCGGCGATCCGCAGCGCGGCGACGTGATGGTGTTCAAGTATCCGAAAGACATGAGCCAGGACTACATCAAGCGGGTCATTGGCGTGCCGGGTGATAAGATTACCTACGAAAACAAGCGCCTGACCGTGAACGGCAAGCCGGTAGAATATACCGCGCTGGACGACTACCTGGACGACCAGCATCCGATCTACCACAAGCAATTCATGGAAAACCTGGCCGGCGTGCCGCACCGTATCCTGAATACGGACAACAAACGCACGCTCGACCTCGGTGCTGTCGAGAATTTCCCCAATCGTGAAGCCTGCGAGTACACCTACGATAAATTTACCTGTATCGTACCGGAAGGCAACTATTTCATGATGGGCGATAACCGCGACAACAGTGCCGACAGCCGCTATTGGGGCTTCGTACCGGACAAGAACATTGTTGGCAAGGCGATCGTCGTCTGGATGAACTTCGGCAATCCGAAACGGATTGGCGGCATCCAGTAACAACGGAGAATCTCATGTTCACTTCGCGTCGACAGCAATCCTTTTCGCGCCAGGCCGGCATTTCGCTGACCGGCCTGATCTTTGTCCTGGCCGTGCTCGGCGTCGCCGCCGTGTTCGCCATGAAGCTGGTTCCGACCTATATGGAATACAGCGCGATCAAGGGGGCAATGCAGCGCGCCAAGGAAGCTGGCGGCACGAACCGTGAAATGCAGGTAGCCTTCGACAAGAACGCCGACATGAACAACGTCACCGCCATCCGTGGCGCCGACCTCGTCATCACCCGCGACAACGGCACACCGGAACTCAGCTTCGCCTACGAGAAGCGGGTGCCGCTGATGGGCAATGTCAGCCTGGTGATCGACTACGAAGGCACGACCGATCCGAGCGGCGCGGTGGCGGCCAAGGACGCTCCCGCAGAGGGCGGACAGTAAACCCGCGCCCGGCGCAGCCGGGTGCCATCAAGAGACACGATGAATCTACAGTTATTGCAAACGCGCTTGGCTTACACGTTCCGGGACACGGGCCTGCTCCAGCAAGCCCTGACCCACCGTAGCCATAGCGCGGTGCATAACGAACGCCTGGAATTCCTCGGCGACTCGATCCTGAACTGCGTGGTCGCCTCGATCCTGTACGAACGTTTCACCAACCTGGACGAGGGCGACCTGTCACGCCTGCGCGCCAACCTGGTCAAGCAGCAGTCGCTGTTCGAGATCGCCCAGAAGCTCGAGCTGTCGCAGTTCCTGCGCCTGGGCGAGGGCGAGCTCAAGTCGGGCGGCTTCCGCCGTCCCTCGATCCTGGCCGACACCCTGGAAGCCCTGCTGGGCGCGATCTTCCTGGACACCGGTTTCGATGCCGCGCGCGACGTGATCCGCGCCTTCATCATCCCGCTGCTGGATACCGTCGATCCGGCAACCCTGGGCAAGGATGCCAAGACCCTGCTGCAGGAATTCCTGCAGAGCAAGAAAATCTCGCTGCCGACCTATAATGTGGTGGCGACCCACGGCGCCGCCCACAGCCAGGAATTCGAGGTCGAATGCCTGGTGCCCAAGCTGAACGTGCAGGTCTTCGGCCGTGGCGGCAGCCGCCGCGCCGGCGAGCAGGCCGCCGCCCGGCTGGCGCTCGAGGCCGCCCAGGCGGCCCTGACCAAGGCGCCGTCCAGCCGCAAGAGCAAACCGCGCGCCGCCCAGCTCAAGCTGGGCATCGGCACCATCCAGGGCGACACGCCGTCGGCGCCAACGGAACAACCAGGAAATACACCAGCATGAGCACCACCCCAGAACAATTCCGCTGCGGCTATATCGCCATCGTCGGCCGCCCGAACGTCGGCAAGTCGACCCTGATGAACGTGCTGATCGGCGCCAAGGTGTCGATCACCTCGCGCAAGGCCCAGACCACGCGCCACCGCATCACCGGCATCCAGACCCGTGACGACGCCCAGTACATCTACGTCGACACGCCCGGCTTCCAGACCCGCCATGCGAATGCGCTGAACAAGACGCTGAACAAGACCGTCTCGAATACGCTCACGTCGTCGGACGTGATCCTGTTCCTGGTGGAGGCGGGCACCTTCGGCCCGGCCGACCAGCAGGTGCTCGAGCTGCTGCCGAAGAACGTGCCGGTGGTGCTGGTCATCAATAAATCGGACCGCATGAAGGACAAGGCTGTCCTGATGCCCTTCGCGCAGAAGGTCGCCGCTCTCCATGACTTCGCGGCCATCGTGCCGGTGTCGGCCAAGATGCGTTTCCAGGTCGATGCCCTGGAAGCCGAGATCAAGCGCCACCTGCCGGAAAACCCGCCGATCTTCGGGCCGGACGACATCACCGACCGCAGCGAGAAATTCCTCGCCGCCGAGATCGTGCGCGAAAAAGTGTTCCGCCTGCTGGGCGACGAGCTGCCCTATACGAGCACCGTGCTGGTCGAGCAGTTCCAGCAGGAGGGCAATCTGCGCCGCATCTTCTGCGCCATCCTGGTCGAGCGCGACACCCATAAATCCATGATCATCGGGAACAAGGGCGCGCGCCTGAAAGAGATTTCGACCCAGTCGCGCCTGGACATGGAAAAGCTGTTCGGTGGCCCGGTGTACCTGGAAATCTGGGTCAAGGTAAAATCAGGCTGGGCCGACAACGAAGCCGGCCTGCGCGCCTACGGTTACGAATAATCCACCGGAGGCCGTTCTAGAGCGCATGCCCAGCACAGACGACCTCATCGATACGCCGGAACCCCAGTTGGATAAACAGGTTCCGGCGACTGCCAAGCGCAGCCGCCCACCCGTACGCGACACCCGCGTGACGGGCCAGCCCGGCTTCGTGCTGCACAGCTACCCCTACAAGGAAACCAGCCTCATCGTGGACATGTTCACGCGCGACTTCGGCCGCGTGGGCGTGGTCGCGAAGGGCGCCAAGCGGCCCTTGTCCAAGCTGCGCGGGGTGCTGCAGACCTTCCAGCCGCTCTCGCTCTCCTTCAGCGGCAAGTCGGAACTGCGCACCCTGATCGATGCCGAATGGGTCGGCGGCATGCTGCCGCTGGAACGGACGGCGCTGCTGTGCGGCTTCTACCTGAATGAGCTGCTGGTGAAGCTGCTGGCGCGCGACGACAAGCATCCGGCCCTGTTCGACCACTATGTCTCGACACTGAACCAGCTGGCCCATGGCGAGCCTGCTCCCATCGTCTTGCGAAAGTTCGAACGGGCCCTACTTAAGGAAACGGGCGTCGCCGCCGACCTGGGGCGCTGCACGACCACGCGCGGGCCCGTGGACCCGGCATGCGACTACGTGGTCGACCCCGAGAAAGGCGCGCGCGAGGCGCTGCCCGCCGACGTCTGGCCGGTCGTCAGCGGCAAGACCCTGCTCGACATGGAAGGCGAGGACTACAGCGACCCGGCCACCCAGGCGCAGAGCAAGCAGCTGATGCGCTTCCTGCTGGCCCACCACCTGAACGGCGCGCCGCTGAACACGCGCCAGATTTTGATCGACCTCAGCCAGTTATAACAAGGTACCCATGAGCTTCCTGCAACCCGCCGGCCCGGTCATCGACCTGGGCGTCAACATCGACCACATCGCCACCGTGCGCAATGCCCGCGGCACCAGCTATCCGGACCCGATCCGCGCCGCGCTGCTGGCCGAGCAGGCCGGCGCCGACCTGATCACCCTGCACCTGCGCGAGGACCGCCGCCACATCAAGGACGCGGACGTGCTGGCCCTGCGCCCGCAGCTGGCCACCCGCATGAACCTGGAAGCGGCCGTCACGACCGAGATGATCGACTTCGCCTGCCGCGTGAAGCCCCAGGACGTGTGCCTGGTGCCCGAGCGCCGCGAAGAGGTGACCACCGAGGGCGGCCTGGACGTGATCCGCTACTACAAGGAAGTGGAAGCGGCCGTCAAACAGCTGAAGGAAGAGGGCATCCGCGTCTCGCTCTTCATCGATGCGGACGAGGCCCAGATCGAGGCCGCGAAGAACGTGGGCGCGACGGTCATCGAGCTGCACACGGGCCGCTACGCGGAAGCGGAAGGCGAAGAGGCCCTGCGCGAGATCGAGCGCATCAAGGTCGGCGTGCATGCGGGCGCCTCGCGCGGCCTGCGCGTGAACGCCGGCCACGGCCTGCACTACACGAACGTCCAGCCGATCGCGACCATCCCCGACATCCACGAGCTGAACATCGGTCACGCCATCGTCGCCCACGCCCTGTTCGCGGGCTGGGAAAACGCGGTGCGCGAGATGAAGGCCATCATGGTCGCCGCGCGCCTGGGCGTTTCGTATGGATCGGGGAAGTGAGATGATCTACGGGATCGGCACCGACATCGTCCAGATCTCGCGTGTCGAGGCAGCGCTCGCGCGCAGTGGGCCGCGCTTCGCCGAGAAGATCCTCGGCCCCGAGGAACTGGCGAAATACCACGCACGCAGCGCGAAACACGCGGTGCGCGGACTGCGCTTCCTGGCCACGCGCTTCTCGGCCAAGGAAGCATTCTCGAAGGCGATCGGGCTGGGCATGCGCATGCCCATGACCTGGCGTTCGGCCCAGATGCTCAACGCGCCCGGCGGCAAGCCGGTCATCGTGTGCAGCGGGGCTTTGGAAGAATTCATGCGCGCGAATGGATTGAGCGCGCAGGTATCGATCAGCGACGAAGCGGATTATGCGGTGGCCTTCGTGATCGTCACCAGGGACATGGCCGCATAAGGTAGAAGTGAGCAGGAAGTGAGCAAGGAAGAGCAGGGTCCCGCAGGGGGCGAGGGGGCGGTCGCCCATGTGGCGAGTGGCGGGGCGGCGATGCCTGTGCCGGCGCGTATCGGCGCCGCCAGACCCGGGATCAGGAAGCAGGAATCAAGCGCGCCGCGCGTGCGGCCGGACAGTTGGCAGGCGATGAAAGAAGAATTGAAAGCGACATTGAAGGGCGACGCCGCGCAACCCGTGCAGCCGAGCGAATCGGCGCGCGAGCAGGTGCTGGCGACGGTGGCGAAGCTGCCCGGGCTGCCCGGCGTCTACCGCTATTTCGACGCCAACCAGAACGTGCTCTACGTGGGCAAGGCGCGCAATCTCAAGAACCGCGTCTCGAGCTACTTCCAGAAGAACCTCTCGAGCCCGCGCATCGCGATGATGGTCTCGCAGATCGCGCACCTGGAAACCACGGTGACGAGCAGCGAGGCGGAGGCGCTGATCCTGGAAAACAACCTGATCAAGTCGCTCAAGCCGCGCTACAACATCCTGTTCCGCGACGATAAGTCCTATCCCTATATCCGGATCACGGGCGGCGAAGCGCCGCGCCTGGGCTACTACCGCGGCGCGCTGGACAAGAAAAACCAGTACTTCGGTCCTTTCCCTTCCGCCTGGGCGGCCAAGGAATCGATCCAGCTGCTGCAGCGGGTCTTCCTGCTGCGTACCTGCGAGGACAGCGTGTACAGCAACCGCACGCGTCCCTGTCTGCTGCACCAGATCGGCCGCTGCAGCGCTCCTTGTGTCGACCTGATCACGCCGGAAGACTACGCGCGCGACGTCGACAATGCGGCGCGCTTCCTGCGCGGGCGCCAGACCGAGGTGCTGGCGGACCTCGAGGAGAAGATGCAGGCCTACGCGATGGAGCTCAAGTTCGAGCAGGCCGCCAGCATCCGCAACCAGATCCAGGCGCTCTCGAAAGTGCTGCACGCGCAGAGCATGGAGACGGTGGGCGACGCCGACGTCGACGTGATCGCCGTGGTGGTGCAGGGCGGCCGCGCCTGCGTGAACCTGGCCATGGTGCGCGGCGGGCGTCACCTGGGCGACCGCGCTTACTTCCCGACCCACGTGGGCGACGCATTGGGCGGACCCTTGGGCGACTGCCCGATCGAGACCGAGGTGCTGTGCGCCTTCCTGGCCCAGCACTACGCGGGCCAGTTCATCCCGGGCACCCTGATCCTGAACATCGAGTTCGACCAGCCGGAGCTGATCGTGGCCCTGAGCGAGCAGTGCGGCCACCGCATCAACCTGATCTTCCAGCCGCAAGGCCAGCGCCGCCAGTGGCTGGAGATGGCCTGCAAGGGCGCCGAGATCGCGCTGGCGCGCCTGCTGTCGGAGCAGGGTTCGCAGCAGGCGCGCACCCGCGCGCTGGCGGACGTGCTGCAGCTGGACCAGGACACGCTCGACGAGCTGCGCATCGAATGCTTCGACATCAGCCACACGGCGGGCGAAGCGACGCAGGCCTCCTGCGTGGTCTTCCACCACCACCAGATGCAGAACGGCGAATACCGCCGCTTCAACATCAACGGCATCACGCCGGGCGACGACTACGCCGCCATGCGCCAGGTGCTGCAGCGCCGCTACGAGAAGGTGGCCAACGGCGAGGGCGTGATGCCGGACATCGTGCTGGTCGACGGCGGCAAGGGCCAGGTCGAGATGGCGCGCCAGGTGTTCGAGGAGCTGGGCTTGAGTATCTCGATGATCGTCGGCGTGGCGAAAGGGGAGGGCCGCCGCGTGGGCCTGGAGACCCTGATCTTCGCCGACGGCCGCGCGCCGCAGGAACTGGGCAAGGAATCGGCTGCCCTGATGCTGGTCGCGATGATCCGCGACGAGGCCCACCGCTTTGCCATCACCGGCATGCGCGCCAAGCGCGCCAAGGCCCGGCAGGCTTCGCGCCTGGAGGAGATCGAAGGCATCGGCGCCAAGCGCCGCCAGCGCCTGCTGGCGCGTTTCGGCGGGCTGCGCGGCGTGATCGACGCCAGCGTGGAAGACCTGATGTCGGTGGAGGGGATTTCGAGTACGCTGGCGGAAGAGATTTACCGGCAGCTGCACTGATTCCAGGCCGCGGCCCATGGGCGCATGCCAGTCACTCGTGAGTTGCTGAGTTTGCAGGGTGGGCCTGGGCGGCCCCGCGGTCCTCCGCCCACGCGTTCAACTTACGGATGCAAGCCGCGACGCCTCTGCCATTTGAACGCGTGGGCATAGGATTGCCCACCCTACGACTGATTTCAGACCGGGGCTTCGACCCCGGTTTTCTTTTGGGCGTCACATACAGACGAGTCACCTAGTCCGTTTTGCAATACCCATGTAGACTAACGCCCACACTTTCATTCCCGCAATCAGTGCTCTTTCCATGCCTTTCAACATCCCGATTCTCCTGACCTGGTTACGCGTCGCGCTGATTCCCCTCGTTGTCGGTGTCTTCTACCTCCCCGCCCACTGGCTCCCGCTGGCCGACCGCAACCTGGCGGCCACCCTGGTGTTCGTGATCGCCGCGATTACCGACTGGTTCGACGGCTTCCTGGCCCGCCGCTGGAACCAGACCTCGGCCTTCGGCGCCTTCCTCGATCCGGTGGCGGACAAGCTGATGGTGGCCGGCGCGCTGCTGGTGCTGGTGCAGCTGGACCGCGTGAACGCCATCATCGCCTTCATCATCATCGGCCGCGAGATCACCATCTCGGCGCTGCGCGAATGGATGGCGCAGATCGGCGCCACCAAATCGGTGGCCGTCAGCTCGCTCGGCAAGATCAAGACCGCGGCCCAGATGACGGCGATCCCGATGCTCCTTTTCCACGATGTCATCTTCGGCATCGACACCCACTACTGGGGCGAGTACTTCCTGTGGCTCGCGGGTGTGCTGACCGTGTGGTCGATGTTCTACTACCTGCGCAAGGCCTGGCCGCTGATCAAGGAGAAAGCCGGTTCGCTTTAACGGTTTTTTGCGAAACAAGAAATGTTCGGTGTCATCCTTGACGTACGGAATAGAATCTCTATAATGCCTGCCTGTTGCGACGACATCGTTGCAGAATGAAAGACGAAGCGGGAGTAGCTCAGTTGGTAGAGCGCAACCTTGCCAAGGTTGAGGTCGAGAGTTCGAGACTCTTCTCCCGCTCCAAAATTTCAAGATGACCAGTGCTCTGCACGATAGGCAATCTTGAAAAAATGTCAAAGTTCTGTAATAATGATTGTCCTGAATGCGGGAGTAGCTCAGTTGGTAGAGCGCAACCTTGCCAAGGTTGAGGTCGAGAGTTCGAGACTCTTCTCCCGCTCCAGTTTGCCTAGCGGTGAATCGGCGCGACAGGCGCAGTAGATAGTAAGACTCCAATGCGGGAGTAGCTCAGTTGGTAGAGCGCAACCTTGCCAAGGTTGAGGTCGAGAGTTCGAGACTCTTCTCCCGCTCCAAAAGGTTTTACGACACGTTGTACTCCAATGCGGGAGTAGCTCAGTTGGTAGAGCGCAACCTTGCCAAGGTTGAGGTCGAGAGTTCGAGACTCTTCTCCCGCTCCAGAATTCTTGAGAAGATCGTTCTTCTCGCTTGATACGGCACATAACCCGCCGGATCAGCTAGCTTAAGATGAAATCTGGCGAGGTAGCAAAGCGGTTATGCAGCGGCCTGCAAAGCCGTCTAGACGGGTTCGACTCCCGTCCTCGCCTCCAGCATATCTCACACCTGATCCCGGGTGCTGACGCAAGACGAAACTGGCCTCCCTCACGGAGGCCATTTTTGTTTCTCCATCCACCGCTGCCGGCGCCAGCCCTCCCAGCCCCCCAGGCATCAATCTCTCCGGACGAAGCGGGTGCGGCGCATCGGTGCTGCCTGATACCATCATTGCACAAATGTGTCCGGCCGCCTGCATGGCTGACCCGGCCTTCACAGGGCTGGGCGGGGAGATCGCAAAGAATGTCGGAAGAAATCGCAATTGCTTATCAACGCATGCATGCCCTCGGCATGAGCGCCATGCGTTTGTTGCCGAACATCGTGGTCGCCCTGCTGGTCCTGATGGTGTTCATCCTGGCGGCGCGCAAGTTGCGCGCCCTGGTCCAGCGCATCAACACCGGCAGGTACCACGAGAACCTGGTCATCGTGCTCGGCCGCCTCAGCCAATGGGTGCTGCTCCTGCTCGGCGCCTTGCTGGCGGTCACGATTGCGTTTCCATCCTTCACGCCGGGAAACCTGATCAGTGCCTTGGGCATCACGGGCATCGCGATCGGGTTCGCCTTCAAGGATATCTTCGAAAATTTCCTGGCGGGGATTCTGATCCTGCTGACCGAACCCTTCCGGATCGGCGACCAGATCGTCTTCGGCGCCTACGAAGGGACGGTCGAGCAGATCGAGACGCGGGCCACCAAGATGCGCACCTACGACGGACGCCTGGTGGTGATCCCGAATGCCGACCTGTACAAGGGCACCTTCATCGTGAACACCGCCTATGCAACCCGCCGCCTCCAGTATGACGTCGTGGTCGGCAACGGCGACGACATCGGAAAGGCCAAGGCCTTGATGCTGGAGGCGCTGCACAGCCTGCCGGACGTGGTGCCGGAACCGGCCCCGGACGTGTTGCTGCTTGCCTATGCCGACGCCGGCGTGGTCCTCAGGATGCGCTGGTGGGTCAAGCCGCCGCGCCGCGCCGATGCCCTTGCCTTGCAGGACCAGGTGCTCGAGAAGGTCAAGGCGCTGCTCACGGAGCATGGCATCGACCTTCCTTATCCCACCCAGCAGATCCTGTTCCACGACCAGACCGAAGCGACGGACGGGGACCGGCGCCGGCAACGCGAAGGCTGGCCGGCGGGACCGGGCGACGTGCCGGCGCCGGCCCGGCAATGCAGGGAGAAGACAGGGACCGGCGACGGGGGCTAAGTCGCCGGCGCCCGCGCCGCGCGTGCTTCCCGGCGTGGAAGACCGCACCCGCGCAAACGCGTGCCCGGGATACGCGGCGCTTGCTACCATTATTGTACAAATGCACTCGGTCTTGCAGCGCGCTTGGCAGGCGGGAGCGGCGCGCCCGCGCAAGCCGGCCGCCGGCACTGGCGCCTGAATCGCCCCTGAGGGGGCATTGGAGGAAATCATGGGAAAGTATGGACGCTTCGGCCTGATGATCGGCTGTTCGACGCTGGTGATGTACGGACTGATGTACCTGAATACCTACGCACTGGCGCATGTGCATTTCAGCCAGACCCGCGCCTGGATGGCCCTGGTCATGGGAGCGGCCATGGCCATCGTCATGTTGATGTTCATGCTGGGCATGTATCCGAGCAAGCGGACGAATGCGGCGATCCTGGCCGGCGCGGCCGCGCTGTTCGCCGCCTCGCTGTGGCTGGTGCGCAGCCAGGCGACCGTGGACGACGTCGCCTACATGCGCGCGATGATCCCCCATCATTCGATCGCCATCATGACCAGCGAACGCGCCCGCATTGCCGATCCGCGGGTGCGCAAGCTGGCCGATGCGATCGGCGCGACGCAGCGCAGGGAAATCGCCGAGATGGAAGCGCTGATCGCCGACATCGAGGCGCACGGCCCGCAGCGCTGAGCGCAAGACCCGCAAACGGAGGCAAGCATGTGGTTCGAGAGCCGGCACAATATCTATCGCGTCATCGTGGTCGGCGTCGCGGCCTACGCCGGCCTGGTCGTGCTGCTGCGCGCCAGCGGCAACCGCACGCTCTCGAAGTCCTTCGACCTGGTGGTGACGGTCGCCTTCGGCTCGACCCTGTCGACCATCCTGGTCAACCGCAGCGTCAGCCTGGCGGTGGGACTGGCGGCGCTGGCCCTGCTGGTGGTGCTGCAGCTGGCGATCACCTGGCTGTCGGTGCGCTCGTCCTTCGTCAGCCGCATCGTCAAGACCGCGCCGACGGTGCTGTTGCGGGAAGGGCAGCTGCGCCACGAAGCGCTCAAGCGTGTCCAGGTCACGGGCGACGAGGTCATGGGGGCGGTGCGGCAACACGGGTACGGATCGCTGCACGATATCGATCTCGTCGTGCTGGAGACCGACGGCAGCCTGTCGGTCATCGCCGCACGCCAGGCCGGCGACCGGTCGGCCTACGGCAGGCTGGGCGACGAAACGGGCTGACGCGCCTGCGGCTAGTCGGTGCATGGCACGACCTTGCGCACCACCCGTTCCACGCTGAGGCCTTGCACCAGCACCGAGAGCACCACCACGATGTAGGTCATCGTCACCAGCACGTCGCGTTCGGGTCCGGCCGGCAGCGACAGCGCCAGCGCCACCGAGATGCCGCCCCGCAGTCCGCCCCAGGTCAGCACCTGCCAGGCGCCCCGCGGCAACCCGGAATGCTTGCCGAGCGCCGCTACCGGCAATCCCGCGGTCAGGAGGCGTGCGAGCAGCGTCACGCCGGCCGCCAGCATGCCCGCCGCGAACAACGGGCCGGAGAACGGCAGCACCAGTGCTTCGAAGCCGATCAGCACGAACAGCACGGCGTTCAGCATCGCGTCGAGCAGTTCCCAGAACTGGTCGAGCTGCTCGCGGGTCCGGTCCGACATCGCATCGCGCCGGCCGCGGTTGCCGATCAGGATGCCGGCGGCGACCATCGCCAGCGGGCCCGATACTTCAAGCACGTGGGCCAGGCTGTATCCGCCCAGGACTGCCGCCACCGTCAGCAACACCTCTTCCTGGTAGCTGTCTATGCTCTTGAGCATGAAGTAGGTCACGGTCCCGAGCGCGGCGCCATAAACGATGCCCCCGCCCGCTTCCCGCAGCAGCAGCAGCGAAGTCTCGGCGGCGCCGGGCAGGTGGTGCTCGACGGCGATCGCCGCCATCACCGTGAAGACGACGATGCCGACCCCGTCGTTGAACAGCGACTCGCCCGAGACCACGGTCTCCAGGTTCGCCGGCGCTCCCACCTTGCGCAACAGGCCGGTCACCGAGATCGGATCGGTCGGTGCGATCAGCGCACCGAACACCATGCAAAAGGCCAGCGGCAGGGGAATGCCGGCCAGGGGCAGCAGGTAATACAAGCCGAATCCGACCAGCAGTGCCGCGGCCACGGTGCCCAGCACGGCCAGCAGTCCCACCTGCCAGCGGTAGCGCGCCAGTTGCCGCAGGTCCACCTGCAGGGCGCCGGCGAACAATAGCAGGCTGAGCATTCCCTCCATCAGGACGTCGGAAAAGTCGATGCTGCCGAACAGTTCGGCGGCATACTGGCGCGGGCGACCCAGGCCCGCATGGTCCAGCAGCAGCGTCAGCGTCGACAGGATTAGGGCGGCCGCCATCACGCCGATGGTCGAGGGCAGGCGCAGGAAGCGGGCGTTGAACCAGGCGATCACCGCAGTGACGACCAGGAAGACAGGGAGGAATTCAGGCATCGGACGTCGTTTTATCGGTGGCCTGGCTCCAGTAGCCGGCATGGAGGGCGCGTACCTGTGCGAGATCCGGTGCGAAGTCGAGCACGCGCTCCGCACGCGCCAGCGCCAGCTCGGCATGGCGGCGCGCGGCGGCGCGCATGGCGGCGTCGTCGCTGGCGCCGAGCTCGCCCAGCACGCGCTGGACGCGCATCGCCACCTCGACCAGGTGGGCGCCATCGCGCGCGATCGCCGTGAAGCCATCGTCGACCATGTCGTAAGGCAGCAGGGCGGGCGCCGCCACGCGCTCGCATTCCGGCGCGTCCGCTTCGGCAGGCTCGGCCCAGGCGGCGAGCAGCCGGTGCAGCGCACTGAGGACGGCGATCGCCGTTCCCGGATCGTTGATGGCGGGCGAGAGCGCGCGACCGCCGATCTCCGCCAGCACGACCAGGCCGAAGCGCGGATCGTCGTCGAACTGGCGCAGCGGACCGATGGTGAAGGCTTTCTCGATGTCCGCCGGCGACAGCGGTCCGCTGTCGCCGGAATCGGGCAGGATCCACGCGAGCGGACGGGAGGGGGCGATCATGGCGCCGGGCAGCACGGCCAGGGTGATGCGCAGCTTGCAGTCGGTGGCGATGCGCTGCAAGCGGGCGAGATCGACCCGCTGCAGGTAGCCGATGCGCTCGCTGTGGACGGCCAGCCCGGCCGGCAGGCCGGAGGCGGCGACGCCGCCCAGCCACGGCGTGCGCCGGCGCCGCGCGATGGCCTGCGCCGTCGCCTGCTCGACCTTCTGGATCACGGCCCCAAGGCGGCCCAGGCGGGCGATGCTGTCGACCCAGCGCACGAATACCAGGATTACCGCCACCATTGCCAGCAGGGTCAGGGCGAACAGGGTGAAGCGGCCGGCCTTGCCGAAATAATCATTGGTCGTCGCGCTCAGCGCGACGATGGCGTAGATGAAGGCGCCGACGAAGACCGACAGCGCGTTCTGGGAGACGTCGTCCGCCACGATCAGCGGGAAAGCGCGCGCGGTGGCCGACTGCCCGGTGGACGCATAGGCCGAGACCATCGATGCGACCGCGAAGGTGGCCACACCCAGCATGCTCGCGGCGATGATCTTCAGCAGGTCGATCACCGAACCCTGGGCGATCTCCGGCACCTTCCAGTCGATCGGGATCTCATCCGCGAAATGCGCCAGCGCGACGCCGCAGACCGACAGGATGCAGGCGATCAGCGGCTTGACCCATAGCCGTTCGCGCAGGCGGTTGAGCAGGAATTCAAAACGGTTTCGCATGTCCCAGGCTACTCCGGTAAGGGGTTGACGTCGACGGCCGCCGTGCGCGATGCGCGTTGCGAGGACAGTGTGCGCCCCCGGTCCGGAGCGGTCGGTTCGCTGGAGAACCGTGGCGCGTCATTGTTCCCGGCCCGGTGCACCGAGACGGGCGCCGCGAAGACGGGCCGCGGGCGAGAATGGCGCCGGAGCGCGGCCAGCTGCGAGCATGCCGGGGCTGCGCGGAACTCGCAGTAAAAGCATTTGTGCAAATGTAGATGTAAAATAGCGCCTTTGCCACCCTTCGCGAACATGCCGCCCGAAACGACCCAGCACGACGTGCGCAGCGCTTTCAAGCGCGAAATTACCTCGCCGAGGCTATGGCAAACCCGGATCGTGGTCGTCAGCCTGGCCGCCGCGGCCGGGCTCGTCGTCGTCGGTTTTACCTGGATCGCCGAAAGCGCATTCGCCATCTTCCTGCAGGTCAACGCCGCGTCGCGCTGGGCGCCGCTGTTGTGGACGCCGCTGTGCTGCGCCGCCATCGTGTGGCTGACGCGGCGCTACGCCCGCGGGGCGGCCGGTTCCGGCATCCCGCAGGTGATGGCGGCCCTCGATCCGGCGCTGTCCGGCGGGCGCCGGCCCCTGCTGGTCTCGCTGCGACTGAGCCTGGCGAAAATCATGCTGACTTCCGCCAGCCTGCTGGGCGGCATGTCCGCCGGACGCGAAGGGCCGTCGGTGCAGATCGCGGCCGGCATCATGCTGCTGGCGCGGCGCTGGCTGCCGCGCCACAGCGGCATCACGGCCCACTCGCTGCTCGTGACTGGCGGCGCGGCCGGCATCGCCGCGGCGTTCAACACACCGCTGGCGGGGGTGATGTTCGCCATCGAAGAATTGTCGCGGGCGCCGGAGCAGCGCAACAGCGGCCTGCTGGTCGCCGGCATCGTGCTGGCGGGCCTGATGGCGGTCTCGGTGTACGGCAACGGCACCCACTTCGGCGTGATCCGCCCCGGCCCGATCGGCATGCCGCTCCTGCTGCCCGGTTTGCTGGTGGCGCTTGCCTGCGGCCTGGCCGGCGGCGTGTTCGCGCGCCTGCTGGTCAGCTGCTTGGGCGGACGATCGCCCGACCTGCCGAGCCGCTGGCGCGCACGCCATCCGATCCGGTTCGCCGCGGGATGCGGCCTGGCGGTGGCCGCGATCGGCATCCTCAGCGGCGGCGCGACCTATGGCAGCGGCAACGAAGCCACCCACTCCCTGCTGAACGACGGGGCCAGCCTGCCCGGCGGCTATGTGCTGTTCAAGTTCGTCGCCACCTGGCTGACGGCGTGGTCGGGCGTGCCGGCCGGGATTTTCGCACCATCCCTGTCGATCGGGGCGGCGCTCGGCCACGACATCGCGCAGCTGACCGGCTACCCGCATGGCGCGGCCCTGATCGCGCTGGGCATGGTCGGTTTCCTCGCGGCCGCGACGCAGGCGCCGCTGACGGCCTTCATCATCGTCATGGAGATGGTGGACGGACACAGCATGGTGCTGAGCCTGATGGCGTGTGCGCTGGTGGCGAGCACGCTGTCGCGCATACTCAGCCCGCCGTTGTATGGCGCACTGGCGAAGATCCAGCTGCCAGCTCGTCCGGAACATCGACCGGTGCAGCCGGTCCAGGATGAAGGGAGGCGAGAGACATGACGACATCGACCGACAGGCGCGCTCCGGCGCTGCGCTTCGTCCTGGCAGGGCTGATGGGATGCCTTTGCGTGAGCGCCCGGGCCGAGGACGCCCTGAAGGCGCCGCTGACGCTTGGCGGCGCCATTCGTTTCAACTACGTCCACAAGAGCTGGCAGGATACCTATCGCAGCGGTTTCTTCGGCCTGGACACGGCCCGGCTCGATGTCAACTATGACGACGGCAGGCTGATCGGATCGGCCCAGTACCGCTATAACAATTTCCCGAAAGGGCAGGGCGGCTACTGGCAGCATTTCCTGCACCATGGCTGGGCCGGGGTGCGCTTCAGCGACCAGAGCGAGCTGCACATCGGACTGGATCGGAATCCCTTCGGCCTCCTGCCCCTGGCATCGAACAATTTTTACGAATCGATCGCCTTCTATGCGGGACTGGAAGACAAGTACGACCTGGGCCTGAGCTATGCGAGCCGTCCCGGCCCCGTGCAATGGCATCTGGCATTCTTTCCGCGCGACGGCGGCGCGTATGGCGGCGGGTCCAACACGGCGGAGGCATCCAACCGCTATTCCTACAACATCGTCCCTGACGACGCCGAGCAGGGCTACGGGACGGGCCAGAGCGACCGCGAACGCAACACCCTGGTGGGGCGCATCGCGTGGCATGCCGGGTCGGACGGCCGCCATGAGCTCGGCGTCTCGGGGCTGAGCGGGGAGATCCGCAACGATCGCGGCGCCGGCACGCGGCGCCGCGCCCTGGCGCTGCACTACCGGGGACAATTCGGGCGCTTCCGGGTGATGCTGGAGGCGCTGCGCTACCGCTACCGCACCGCGCACGGCGCCGACCAGACCTACGCCGGACTCGATCCGAACAGCTTCGTCATGCTCGGCGGTTTCGGCTATCCATTCCCGGTGGCGTCCGCCGGCGACATCCGGATCGCCAACATCAGCTACGACCTGCCCGGCAGGCTCGGGCCCTTCCACGACTTCAGGCTCTATAACGACTATTCCGACCTGCGCAAGCGAAGCGGCCCGTTCAGGGATTCCGTGCAAAATGTGAGCGGACTGAGCTTTTCTGCGGGGAAGTGGACGTTCTACACCGACCTGATGTTCGGCAAACATCATCCCTACCTGTCGCCGGATGCCGGCGGGCTGGCCGCGACCTCGTCCGCGCATGAGGGCTTCACGCGCAGGATCAACCTGCAAGCCGGTTACTACTTCTGAGGCCTTCCTCAGCAGACATCGAAGAAAGGTGCGAACAATGTCTTCCCCCAAGCCCGAACAGCACAATCCCATCGACCGTCGTCCCTGGATCCAGGTCAACCCGCCGGTGTTCGCCGTGTCGGCCGTACTGATCCTGGCATTCGCCGCCGCCGCCGCGCTGTTCCCGCGGCGGGTCGGCAGCGCCTTCGACGCGCTCCAGGCCGGCATCGTACGCGACTTCGGCTGGTTCTATATCCTGGCAGTCGCCTTCTTCCTGGTCTTCGTGCTGTTCCTCATGATGAGCCGCTATGGCGACGTGAAGCTGGGACCGGACGACAGCGAGCCCGAATACAGTTACCTGTCGTGGTTCGCCATGCTGTTCAGCGCGGGCATGGGCATCGGCCTGCTGTTCTTCGGCGTCGCAGAGCCGATCCAGCACTACGCCACGCCCCCGGTGGGCGAGGGCCGTACGGTCGAGTCGGCGCGCCAGGCCATGGTATTGACCTTCTTCCACTGGGGCCTGCACGCCTGGGCGATCTACATCGTGGTCGGGCTCGCGCTGGCCTATTTCGCCTTCCGCCGCGGCTTGCCGCTCACGCTCAGGTCCAGCCTGTTCCCGCTGATCGGCAACCGGATCCATGGGCCGATCGGACACGCCATCGACATCTTCGCCGTGCTCGGCACCATGTTCGGGGTGGCGACCTCGCTCGGTTTCGGTGTGCTGCAGGTCAACGCCGGTTTCGCGCACCTGTTCGGCCTGCCGGTCTCGCCGCAGGTGCAGATCCTGCTGGTCGCGGCCATCACGGGCCTGGCGACGCTCTCGGCCGGCACCGGGCTGAACCGGGGGGTGAAGCGCTTGTCCGAGTTGAACATCATTCTGGCGATCGCACTGCTGCTGTTCGTCCTGGCGGCGGGGTCGACGGTATTCCTGCTCGAGGCCTACGTCCAGAACATCGGCGCTTACCTGGGCGCGGTGGTGCAGCGCACCTTCCGGATGTACGCCTACGAGCCGAATGCCTGGCTCGGCAACTGGACCCTGTTCTACTGGGGCTGGTGGATATCCTGGTCGCCCTTCGTGGGGATGTTCATCGCGCGCATCTCGCGCGGGCGGACCATCCGCGAGTTCGTCGGCGGCGTCCTGCTGGTGCCGGTGCTGTTCACCTTCCTGTGGATGACGGTGTTCGGCAACACCTCGATCGCACTCGACCTGGGCGGAGCCGCGCCGATCGTCCAGACCGTCGCCGACAACCTGCCGGTGGCGCTGTTCGAGGTGCTCGAGCATCTGCCGTTCTCGCTGATCACGTCGGGCATCGCCACCTTGCTGGTGATTACCTTCTTCGTGACCTCGGCGGATTCCGGCGCGCTGGTCATCGACATGATCACCTCGGGCGCGGCGCCCAATCCGCCGGTCTGGCAGCGCATCTTCTGGGCATCCTGCGCCGGCCTGGTGGCGGCGGTCCTGCTGCTGGCCGGCGGCCTGCAGGCCCTGCAGACGGCGGCGCTGGCCAGCGCCCTGCCGTTCGCGGCGATCATGATCTTCATCTGCTACGGATTGCTGCGGGCGCTGCAGACGGAATCGGCAGGCACGCCGATCGACCTGTCCAGTACCTCCGAAGCGGCGCCCGACGTCGACCTGAGCTGGCAGCAGCGGCTGGCCAACATCACCAGCTTCTACGACCGGCGCGCGATCTCCACCTTCCTGGCGGAGACGGCGCGCCCCGCCCTCGACGCGGTCGCCGCCCAGTTCCGCGAGAGCGGCCTGGTGCCGTCCCTGGCGGAGAGCCAAGACCGGCTCGCGCTGACCGTCCCGCACGGAGAGCGCGAAGCGTTCCGCTACGCGGTGCGGGCACGCAGCTTCCGGGCGCCGAGTTTCGCCTGGACGGAGAGCGAGGGGATGGAAGCGGACAGCCGGCACTACCGCGCCATCGCTTCCGGTTCCGAGGGAGACCAGCAGCATGACGTGACCGGCTATACCAGGGAGCAGCTGATCAACGACCTGCTCAAGCGCTACGCCATGTTCCGGCATGCGCGGCGCCTGCCGTGAGCCCGACTGATGCGCAAGGCCCAGGGTGGCCAGCGTGACTGAGCAGTGCGGCAGGAAGGCGTTGGCGGGCAGCGCCGCAGCCATGGCAAGTGAAGCACACCACGCTGGCCGCCCTGGGCGCAGACCTGGCCGGCAGCGGCCCGCCGCGCCTCAGCTGGCGCGCGGATTGCCCGAGCCGTAGGGATGGGTGCTCACCGCGCGCGCCTCCGGAAAAGCGTCCCGGAACCGCGCCGTATCGCAGCCATGTTCCTCGATCCACGCACACGCTTCGGCGAACCGTCCAGCATCCTCGAAGCAGAACACGTCGGCGCCGAGCGTGACCTCGTTTGTCATTTTCATTGCATTCTCTTCCTCGTGGAAGACACTGTATAGGAAAATCGCTGGATTGCGCGCAGCCGATCCCGATGAAGCGAATGCGCCTGCGATGCGCCACGGCGGGTAAAACAAGGGCGGCCGCACGTCCACGCGGCGTAGGCTCCCTGTGCCGGCGCATCTACGGGACCCGCTGAGGCGGCACACGCGATAAGCCGTGCATCGTGCTAGCATGGGTCGTATCGACGCCGAGCGGCCTTGAGGAGCCAGCCATGGGACTGATCGAAACCGATGAAATGGGGCGCTACCTGGGAGTGCTGCGCGCCCGCTCCATCGATCCGCTGGATTTTGAATTGCGCGAAGTGGATCTCACCGACCCCGGCAGCGACGAGTTGTCGCCGATCAAGGGATTTGTCGACATCCTTTTCAAGCCGACCGGCCGCCGCAGGGAGTACCCGATCGGCGATGCCACCGCATGGGTGCTGGCCTTCGAACGGGATCTGCTTGCCGGGGCCTTCAGCGAGCCGGGCGTCGCCGTGCCGCATCCGGGCGCGGCGCCGGCGCCGGCGCGTTCCGGAAGCGCCGGGGCAAACCGGATCCTCATCATTTCCCCCAATCCCGACGATGTCCGCACCCTGCGCCATGCGCTGGGAAACGCCGCCGACGGACCCTTCGTCGTCGAGGACGTTCCGACCCTGGAGAGCGGCCTGCACCGCATCGGGCAGCATGGGATCGACGCGATCCTGCTGGACCTGGGTCTGCCGGACAGCTGCGGACTGGCCAGCTTCGAACCCGTCCATGCGGCGGCGCGCCATACGCCAATCATGACGCTGTGCACGCTCGAACAGGAGAATGAGGCCCGGGAGGCGGTCCGGCGCGGCGCCCAGGGATGGCTGGCGAAGGGCTACTTCGACAACAGCCTGGTGCCGCAAGCGCTGCGCAACGTCATCGAACGCATGAAGGTCGAGCAGCAGCTGTACGCCGCCCAGATGCGCGCGCAGATCACGCTGAACTCGATCGGCGACGCGGTCATCTCCGTCGACATGCTCGGGCAGGTGGACTACCTGAACGTCGCCGCCGAGCTGATGACCGGGTGGACGCGCGAGCAAGCCAGGGGGCGGCCGATCGCGGAAGTGCTCGTCCTGGTCGACGGCGAAGGCGACGGCACGAGCGCGGTGCCCAATCCGGTGGAAACGGTACTGCAGGGCGGCCTGTCCGAAGGCCTGAGCGGCGAGGTCATCCTGCTGGATCGGCACGGCCAAAGCAGGCGGATCGAGGATTCGGCCGCGCCGATCTTCGATTGGGACAACCAGCTTGTCGGCGCGGTCATGGTCTTCCGTGACATTTCTGATACCGTCGCGCTGACCACGAAGATGAAGCACCTCGCCCAGCACGATTTCCTCACCAACCTGCCCAACCGTGTCCTCCTGAACGACCGGATCAGCCAGGCCATTGCCTCGGCCAGGCGCAGCGGTACCTGTCCGGCCCTGCTGTTCCTCGATCTCGACAAGTTCAAGCACATCAACGATTCCCTCGGCCACGGGGTTGGCGACCGCCTGCTGCAAGCCGTCGCCGCACGGTTGCTCGATTGCGTGCGCACCTCGGACACGGTCAGCCGCCACGGCGGGGACGAGTTCGTCGTCCTGCTGGCCGACGAGCGGCGCGCCCACGATGCGGCGCTGGCGGCCGAGAAGATCCTGATCGCCATGTCGACGCCTTTCCTGATCGACGGGCACCAGCTGCATACCTCCACGAGTATCGGCATCAGTGTGTTTCCGCTCGACGGCGTGGATGCCGCCTCCCTGATCAAGAATGCCGATACGGCGATGTACCACGCCAAGGAGCGCGGCCGTAACGGCTACCAGTTCTTCCGCCACGACATGAATGCGCGCGCCGTCGAGCGCCAGCTCATCGAAAGCAACCTGCGCCGGGCGCTCGAACGCGCCGAGTTCGCACTGCACTACCAGCCCAAGCTCGACCTGGCGAGCGGGGCGATCACCGGCGTCGAGGCCCTGCTGCGTTGGGATCACCCCGAATGGGGACTGGTGGCGCCGGAGCGCTTCATCCATATCGCCGAAGAGTGCGGCCTGGTCGTACCCCTCGGACGGTGGGTATTGCGGGAAGCCTGCGCGCAAGCGGTGCGCTGGCGCGACAGCGGGGTGGCGCCGGTGTCGATCGCGATCAATGTGTCCGCCATGGAGTTCCGGCACCGCGATTTCTTCGACCACGCGCTGGCGATCTTCGAGGCAACCGGCGCCGATCCGGCCTGCCTGCAGCTCGAACTGACCGAGAGCGTGCTGATGCGCGACGTCGCGGCCAGCGCCTGCCTGCTGGCGAAGTTCAAGGCAATGGGTGTGGAGATCGCCGTGGACGATTTCGGCACCGGTTACTCCAGCCTGAGCTATCTGAACAAATTCCCGATCGATGTGCTCAAGATCGACCAGTCCTTCGTCCGCGCGATCGATGGGAATGCGAACAGCAATGGCGCCATCGTCAGCGCCGTGATCGGCATGGGACGAAGCCTGCGCCAGCGTGTCATTGCCGAAGGCATCGAAAATGCGGCGCAGCTCGACTTCCTCAAGCTGCACGGCTGCGGCGAAGGGCAGGGCTACTTCTTCAGCAGGCCGATCGACGCCGCCAGGATGGGGACGATGCTGCATTCCCGCATGTGAATGTTGCCGGGTCCATCGCTTCGATGGAAATGCTTACACTTTTTTCTCCCGTCCGCGGACGGCGCGGCGCATAGTGGGGTGAATCACATCCACCATGCGGGCCACGCAATGAAAAATGTCCTGGAGTTTCCAAGCAAGACGTTCGTCCAGTGGGAAGCGGTCGCGCAAGAGATCGTTCCCTACCTGGCGCAGTGCGGCGCCAGCCGGGAGGAAATCTGCGCCGTCATCGAGCGCGTCAGGTTCCGGTGGGAGCAGCTGGAACCGGCGTCGCCCGGACATGGCGCCGGCGCCGCGGCCGTTGACGCGCACGACACCGTGCCGGCATCCGGGGAGCTGGAGGAGCACGGTATCTATGTTTCCCGGCACTGGAGATCGCAGCCGGCCCGGACGCTGATCGAGTCCGCAGGCGCCGATTACCGGCGCCACCCCCGCGGCTGATTCCGGACGCGCCGCTGCACCTCGCCACGGGCGTCCTGGAGGCTCATGTATTACGGTGAACGCTTCAACAGCATCTCCCATGCGGTGGGCGCCGTGCTCGCGGCCGTCTTCGGCATGGTCCTGGTTGCCGTGGCGGCGCAGGGCGGCGACCCCTGGAAGATTGCCAGTTGCAGCGTCTACGCGTCGATGCTGCTGATCCTGTACCTGACTTCCACCCTCTACCACGGCACGCGTGGCCCGGCCAAGGACGTGCTGCGCAAGATGGACCATTGCGCCATCTATCTCCTGATCGCAGGCACGTATACACCGTTCACGCTGGTGACGCTGCGCGGGACCCTCGGCTGGACCCTGTTCGGCGTGGTGTGGTCGCTGGCCCTGCTCGGGATCCTTCAGGAGCTTTGCCGGACCAGCGGGACACGCGTCCTGTCGCTCGTCGTCTACCTGGTGATGGGCTGGCTTGCCCTGGCCGCTGCCGGACCCCTGGTCGGCGCGCTCGGACGCGCCGGCTTCGCCTGGCTGGCGGCCGGCGGGCTGTTCTACACAGGCGGCATAGTGTTCTACGCCACCGACCACAAGGTGCGCAACGGCCACGGGATCTGGCATCTGGCCGTCCTCGCCGGCAGCGCCTGCCATTACATTGCCGTGCTGCTCCATGTCGCCTGAAATCGGAGCGCGCCACATGGGAAGCGATGAATTCACCGCCTTCGTTCTCGACGATGCGGATCCGCGTGAGATGCTGGCCCGACCGCGGGAAAACCTGCATGCATTTAACCTCATGCAGGAGCGCACCTGCTATCTCGCGGTGCGTGCCGGTGCGGTGGAATGCAATCCGGCCGGTGGCAAGGCGCTGGCCGACCGCGAAATGTACCTGCAAAAGCGCAGTTGCCTGCGTTGAGCGCGCTTTGTGGATGCATTCTCCAGACAATGTTTTGCCGCCTGACATTCCCCGAAAATAGATTTTCAGTTTGGCCGCACGAAGGAAAAAAAGAGCGCATAGTGTGAAGGTCAAATGCGATCTACCCAGATCGTCCTCTTCCAGACGGCACCTGCCGTGCTGCCATTCCCGCCAGACATGTCAACGCACTGCGTCCGGCGTCCGCATGCCCATCCCGTTCCATTCCTTGTAAAGGTACTCCATGTATCCGTTCCCCCAATCCGTCAATCCCGCCGTGCGCTCGCATATGGACGCACAGGCTGCATTCCTCAACGAACTGTCACAAACCGTCTCCCGGTCTTTCCAGCAGGTCTTCCAGCTGAACATGCAGCTTGGCCAGTCCCTGCTCGAGGAGGCCACCGGCACTGCCCAACGCATGCTGACGGCGGATCGTCCCACCGACGCGCTGTCGGCGGCGGCCTCGCGCGCCCAGCCTGCCACCGACAAGCTGCGGTCCTACCAGCAGCAGCTGTCGCAGCTCGCCGCCACCACCCAGGTCGACCTGAGCCGCGCGAGCGAGCAGCATGTGCAGGAAACCTCCCGTACCGCACGCGTGCTGGCCGACGAAGTCACCCGTGTGTCGGCCGAAGCGACCGACAAGAGCTTGCGCCAGCAGGAGGAGACCATGAAGAGCTCGCGCGAGGCCTTCGTGCAGGAAGCGCAGCGAGGCGCCAGCATCGGCGCCCAATACCTGAGTGAACTCCAGGGCGAAGGCGCAGGCGCGAAGCCGGATGGCCAGGCTGGTCCGTCGCGCAACCCCGGCAATCCGCAAGGCGGCAACGGCCAGGCTGGAAACAAGGCGCCGTCGACCTCACGCTAATCTTCACCACGCCCCCCGGCCCCGGGGGGCGAGCCTTGCGGCGGCGCTGACCACACGGTCGCGCCGCCGCTTTCGTCAGGGCGACACATTTTCATCACCTCACTGGGGAAAGCGAACCATGTTTACTACCTTCTTCGACGCCTGGTCATCGATGACCCGTCTCTGGGCCGGCGCGCCCGCCGCGCCTGGCGCCGGTAGCCGCTTCACCTACGGCTTCCACCAGGAGGAAGAGCGTGCGCTCCACTACCGCCTGTTCATCCCAGGCGGCGAACGCAGTCCCATGCCGCTGATCGTCATGCTCCATGGTTGTGGCCAGGACGCTGCCGATTTTGCCGCCGGCACCGGCATGAATACGCTCGCGCAAGAGCATGGTTGCCTGGTCCTGTATCCCGAACAGTCCTGCAGCGCACACTGGAACAGGTGCTGGAACTGGCATGACCGGACCCATCAACTGCGCGGCGAGGGAGAGCCGGCGCTGATCGCGGGGCTCACACGGCGCATCATGGCCGAGCATGCTGTCGATGCGGAGCGCGTCGCCGTCGCGGGCCTGTCGGCCGGCGGCGCCATGGCGGTCATCCTGGGGCGTACGTATCCGGACCTGTTCAGCGCCGTTGGCTGCCACTCCGGGCTGGCGCACGGCAGCGCGGGCAGTGACGCCGGGGCGCTGCTGGCGATGCGTACCGGGGCGGTTCCGTCCACGCTGCCGCCACCCTCGCTGCATGCGGTCGTGCCCGTCATCGTCTCCCATGGCGATGCCGACCTCACGGTCCATCGAAGGAACAGCAGCGATGTGGTCCGCCAGGCCCTGGACAGCCATGCGCGACACGGGCAGGCGAGGAACGCCGGCGTCGGCATGGTGGCGCAAACGGGCCGGACCGGCGGACGTGAGTTCACCCGCGCGGTGCACCGCGAAAGCACGGGCGGCGTGCTGGCCGAGCAGTGGACCGTGCACGGCGCCGGCCATGCCTGGTCGGGTGGCAACCCGCGAGGCAGCTGCACCGATGCCTGCGGACCCAATGCCAGCGAAGAGATGCTGCGCTTCTTTATCGGCGACACGGCGGTCCGATCCGGCCAGGCAGGGTGATGGATGAGGCATTGCCGTGAGCCGCGCATGCAGTGCGCTGCGGCGCGGGTCATCCGATGTTCGTTTCGGTGCGACGCTGCGCCGCCAGCGGTGCGAGACTGGCCACAGCGCGCGCGCATCGGTCGTTCCGCTGACTGGCCTGACGAGGGACGTGCCGGGCCGATCAGTATCTCGCGCGCGTGACGATAGGCAGGCGCCCGACAAGCAAATTGCACAAATGGACCCCGATGCAAGCGCGTTCAAGTGCTCGACCCCCCGCTCCACGTTACCGACGGAAGGGCCTCATTCTCGAGGCCCGTTTCTTTTGGTGTTTTCGATCTTGAGTAGATCTCATTTCGCATCGGCGACGCGCGCATTGCCAGCGGCCAGGCAACCGTTGACGGACGAGACTCACACGCCTGCTGAGTTCTTCGGACGGTTTTGTTGCTTCAAAGGCTGGTGTGATATCAAAACCGATATTGGAAACCCAGAAAAAATCATTAGCTTGATTATTGGTGGGTCTCTACCATGATCTACAGCAATGCCAGTCTAAGAATTAAATTACCCATAACTAAAAAATTCAGGAGACGTATGAAATCGCAAGCATCAGCACGTCCTTTAGCCTTGAAGCGGACCGTGACTGCACTGATGGGCGCCGGTCTGCTCAGCAGCACCTCGGTGTGGGCGCAGGCAAGCGCCGATACAACGGAGCCGAGCGACACCCAGACCGTGGTCGTCACTGGCGTCAAGGCATCGCTCATCAAGAGCCTGGCAGTCAAGCGCATCAGCGACCAGGTGGTGGAGTCGGTCGTCGCCGAAGACATCGGCAAGCTACCTGACAACAATGTCGTCGAAGCGCTGCAGCGCGTGACGGGCATCCAGGTCACCAACCGCGCCGGCGGGGAAGTCGGCGCCTTGTCCATCCGTGGCCTGCCCGACGTCCAGACCACCTGGAACGGCCGCAATATTTTCACCGCCTCGGGCACGCAGGTCGCGCTCCAGGACATTCCTTCGACCCTCGTGCGGCAGATCGACGTTTTCAAGACGCGCGACGCCAGCCAGCTGGAAACCGGGATCGCCGGCCAGATCGACGTCAAGTCGCTGCGGCCCTTCGACTTCAAGGGGCCGCAAGTGTCGCTTACCGCGCGTGAAACCTATCTGGATCCTGCGGAAAAGTGGAATCCGCAAGTCAGCGCCATGTTCAGCAACCGCTGGGAAACCGGCATCGGCGAAGTCGGCGCCCTGGTCAACCTGGCGGGTACCAAGACGAAGTACCGCAATGAAAGCGTGACGCCGGGCGCCATGGTGCCGTTCACCAGCCCCAATGCGGCCGAAGTCCCGCCAGGTTATACGCCTCTGCAGCGCATCACCGACAACAATATCTGGACCCCGGGTACCCGTACCGGCTTGCCGATGGCGGCGGGTTCGACGTTGAACTTCAACGGCAAGGCCTACCCCTACTACCTGGCGCGCGACGCCATTTTCCAGAGCGACGTCCAGGGAGAACGGGAGCGTCCTGCCGCGAATATCGCCTTGCAGTGGAAACCGAACAGCGATGCGGTCTACACCTTCGAATCGATGTACAACGGTTATCGCGACAAGACCTTCAACCAGCTGCTGTTCAGCTTCGTCGACTGGTGGGGCGATCTCGGCAGCAACCCTGCGGGGACGATCACGACCTTCCCGGGAACGAACGTCATCAAGACCCGCAAGGTCAATAACGTCTATGGCTTCAACAGCGGCGACTACACCACGTCGAAGACCGATTCCTTCGTGTACGCCCTGAACGGCAAATGGAATATTGGCGAGCGCCTGAAGCTGGACGGTGACCTGTCCTACCAGACGAGCGAATTCGACACGCAATTCACCGCCACCCGGATCGATCGCGTTGCGCCTTCCATCAACGTCGACTTCAATGCCGGCGGCGATACGGCCTTCAGTTTCAATAACAATGCCGACCTGACCGACCCGAGCAAGTGGAATGTGGCCGAGTTCTACGACAACGCCAACCGCAACAAGGGCAGCGCCGCCACGGGCAGCCTGGCGGGCGTCTTCGATGCCGACTGGGGCGCACTGCAGACGCTCCAGTTCGGCATGCGCCACGACGTACGCAAGGCGTCGGAGGCCAACCGGACGCAATCGGCCTTCCTCGGCCGCAACCTCGCCTCGCTGGGCCCGCAGTACGCGATTACCAACTCGAACTTCGGCACGGACATCTCGGACGTTCCGCGCGCATGGGTGGAACCCAATGCCTACTACATCCGCGACCATATCGACGACTGGCGCAAGCTCTATAACTCGGTCAACAGCAATTTCCTCACCACGGACAAATTGAGGCTGCAGAAGACCTTCGAGGTCGAGGAAAAGACGAGCAATCTCTACCTGATGGGGAATTTCCAAAGCGAGCTGTTCGGCAATCGCCTGCGCGCCAACGTCGGCGTGCGCTACACCAAGGTCGATACCGACATGACCTTCTACAAGGTCGACGCCACCACCAAGGCAGTCACGCCGTCCGGCGCCAGCAAGTCGACCGACAAGTTCCTGCCGAGCCTGACCCTGACCTACGATGCGACCAAGGACGTGGTGACGCGCTTCAACTTCGGTAAAACCCTGCGCCGTCCTAACTTCGGCGATCTGAACCCGGTCCTGCAACTCGCCGACGACGTGTCGCGGGTGGGTTACGGCTCGGGCACCGGCGGCAACCCGGACCTGAAACCGACGCTCTCGACGAACTTCGACCTGACGGGCGAGTGGTACTTCCAGAAGGACAGCGCGCTCTACGGCACTGTGTTCAAGCGCAAGATCGACGGCCTGGTCGTGCCCCTGCGCCGCAGGATCCACGTCGATCCGGCGGACGACCCGTTCCGCAACTCGACCTCGGGCGGCGACCACACGAACGGCTATGACTACGTCATCAACTCGCCGGTCAATGCGTCCGACGGTGTGATCAAAGGCATCGAGCTCGGCCTGATCTACTTCCCGAAGTGGCTGCCGGGCCCACTCGAAGGCCTGGGCTTCCAGGGTAGTTTCACCCGACTCAGCTCGTCGCAGAACGTTCCCGAGGCGAACAGTGCCGGCGAGATCATCGCCCAGCTTGAATCACCGTTCTTCGGGGTGTCCGACCGCTCCTACAATGCCACCCTGGCTTACGAGAAGGGCCCGGTCAGCGCGCGCCTGTCCTATGTCTGGCGTTCCGCCTTCCTGGCTGCCAACGAAGCAGCCCTGTTTGCGAATCCGATCGGTATCTGGCGTCAGCCGGAAAAGAGCGTGGACATGCAGATCTCCTACAAGGTCAACGACAGGATGTCGGTCGATGTCGGCGCCATCAACCTGACGAATGAAATGCAGCGGCAGTACTACCACTTCGGTAATGCGGGGAATGAGCAGCTGACCAATTTCGGTACGGTCCAGGTTGGACGGTCGGTGTCGGTTGCCATGCGCTGGAAGATGTGAGTCCTGGGTCAAGATGACCCGCTAGCTGGATAGGGCGTTGCTCGGTTTACGACCGCAACGCCCTTTTCATTTCACTACGCTCGCCATCGCGGGAACCGGGATGTTTTAGTTCCTTTGTCCAGCCGATGCCAGGGCTTTCGACCCCGGAGCCCAATGCCAGTGACGATGGTGCAGTTACGAGCAGTGTCCGGCTTAGATATCCCAGAGTTATGTCCGGCTAAGAAACGTAGCTCCATCGTCCGCAATGGGGCGGTTCCGGTCACTCGTGACGGTCTGCGATGTTTCGGAGTTGGCGAGCTGCTATGCTGAGCTCATTGGCCGCCTTCGGCAAGAACCAGTCGATCGTCAGCGTGCTGCACCGGTCATTTAGGCTTGCTCATCAATGGGAGTTGTATGCGTCGCGAAGAAGTCGAAGTATTCTCTGATGAGTCAAAAGCAGTCGTAATACGACATCTCTCGCGACATTTCCCGGGATGCCTCATCCAGGGTGATTCCCTAAGCATCATGCTCCAGTCCCTCTTGGTTGTGCAGTCTGAAGCTGATGTTCTGAGCGAAGAGGCTGCGGGAGAACTCAGAGATGTCGTAGAGAGCTTGTCTGAATTGATGTCGAACTATAGGGCGGTCCTGCTCAGCCATGGTATTCCGTCGCCCTTTTAGTCACTAGACTTTCTCGAGAGTGTTATGAATCCGCAAAGACGTCCGCTTCGGTTCGGATCCTGCCCTCCGTGGGCGGACAAAAAACGTTTAAGTCCAACATTCATTCCGCCTCGATGTGCGCTACGGTGGCATAAACTGGACGCCAGCTGTCGGCCCAGCCTGTGTAAAAACTCTTCAGCTGGATCCGTAAGCCGAATTGTACGGCTCACGGCCTATCCTGAAGCCTATAGAAGCGCCATAGCCTTGGCCGACCGTTTTCCAGTCCTCGGCAAGACCAGCAGCAAGAATGCTCCAAACAGCCCGGTTTGCGGCAGAAAACGGGCGTACGCCCTGATCG